>NZ_FMXV01000023.1:0-35815 GCF_900104425.1 Pseudomonas sp. NFACC13-1 | reverse complement strand
GACACCGTGCTCTCGTCCGTAAGCTGGAGCCTGGGTGCCAATCTGGAAAATCTCACGCTGACCGGTAACGCCCAAGTCAACGGCGGCGGTAACGTCCTGAATAACGTGATTAGCGGTAACGCCGGCAATAACGTGTTGGTCGGTGGTTCAGGGAATGACAGGATAGACGGCGGTGCTGGCAACGATACCCTGGCTGGTGGTATCGGCACTGATACCCTCATGGGTGGTGCCGGGGTCGACCGGTTTGTTTTCGGCACATTGAACGAGTTGGGTAAAGGCAGTGCTCGTGACGTCATTCTCGACTTCAGTGGCCTCCAAGGCGACAAAATTGACCTGTCGAAACTCGATGCCAATCTCCTGACCACGTTTGCCGACACGTTCAGCTTCATCGATTCGAATGATTTCACGGCAGCGGGACAACTGCGCTTCGTCGACCAGGTGCTGTACGGCAACGTCAATGGTGATCTGGGCGCGGATTTTGAAATCCAACTGACAGGTGTCAATACCCTCAACGCCAACGATCTGATCGTTTGATAGCTCGGGCCCTGTGAGGAAAATCCAGGGCCCTTTCTGTATCAAGTGTCGCGTTGTCACCATGTGCCTGCTGCTTGCGCTGGCGCCTGGTCAATTCATGTCCCTGGCCTGTACCCATAGCACTGCGTCTTGCGACAGGGGTTTGCCCTTGTGGGTTTTCGTCGCACCGATGTCGAGCGCCGCGATGCCCCACCAGCCGGCCCGGGGCAGGCCGATGGTCACGATCCCTTGGGCGTCCGAGTAGGTACTCAGGGCTTTGAATGAAGCCTGGGGTGCCGTGACGTAGTCTTGCTGGCCGAAGGCGTTTTTTTCGAGATCAACGGAATGGTTGACGTATTCGATTTCGACTTCGGCGAATGGAACAGGCTTGCCATCGGCCAGCACCACGGCGCGGAACACGCCGCCCGTCCAGTTGGCATAAGGTTTGTTCAACGGCTGGATCTCCACCGGCAACCCTTGTGGTTCTGTCCAGTTGCCGGGGACACCGCCCACGTTCACGATCAGCTTGGTGAACTGTTGGATGTAGACGTCTTCCTCGGTTTCCAGGTAAGGCTCGGGTTCGAGTACGAAGATATGGTCACCCAGTGAACGCACCAATTCCCGTGGAATCGAGGCACGATAGGCCGTCGTTCGGTTGTCGCGACTCTGCCACTCGACGGGGCGCAGGTATTTGCGCAGGTCGATTTTTTCCTCTCCGTGGGAACTGATGTGGCTGAAGGCCCTAGGTGCATCCATGGTCATGGTGGGACCACCGGAGAAAGGATGGGTGAACACCAGCGCGAACTCGAGTTTTTCTGCACGTTGCAGTGCCGTTTCTTCAACGTAGAGCATCTGGAAATGGGCCTGTGCAGCGCCGGTCAAGCCAGTGAGCGTCGTCGCGGCCAGGGCTTGAAGCAGTTTTCGCTTGAACGTCATGGTCGTTTCACCTTGAAATGTCGGAAGACTGAATCGTGATCTGATGTCCAGCGCCGCCCAGGAACACCACGGAGTAGTTTCCGGCAGGGGGCTGGAATGTGTAGGTGTTGTCCTTGCCGACTTCGCCTTGGAGCAATACCTTGCCGCTCGGATCCTGGACATGGATTTGTCTGCCGGCGGCCGAGCTGCCGTCGGTGAAGCCCGCCTCGCACGCCACCCGGCTATCGTCCTCGATGTAGCAATCGAAGACCGGGCCGTGGGCGAAGGTTGCCTGGCAGAACACCAAAGCGCCTGCCATCGATATCCGCCGTACTGAACCTATGGGTTTCATAACGTCTCGCAATCAAGATCGATCATTGGGGAAGGGGCGGGGCATCGCCTCTCTTATTGTCATTGCCCGTCGCGGTGAAGGCCGCCAGCAGGGCGTCCAGGTTCGAACCCATGAGCGTCTCGTATCCGCTGGCCGTATCGGCGAGCATTCCCGGGTTGCCCGTATCGAGGATCAGTAGCCGCGCGCCCCCGTCCTCGATGGCTTTGGCGATGTTGGCGTCCGGTGCCCACTTGTGGACCACCACGCGGATGTCACGCTCGCGCAGGTAGTGAGTCAGCGCGGCGCGGTCGGCATCGCTCCAGTCGATGTCCTGCCGGACGAACCAACCATCGACAAAGACGCCGAACTCACCGAACAGGTAGATGAACTCATTGGCCAGCGAAAACACGCGCAGGTCCGCCACGGCCGTCAGTCGGGCGCCGTAGTCGGCCTTGAGCCGGCGCAAGCGCCCTTCGAGCTCGGCGAGATTGCGCTCTATCCGTGGCGCGTCGGCGGGGGACAGGCGTGCCAGGTCGGCGGCGATCAGCCCCGACATGCGCATGGCGTTGATAGGGCCGAGCCAGGCGTAGGGCGACAGGCCCTCATCGACATCACTCGCCGCAGCCCAGGGAACGTCGTTCGACGGCGCTTGGGTCACGGCCACGGCGGGCTTGACGGTGTCCCATGAATGCGAGGCGTCGATCTCGACGATTCGCAGGTTGTGATGGCGGGCTGTCGCATACAGCGGATCCGCACGCCAGAGATGGCTGAGGGTGACCACGGCCGTAGCCTGCTGGAACACCGCGGCGTCCAGGCGCGACAGCGCGTTGGCCTGGCTTTCCATGGGGACGGCCGCGTCCGCTGGCACACGGACGACATCCAGGGTCGTGCCGGCGCTGAGCGCCGAGGCGAGCGCATACACGGCTGGCAATGCGACGAGCACTTGCTGTTTGCCGGTATCGGCAAGGGCCGGGAACGGAGCGCCCAGCAACACCAACAGCGTCAGCCAGGCCCCGTAGATTCCTTTCCTATTCATACGCTGGCGCTCCTGAAACGGGATGTGGTAGCGCGCATGACGGTGGTGACGGCGAACACCAAGGCCGCGACGATCACGATGGCGCCGCCCGTTGGCACGGGGATGTGGAACTGCATGGGGGCCAGGATGCCAACCACGCAGGAAAAGGTCGCGATCAGGATGGCGCGTGCCACCAGCCCTGGCAGTGAACGGCTGATGTTGCGTGCTGCCGCGGCCGGTATGAGCAAAAGGGCTTCGACGAGCACTGCGCCGATGATTTTCAGGCAGGCCACCGTCACCAGGGTGACCAGCACGACAAACAGGTATTCGACGCTTCGCACTCGCACGCCGCGCGCATGGGCCAGGCTCGGGTTGAGGCTGGCCAACAGCATGCCGTTGTACAGCGGCAGCCCGAGCAGCGCACACAATGCCGTTACGCCAAGCAGCACGTTCATGTCGGTGTAGTCGACCGCCAGGATAGAGCCGAACAGCACACTTTCCATCACATGGGTGTTTATCTTGGCCGACACGAACAGCAGCAGTGACGCCCCGACCGCCAGGGAAATGGACAGGAACACGCCGATCAGCGTGTCATTGGCCAATGTGGTGCGGTGCTGCGTGTACTTCAGCGTCAGGGCGAACAGCAAGCAGAAGCCGAACATCGAGAAGTAGGGGGAGGGGTAGGATTCGCCGATCAGCACGCCAATGGCCACGCCGGTCATCGCCGCATTACCGACGGACTGACTGAAGAACGCCATGCGCTTGATCATCACCATCGAGCCCAGCACGCCCAGGAGCGGGCCGATGAGCACTGCGCAGAGCAGCGCGTTGATCACGAACTCGTACTCGAACGGTTGCGGCAGCAGGCCACCGGCGGCGAGCGCTTGCAGGTGGTTGCGAATGAACTCGTACAAGGCGCTCATTGGACTCCCTCCAGCGAATAGGCGACCTGGTCGGGGACGCCATGGAACAGCACGCGGCGGTTGATAACGGTCACCGATTGGGCGATGCGCCGGACCTGTTCCAGGTCATGGTTGATCCACAGAATGGTGACGCCCCGGCCATGCAACTCGGCCACCAGCGCTTCCACCAGCCGCACACCCGGTTCGTCGATGCCGGCGGTCGGCTCGTCGAGGATCAACAGCCACGGCATCGGGCTGATCGCCTGGGCCAGCAGCACTCGCTGGCGCTGGCCACCGGACAGGCTGCCAAAGGGTTTGGCGCCCATGCCAGCCATGCCGGTACGCGCCAGGGCCTCGGCATTGGCCACCTTGGCGGATCGCCTCGAGCCCAGGAAGGCCGGCCGGCGTTGCCCCAGGAGGGCCATGAGATCGTTGACCGTCATCGGCACGTTGCGGTCGAAGTCCGGCAACTGCGGGACATAACCCATGGGCGTCGTGACCTCGCCCTCGAAGCGGACCGTCCCCGAATGCGGCATCTGGCCCAGCAGCGCGCGCACCAGTGAAGTCTTGCCGCCGCCGTTGGGGCCGACCAGGCAGTGCAGGGCACCGGCTTCCACCCGAAAACTGACGTCGTCGAGTACTTGCGTACCTCCCAGCTGCAGGGAGACGTGATCGAACACCAGGGCGGGGCCGCGCATGGCCTGTTTCTCCTTCATTAGGTTCATCGCTGCGTGAACTCGACGGCTTCGGCCAAGGTCTCGAGGTTCTCGCGCATCGCCACCTCGAATTCGTCCGCGCTGTAGGCCGTGCCGGTGATGTGGGACAGCGCGAAAACCTTCACGCCGGTGGCGGCCTCGATGGGCTTGGCGAGATCGAGGGAGAAGTTTTTCTCGGCGAACAGCACCCGTACGTTGGCCTTCTTGATCGCGTCGAGGGTGTTGGCCAACTGGCGCGCCGTCGGTGCGACGCCGTGACGGGGCTCGATCACGGCGCTCACGAACAGGCCGAACTCCTGCATCATGTAGTCGTAGCCGGCATGAGTTGTCGCACAGCGGAACGATGACAGGTCCAGGGCGGCGAAGCGGGTCATGAAACCTGCTCGCAAGGCTCGGATGCGTGCGGCATAGGCAAGGGCGTTTTGTCGATACGCCACAGCGTTGTCCGGGTCCAGCTCCCCCAACCGGCGAGTGATCTCGAAGACCTGCTGTATCGCGGCCGTGGTGGAGACGAAGGTGTGCGGATTGACCACCTTGGCGCCGTCCTGGTCACCGCCGATGGGAATGAGGGCCACCGACGCATTGGCCTGGATGATCGGCAATGTCGCCCCACGGCCGGCGGCCTTGACGATCTGGAAGGCCCATTCATCGTGGCCGATGCCATTGACGACCAAGGCATCGAGCGTCATCGCACGGGTGATGTCGTCGGGTTGCGGCTGATAGTTGTGTGGATTCGCTTGCGCCGTGATGAGGGCAACGACCTCGGCCCGATCACCGACGATATTGGCCACGAAGCTGTAGTAGGGGTGCAGGGTGACGCCGATCTTGAGCTTCTTGCCAAGAGGGGCCGTCGGGCCGGCGAATGCGATGACGGGTATCAATACCAGCAGCGCAAGGCAACGGCGCCACAGCGCGCGGTGTTTCGTAGAAACGGTCATGGCTGGTTTCCTTTTACGCGTTCGATTTCACTGGCACCGTCGTAAGGAATGACCTGGCGCCAGCCTTTACCGACCAGTGATTCGGGCTTGACGATGTCGGGGTAGGGCGCGTTCGGGTCGGGGTGGACCCAGATCGTTGCCTGGTTGGCCCACATGACGCCGGCATGGGCGTGCCCGATGACCAGCAGGTAGGCGCTCTGGCCGCGCGCGCGGCCGGCGGAACCGTAGTAGACCGTGGCGCCCTGGCCCTGGGTCGCTTGCGACACTTCGCTGACGATTGGGGCAGCAGCGTCGTCCTCGTGGTCATCGACGGAGCCGGCATGGGGCAGATGGCTGCCAGGCAGAATCAACTGCCAGTGCACCTCACCGTTGGTCTTCCAGAAGGCATCCCGGTAGAAGGGCGGCAGCAAGATCGCCTGGGCACGCTCCAGCGTGATCCAACCGCCGGTGTCGTTGTTGTTCCAGATGATTTCTTCACCGGCAGGCAGCAGGGCGCTGTGGATGGCCTGGTCGACCGTACCCAGGCCATCGAAGGAACGCACCTGCCAGCTCAACGGGGTCGGAGGGCCGGCGTGTTGCGGACGCAGCAGCACATAACCTGTCACGCCGGCGATGATTGCCAGGGCCGCCAGCAGCAAGGCCAGCGACTCCCAACGGCCGGAAGCCGGGGGCACGAGCTTGAATGCACCGTTGGCGTCAGTGTCGGGCCAGGTTCGCGACAGGCGAGCCATCAGACAAACCCGATCCAGCGGCCAAGGCCTATCACGCACGCCCACAGTGCCAACGAGCAGAGTCCGGCGACACGGGCCTGGCCGGGCGGTGGCAGGGTCGTGTCCCATTGGTCGATCCGGCGATAGGCGCCCAGGTGGAAGACCCCCATGTTGACGCCCGCCAGCAACAACACGCCCATCTTCCACCAGAACACGCTGTTCTGCGCATAGGTGGTGGCATTGGAGGCAAACATGAGCAGGCCGGTGATCACGCAGGCTGAGAAGGCCACCCAGGTATATGGCAACAATTCCTGGATCAGCCGGAGCGCGCTTCGACGGTGGGAGGCGATGCCGAGCAGGCGCAAGTCGACGACGGCGATGGTCCCGAACACCAGGGCGATGCCGATCACGTGCACCGACTCCAGGTTTGGAAAAATCGAACCCGACTCTCTGATCCGGGCGGCGACAGCGGTGTCCTCGAGGGCTTGCAGTATCGATTGGAGGTCCATGGTGAATACCTGAGAAAAACGTTCATCGAAAAAGCCGGGATCAGTAGGCAATCCAGCGACCGCAGAAGATCACGACGCACCACAGGGCGATCGATAGCCAGGCCAGCACTTTGGCCGGAGGCTTCTGGTCATCGCCTTGTGCCTGAGCGGCAGGGCGCAGCAATGGACGCCGGATTGACCAGGCCAGCGTGAACACGGCGACGACCAGGCACATCTTCAGCCAGAACGTTGTGTTGACCAGGACGCGGTCGGGCTCGCCGATGACCATGACCAGCCCAGTGAGAAGCAGGACGACGAGGGCGGCGCGCATCCATGGGAAATAGCGGCGGATGACGCCGCGCATAGGCTCATCGGTGGCGAGCACGCCGGCCAACCTGAGGTCGGAGATGACGGCGGCGCCGAAGATCACCGCGATGGCGACGATATGAATGCTCTGGACGGTGGGCACGACCCAGAACATGTCCCTGATGGCGGTGCTCACGGGGGACGCGTAGATCCAGGCGATGATGAGTTCTGATGACATCTGCTTTGCTTCCGCGTTGGGTTAGAAGTCTTGAGGTTTCGCGATCGGACGCAGGCCCGTTGCATCTTCCGGAAGGAGATAGCCCTGTTTGATCGAGAGCCCCTTGGCGTCTTCGAATGCCTGTTCGTAGTGGCCGAAGCTTCCATAACGCTGGACGAGCACGTCCTTGGAATAGGGCACCTTGGTGTCGTAGATCAGGCCGCAGCCGGTTTCCTGGTCCGTGAGGTAGGTCGCGCTGGGCACCTGGATCCATGGCGGGCGCACGCCCCCTTGCAGGTTGCCGGTAACGGGATCGCGCACGGCGACCTTGCCCTCGCGCACGACTCGCGGGGCCTTCGGCATGGCTTTGCCCTCGCGCACCCATCGGTCCATGCCATCGAGGAGTGCCGAGACGACCAATTCCGCCGGCTCGTCGTACAGCGTCCGGCACCGCGGGTCGTCGCCCTTGCCAATGTCGGCGGCGAACAGCTCGGTATGTTCCGTACCAAGGTCGGCCAGCCGCAGATGGGGCATGCCGGTTACTTCGTAGTAGCGGATCTGGGGGCTGTCGGTGTCCGGCGGCAGGTGGATGCCTTCGATCGCGTCGTGCATCAGTTCGGATTGGCTGTAGACCGTCACGAACGGCACGCCGTCGGGCATCTGGCGTGGCAGCCGAACGACGTCGCCGCCCACCTCGCCATAGGCCATGCGGCCGGTCATGTAGGCATCGATCAGCGGCCTGGCGTCGGGCATGCGCCACTGCTGGTGGCGGCCCTGGTCGAGGTAATCCATCCAGACTTGCGCGGTCACCGCCCAGCTGTTGACGTAGACGCGATGCACATCCAGGCCGGCCAAAGGGCCTTGCTCCGAATGGGTTTTGAGCAGCAACACCAGCTGCGCCGCGATGCCCTGGGACTGCGGCACGAACGGATCGGGACCGTTACCGCGGGTGAAGCGTTGCGGGTCGTAATAGCTGCCCAGCGGCGCATAGCGTGCATAGTCGAAACGGCGCATGAACTCGAAGTTCACGATGTGTCCGTACTGGGCAATCTGTTCGGCTTCGGCGGCCGGGGTATCGGAGATGAACTTGGGATCGATGGCCGGCCTGTTCATGTTCAGTGTGTAGCCGACGTACGCGTAGCCGCGCCGTAGCAAGTAGTCACGGGTCAGGATCCAGCCTGCGCCACGCTCGCCAAACCAGCTGAACGGCTCGATCACCACCGTGCCGTTGAAGTGCGCGGGATCCGCTGGTTTGCGTACCACGATGCGCGTGGTGTACGGCGCCTCGAAGAGCTGTTTGCCCGAGGCGGTGATGGCCGGGGCGACGCCTTGCAGGTAAAACTCTTCCTCGATGTAGCCGTACTTTTCCAGGTCGCTGTATTCAGTGCCCGGGCGTTTTGCCGAGGACAGCGGTGGCTTGTCGGAGGGCGGCACAGGTATGGCCGTGGGCATACGGGGTACCTCTGCAAACGCGTTCGCCGTGAGGATCAGCGAGAGCAGGGCGCCTTGCAGTGCCAGCCACAGGCGGCTGATGGTCATCGCTCGTTCCATCCGGTCATCTCCAAGGGAGCATCGATAGGGGCTTCACTCACGGCTGAGGGATGCCTTGCCCTCGCTGTCGATCACGATCTGGTTGTTCTCGCAGACGTATTCTTGAATGGCGTAGTTGGAGCGCTTGTAGTCGAACGTGAAGCGATACGGGGTGTTGAGCAATTGCGGGTCCTCGATCACCACCTGGTTCTCCAAGTGGTCCGGCCCCTTCAGCCTGATGCGTTCGGTGATCGTCATCTCCTCGCTGTGGGGAACGTCATAGAACGTCACGTCCGTTCGCACACGTTGGGTCTGCACCACCAGCGTGTCGCCTTCCCAGTGGCCGCGGGAATGGCCCTGGTACTTGGGATCGAGCTTCTCTTTGGGCGGCATGGCTTGGTTCAGGAGAATGCGGCGCACCTGTTGCAGGTACTCGCCGAGGACAATCACCTGCTTGTCGTCATGAATGATCTGGATCGGAAACAGTGCAGCCATCATCGTTGGCATGCCTTCGGGCAGGCATCTGGAACTCGTCGTGGCCAATGGCGTGCCGGCTTCGTTCGCTGCGGCTTGTTTCTTTTTCAGCGCGGCGTATTCGTTGGCATAGGGTTCCTTCAGGTCCATCGGGCCGCCCGGGTGCACCGGATCGTCGGGGTTCTCACCGAACCAGTCGTCGGGGGTTCTTTCCCAGGTACCGCTGATGTCCGGGCGCGTATTGTTCTGGGTCTTCGACGTTGCCCCGGCGCCGGTCGCGAGGACGACGCCAAGGAAGATCGTTGCTGCGCTCAAGGTTCGTGTCGGTTTCATTGAAACGTCTCCATGTTGCGGGCTTGTTCGGTTCGGTCGTCATGAAGCTGGACAAGCACTTCTTCTAGCCGCCGCCCGTGAGCACGACGTCACCGATCTTGATCTCCACGAGCAGACCGCCCGGGTCACCGTTTTTCAGCGGCCTGAAGGACACCTCGGCGTTTTCGCCGGCCTTGATGGAATCAGCGCTCCAGCCGGCACGCTGCAGCGCGTTGACGCTGCCGGTCTCGATCTTGAATCGCTGGGGCGGCGGGCCGGGTGTGTCGAGGTAAATGGTGATGTGCGGATTGGTCCAGGCAAAGCGCTCGACGACGCCCTTGACCGTGACCGTCTTGGTCTGGTCGAACAGCGCGAATGAATGGTGGGCAGTGGCCAGGGACGGCAGGGCACTGCAAGCGACGATGGTCAGCAGGCAAAGCCCCTGACGTAACAGCGGTAATGGGGTCATGACGGTGCCTCGTTCTTATGCGTTCTTATGGCCCCAGCATAGGGCGCACACATGGGCGGGCCGTAGCCCAAAACGGCAACCGTTCACGTCTCTGGGAATGTTTTCCGGGGGACGCCAGGGGAATAGGTCGTAGGCCCTAGCACATGCTGATTTGGGCTACCGCATGGACGACCCGAATCGGAACACTCATGACTCGCCTCATAAATATAAAAACAGGAGAGACGTCATGCGCACCCCCCATTACGCCCCGTTGCTTTCGCTGGTCGCGCTCTGCGCGTTCGAGCCGCCGGCACAGGGCTACGAGCTTTACAACGAAAACGAAGGCGGGACCGTTCTGAACGCCGAACTTTGGGCCGGGTTTGGCTGGTTCGGCAGCAGCAAGAATTACCTCGGCGACCCGCAGCGCGAGCCCGGCAGCATGCGGTGGCAGGAAGGGTTCGCCAAGTATGGTCTCAGCGGCACGACGGATCGGATCGCCGCCGGCTCGATCTACGGCGGGTTCAGCATGATCAGTACGGGGTCATGGGGCGACGGCGACGCGGGGGGTATCACCGCCGGAAATGAAAGAGAAACCGCCGTCGAAGATGCCTACCTGGGCTGGAAGTCAGGTGAGCTGATTCCAGCATTGGGCATGGACGGGGTTGATTTCTCTTTTGGCCGACAGATCGTTACGGTGGACGGCTTCCTGATTACCGATGATGGCTTCGCCCCCGGGAACGCTTTCAACCCCATCGAGGGCGTAGCGGATGGCCGCTTCAATCGCGGCGGTGCCTTTTACCTCGGCCCGCGGTTGGCGTTCGGAAATACGGCAGTCCTGAAGCTGGGCGGTACGGAAGGTCTTCACGGTAGCCTGATATGGCTGAAGTCGGATAATCCCGGGCAATCCAAGGCCGAAGTGGCGGTCGCCACCGTTGACTACACGACGCCCATCGGCTCGATCGGTTCGACGTATGTGCGCGGCTTGGATGTCGAGGAGCGGTACATCTTTGCCGATCGGGGTGAGCGCAAGGGCATGGACATCTACAGCATCCGTGGCCAGGGTAATGCCGGCATCGAGAATGCCGACTTTGCCTTCGAAGTGGCGCGCCAGGAAAAACGCTCAGGATCGCAGCGGGCGATGTTCTTCGACGCGGGCTACACCTTCGCCGATGTCAAATGGCAACCGACGGTGAGCTATCGCTATACGCGTTACTCCGAAGGTTGGGACTTCCTGTTCCAGGGCGGTTTTCGCAAACGCTACCAAGGCGAAGTCGCCGCGAATTACGCAGGCTCAGTGACTTCGAACATGCAGATCAATGACATATTGCTCTCGGTCATGCCGACCGACAAGTTAACGCTCAACGCGATGGCCTTCGACTTCCACCAGCTTTCCCGGCGAGGCGAACAGGACTTCAGCGCCCGCGAGTTCGATTTTTTCCTGGATTGGATGGTGACGGACAACATCACGCTCTCGCCGCTCATTGGCCTCTACAAGCCTGAGAAGTGGCTCGGCAATGGTGGCAACCAGAGTGGGAGCGCATCGACCAATACCTACTTCCAACTCATCGCCTGGGTGACCTTTTGAGCGGGCGTTCATGTCGTGAAACAGCCTGAGCGCTTTTCGTCGCTCGGTGGGAGGCAATGTGTTGGTCGTCGGGTTTACCGAGGCCCGCCGGTCCGAGCCATGAAGGCGTTGGCACTTTTCGCCAACGCCTGATCGAGTCACAGCATGCGGCGCAGGACATCGTTTCGAGGGTCGCGGTCATAAAACCGGTGCTTCAGGGCACCGGCGACATGCACCAGGATCAGGCAGAGAAGGGTGTAGGCGAGCACTTTGTGCAGCCATTGGAAGACCACGAACCAGCCGTCATTCTTGCCCAGGAGCTCCGGAAGGTTCACCCCAAAGAAGAACACGCCGTCGCTCATCGTGTAGGTGCTCGACATCGAATAACCCATCAACGGCACGATTACCAGCAGCGCGTACAAGGTACGGTGGGCGAGTCTTGACGAAACCCGCTCATACCGTGCCAGCGTCTCTGGCGGTTGCGGCAGCCTGGCCGTTCTCACCCGCATGGCGATCTGGACCAGGACCACCAGGAATGCCAGCACCCCGAAGGATTTGTGCCATGGATAATAGAGCTCATATTTGCTCGCCACTTCGTCAGCCAGCCCAGTCATGTGCCAGCCCGCCCAGAGGAGGCCAGTGACGAGCACGGCGCGCACCCAGTGCAAAATTCGCAGGGACGTCGGATACCGATCAATTGTTGTTTGATTTACCGGATTCATCACAGTCTCTCCATCGATCATCGGAGCCAGGGGAATGCACGTTTGAACGGCCACCCTCTACGACACAGGGGCGTGGAGGATGGACGGGGGAGTGCGGGTTTACTCTTAGCCAGGCAGCAGCACAGTGATCACCTTCTCCTCGGTGTAGGCCAGTGCGCCGCTGAATCCTCCTTCCCGGCCAATGCCGCTGGCCTTGACGCCGCCCCAGGGCAGGTTGGCGTCCAGTGGGCTCCAGCAATTGATGCCCACGGCCCCGGCCTTCACCGCCGCGGCGACGCGATGCGCTCGTGCCAGGTCGCTCGTCCAGACCGTGGCGGCAAGGCCGTAGTTGGAATCGTTGGCCAGCGCGACAGCCTCTTCTTCGCTGTCGAACGTGATCACCGTGCCGACGGGGCCGAAGATCTCGTCCTGGGCGATCGCCATGTCATTGCGGGCGTTGGCGAAGATGGTCGGCCGGACGAACCAGCCCTGTTCAGGGTTCGATACCCCGCCGGCCAGCAGGGACGCACCTTGGTCGATGCCCAGTTGGATGTAGCGGTTGACGCGATCCAATTGGGCTTTCTTGGCCACCGGCCCCATCTGCACGCCGGGTTGGCGGGGGTCGCCCACCTTGACCGCGCGCGCGGCATCGGCCAGTGCTGCGGCGAAGCGATCGGCGAGGCCACGTTGGACCAGGATGCGCGAGCCGGCCGCGCAGACCTGGCCCTGGTTGGCGAACAGACCGAGGGAGCAGCCGAATAGCGCGTCGTTGAAGGAGGCGTCGTCGAAGACAATCTGCGGGCTCTTGCCGCCCAGCTCCAGGGCCACGCGCTTGAACAGCACGCCGGCAGTGCGCTGGATCTCACGTCCGGCTTCGGGGCTGCCGGTGAAGCTGATCTTGTCGACATGGGGGTGTTCGCACAGGGCGCGACCCACCTCGTTGCCATAGCCGGTGACAACGTTGATCACGCCATCGGGGAAGCCGGCTTCCTGGGCCAGCGTTGCCAGGTGCAGCGCCGACTGTGGCGTCTCTTCCGACGGCTTGATGACCACGGTGCAGCCTGCCGCCAGCAAGGCGGCGAGTTTCCAGACCGTGATCATCAGCGGTGAATTCCAGGGAACGATGGCACCGACCACGCCCACTGGCTCGCGTACCGTGTACGAGAGGGACTTGGTGCCAAAGTAGCCACCGGAGGGAATGGTCCGCCCCTCCAGCTGGTTGGCCCAGCCAGCGGAGGCGCGCAGGTTGGCGACCGCATTGGGCACATCCAACCGGCGCGGTTCGATCGGCGAGCGGCCAATGGCGTCGGCGTCCATATCGGCCAGCACGTCGGTGTCGCGTTCCACCAGGTCGGCCAGTTTCGACAGCAGTCGAGCCCTCCGGGCACCGTCAAGCTGGCTCCAGACGCCACGTTCGAGCTGGTGGCGTGCGGCTCCCACGGCACGGTCCACGTCCTCGACGGTGCCGCGGGCGCAACTGCCGTAGACCTGTTCCGTCACGGGGTTGACGAGGTTGATGCGGCGGCCGTCAGAGGCTTCGAAAGACGCGCCTGCGATGAAGTGTTTCAAGTGCTCAGTCATTTGGAAATCCACGAGTGATGTGCAGGAGTCGGGACAGGTCACGCATCGAGGGCGTCCAGGGCGTCGCCGAAGATGTCCAGGGCCTTGAAGAACAGCGCCCGTGAGATCGTCAGCGAGGGCATGACACGCATCACGTTGCTGTAGCGACCGCAGGGAATCATCAGCACGCCGTGGCTCAGCAGGTAACCCATGAGTTGGCCAATCTTTTCCGGTGCCAGTGGCGCCTTGGTGGTCGGGTCCGAGACCAGCTCGATCCCGATCATCAGGCCGCGCCCCCGGACCTCACCGACCAGCGGGCTGCCGAAGCCGCGAATACGCTCCTGTGCTTCGAGCCCCAGTGTGTGGGCACGGTTGAGCAGATCGAGCTCCGGGTCCTGGAGGATACTGATGTTGGTCAGCGCCACTGCAGCGGACAACGAGTTGGCGGCGAAGGTGTTGGGCATCGATCCGTCAGGAATCGCCACCGCCAGGTCCGAGCGCATGATCAGGCCGGCCATTGGCAGGTCGCTGCCGATACCCTTGCCAAAGGTGAGCATGTCGGGCTTCACGCCGGAGTGCTCGACCGCCCACATCTTGCCGGTACGTCCGGCGCCGGACTGCACCTCATCGACAATCAGCAGCGCACCGCTGCGGTCGCAGGCCTTGCGCAACAGTTGCAGGAACTCTGGCGAGGGCGGCACATAGCCGCCTTCGCCCTGTACCGGTTCCACGATCACGGCCGCCACGTCATCGGCGGCGGTGTAGGGGGTGTTCAGCAGGTAATCCACGTACTCACCGGCGATCTGCTCGGCGCTTTTGTGCGTGGTATCGAAGGGAAAACGGTAGGCATAAGGGTAGGGGGCATGAATGACGCCACCCATCTGGGCGCCATAGCCCTTGCGATAGGCCGTGCCTGTCGTCAGGGCACCGGAAGCGTTCCACACGCCGTGGTAGCCACCGTGGAAGGCGATGATCTGGTGCCGCCCGGTGACGCGCTTGGCGAACTTGATGGCCGCCTCCAAAGCGTCGCTGCCACTTTGCGTGAAGAACGTAATGCAGTCGCCGCGCAAGCCGTCGGGCGCGATCTCGGAGAGTTTGGCGGCCAGTTCGGTGCGCCGGGTGCTGTTGACCTCCAGGGCATGCATCAGCACTTCGGACTGTTCGCGAATGGCTTGCACCACTTTCGGGTGGCAGCGACCCACGCTGCTGACGCCTACACCCGCGGACAAGTCGATGTAGGTATTGCCATCGGCGTCCTTGAAGGTCGCGCCGAACGCCCGGTCCATGGCCACGGGCATGCGTCCGCCACCGCGTGCCATGGATTCGGTACGCGCCGACAACGCCAGCGCCTCGGTGGTCCGGGGGCCGGGAATGGTGGAGGTGATCCGCGGGGCATCCGCGAAATGGAGGGCTTCAAGTTTGGCTTCGCTCATGACGGTCTCTCAGGATGTCGGTTTCAGTGTGCCGATCATCCCCGTGGGCTGTTCCTGGCCGGTAGCCCGAATCGGCACATGGATGGGCCGCCTGGCGCGTCAGCATCGGAGCACGGACCTTGCTCAAAGAAAATTTGCAGAATTCTCTTTATGTGAGAATATCGCTCAGGAAGGCGATCTAAAAAAGAAGAATATCGGCCGAGGCTTTCGTCATCATGAAAAATCAGAACATCAGCCATTTCCATGACATCCATGTCCACGCCGCCACCGTCCAGGAGTGGAGCCAGGATTACAACCAGTTGACCGCTGGTACGGCTGAGAGCTCACTTATCCAGTTGACGACGGCGCGCTGCCACGTGTTTCGCGAGCAGATCAACCAGCGTGTCGTGCAGCACGGCGTGGCCCCACGGGGCAAGATGTGTTTCGCCGTGCCGATCACCGTTCCGGGTTCGATCCGGATGCAAGGGCGGGAAGTGGATGACAGCAGCCTGTTCTTTCTTCATGGTGGCGAGGAGTTCATGTTCCATATGCCGCTGGGCATGGAACTGCTGGCGATCACCTTCGAACGGGAGTTGTTCGAAGACGCGTTGGCGCAAACCGCGTCGGCCAGGGAAATCGCTCAGTTGCTGCGTCAGCCGGTGATCAAGGTGTCCACTCAACGCTATGCCGAGGCTCGCCGTCGAATGCTGGCGGCGTTCTCCCAGGCGCTCTTGAGTGAAGAACTCGACAATGCGCAAGACCGGGAACTGGCGCTGGAGCAGACCATGCTCGGCGAGCTGCTGCAATTGATGACCGACCCCGCCTGCGACAAGCAGCAGCGCACGCCAAGTTCCACGCGCAGCTACATTGTCGAAAAATGCCACCGCCTGGCGACCGCGCAATTGAACAGCGTGCCCAGCGTGGACGAGTTGTGCCAGCGACTCCAGGTCAGTCGGCGTACGGTGCAGAACAGCTTCCGCTCGGTGACCGAGACGACGCCGGTCAATTACCTGCGCTCCGTGAGGCTGAACGGTGTGCGCCGAACCCTGATGTCCACCCCCGCGACGCATCTTTCGATTGGCGATGCCGCGGCCCAGTGGGGCTTCTATCACCTCAGCCATTTTGCGGCGGAGTACCAGGTGCTGTTCGCAGAGTTGCCGTCCCAAACCGCGCGTGCTGCCATCGGCGGTTGCGCCCTTGCTTGAGCCTTTGCCCGCTGTACCCGGCAGCGGGCGGGCTGGCCTGCACAAGGATGTCGAAAAGATGAATAGCCTTCGCCGTCTGCTCAGGGTCTTCGATTTGTTCCGCCCTGAACAGCCGGTCATCGATGTGGACGTGATTTGTCGGGAGCTCGGCTACACGCCCGCCACTGCCTATCGTTATCTGCGCGAACTCGGCGACGCGGGGTTCTTGAAGCGATTGCCCCGCGGCTACGCACTCGGCCCACGGATCGTCACGCTGGAGCATCAGATGGCCCGCTACGATCCATTGCTGGCCTGCAGCCGGGGCCTGGTGGACAAACTGGTGGCCGACACGGGCCTGGACGCACTGGTCAGCGAATGGCATGGCGACTCAGTGGTCAACGTGTTGATCCAGCGGGGTTCCGACGCCGGCCCCGTGGGTGGCGATCGGGGGAGGCCGATCGATCTTTTTCACAGCGCGACCGCTCGGGTCGTATTGGCGTATCTGCTGCCGCGCCAGATCCGCCGCATCTATGACGTCCACGCGAAGCCCGCCGAAGTGCTGCATCAGGGGTTGGCGTGGAAGCCGTTCACCAAGGGGCTGCTCGCCATCCGCAAGCAGGGCTACTGCATCAGCGAAAGCGAGCTGTACCCGGGGCGCAGTGGCGTCGCGGCGCCGATCTTCGACGAAAAGCGTCGAGTGCTCGGGAGCATGACCTTGGTGGGGCGTAGCGAGCGGTTCCATGCGTTCCAGCAGGGCTACCTGTGCGACCTGGTCACCGGCGCGGCGTCGGAACTGACGGCGCGTATCGCCTTGCAGTAAGGCGAGAGCAACTGGACGGCTGGCTTTTTCGGGGGGAACACGCCGATGACCGATTTGGGCTAATGGGGCGTTCGTGGGCAAGCATAGGATCGAGTCCAGCGTGCGACACGAACAATAACGCCATCCGGTGACGGCGAGGGATTGACTGCACCGATCCTACAGCGACTGCCTCATACAATAAGGTCAAGAAAACATGAGTGTACCTCTCCCGGTCAATAGCTCCACGGAGCTCAAGCGTGGGGCCCTGGGTGTCGGCTTCATCATCTTCTTCGTGGTTTCGGCGGCGAGCCCCTTGAGCGTCATCGCCGGCGGCTTCCCTATCGGCATCATGCTGGGCAACGGCGCCGGCACACCGGCCTTGCTGATCCTGGCCTTGCTGGTGTTACTGGCGTTTTCGGTGGGCTACACCACCATGTCCCGGCACGTGACCAATGCCGGCGGTTTCTATGCCTTCACTTCTCGCGGCCTGGGTGGCCTGGCCGGTGGTGCGGCGGGGGTGCTGGCGATGTTCGCCTACAACATCCTGCAAGTCGGGCTGTATGGCATGTTCGGGGGCGTGGTCAGCGGCACGATGGAAAGCGTCTTCGGCCTGGTATTGCCCTGGTGGTCGTACTCGCTGATGGCGATGGCGAGCGTCGCGATTCTCGGCTATCGCAAGATCGACCTGTCGGCCCGGGTGCTGTCGGTCATTGTGATCGCCGAATACCTGGCGATCCTGCTCCTGGATTTCGCCATTCTCAGGACCGGTGGCGACAGCGGGATCAATCTCGACGCGTTCGATCGCAGCCATGTGTTCAGCGGCACGCCGTCCATCGGCTTGCTGTTCTGCTTCGCGGCGTTCATCGGCTTCGAAGCCACCACCATCTATGGCGAGGAGGCCAGGAACCCGCAACGCACGATCCCGATTGCCACCTACTGTTCGGTTTTGCTGATCGGCGGGTTCTACGCGCTGTCGGTCTGGTCGATGGTGATTGGCGTGGGCGCGGACAAAATCGTCTCCACGCTTCAGGCCTTGCAGGACCCGACGACATTTATCTATGGCATGTCAGACCACTTTGTCGGCCCGCACCTGACCCAGGTCATCCGTGTGCTGTTCATGGTCAGCATCTATGCCGGGCTGCTGGCGTTCCACAACGCCGCGGCGCGTTATTTCTATGCCATCGGGCGTGACGGTTTGCTGCCCAGCCGGTTGGGCACCACCCACCGCGTGCACCAGAGCCCGCACATGGGTTCGGCATTGCAGAGCCTGATCTCCGCCGTGGTGGTACTGATGTTCGCCGCCATGGATGCCGATCCGATCCTGCAACTGTTCGCCTGGCTGTCCAACCTGGCGACGCTGTGCGTGATTTTGCTGATGGCACTGACGTCCGCAGCGGTCTGGGTCTTTGCCCAGCGCCACCCCGAACTCAAACTGGGGTTCTGGCGTGGGCGGATTTTCCCCGGCTTTTCTTGCGTGGCCCTGCTGGCTGTCCTGGTCATTGCAGTGGTGCATTTCGATGTGCTGACCGGCGCCAGCAAGGCCTTGTCATATGGCCTCTGCGCGATCATTCCCGTGGCCTTGCTGGCGGGTGTGTTTTTGGCGGCGCGACTGCGCAAGGTGGCACCGCAGCGGTATTTGGGGCTGGGGAGTCATAAGCTATAGGAGCCTGGCGCTTGGCTCATCGTCGACAGTTGCAGAGACGCGTCAATCAACAGTGGAGTGGGGGTAGGGGCTCACCTTGTATTCAACAAGGTTCAACCAGAGCGGTTCTGTTGGTCGAAGCCGTACGTAACACTTAAGCCCGTACGGCCTCGCTTGCACTCAACTCGCGTCGTTTGGTTGACACACCAACCGACCTGGGTGCTGAACTCACTCCAAAGCAATTGTGCTTATGATTTTGAGCTCGGACGCCCTGGGATATGGCTCAGTATCGATTTGGAGAAGCCACCATCCACACATATATCCTGTCCCGTGATATATGCCGATAAGGGGCTGATGAGAAATTCGATCACGTTCGCGATATCCATGGGCTCACCGATCCTGGCCAGCGGAATGATTGCTTCCCGTGCTTTCTTTATCTGGGGGTCGGCATACATTTTTTCCGACATCGGCGTATGGGTCATTCCAGGGGACACTACGTTGACACGGATCCCGTCAGGAGCCCACTCCAGCGCGAGTGTCTGGGCCAGCATTGTCAAGGCTGCCTTGGTGGGGCTGTACGCGCCTGAGCCGGCATGCGGAATCTGGCCAGACATCGACGAGGTAAAGCACGCCGAGCCTCGGCTCTCGCGCAAATGCGGGTAGCTGGCTTTGGCAAGCAGCCATGCGCCGCGAAGATTGACGGAAAACATGTCGTCCCAGTCCGCAATGGACAAATCACAGATTGCGCCAGGGCTGGCAATGCCGGCATTCGCAACCAACGCGTCGAGCCCGCCGAACTCCGCCACTGCTGCTGCCACAAGTTGGCTTGGGACCTCAGGGTCGGCGAGATCCCCTAACAATGCGATGGCGATGCCGCCCATGGCCTCGATGGATCGAACGACTTCTTCCTGAGCGGCAGTGGGTGTGTGCCCGCATACCGCAATTTTCGGCTGCGAGCCTCGGGCGAGGGCCGCTTCCGCGATCCTCAGGCATGCAGACGCACCGATACCGCTACTACCGCCACTGACCAAAGCTCTCATCGGGCACTCCTTCTTATAGTTAGACATTGAGGTAAAAGAGGCTTGTAAAGTACGAAAATAGATTTCGCTTTGCAATCAAATTGACAATGGAATTTGATTCCGATATCGTTTTTTCGCAGTCAAATACCCTTGCCGCTAAGTGGCTGTCGCTATCCAGATTCATCCATCGTCGCGTTTTCCAGCTAGCGATAGTGGTCAGGTACAAAATCCATAATACGAATGGCCCGCTTCACTCCAGCGAATACTCAACTGAAAGGATGTTTCGATATGATCATCAGCACGTTTTCCTATCTGTGGTCATCCACGGCAATTGATGCGATTGCGCAGTTGGCCGAGCACGGGCATCGCGTGTTCGAGGTGCCCGTCAGCTCGCCACATTGCTGGCCAGTAGAGCTCTCGACCGCAGACCGTTCCGCCGCAAGGGCGCGTCTTCATGGATACGGTGCGAAGATCAGGTCCCTCAACGCTGGTGGCTATGACCTCAATCTGGCCAGTCCCGCCGCGAATATGCGTCAGAAGAGCATCGAGCACATCAAGTCGGTCATTGACTTGGCTGCCGCTTGGGATACCCAGGAGGTGGTGATATCCCCCGGCACCAGGCGCCCAATGATTTCCCCGCCGCTCGAGAAGACCTATGAGTGGATGTACGAAAGCCTGGCAGCCCTGATTCCGCTGGCGAAACAGGCCGGCGTGCGCTTACTGCTGGAAAACACCCCGTATTGCTTTACCCCCACCATGCCGGAACTGGCAAAGGTTGTAGGCACCCTCAACGACGATGTGGTCCGGGTCGTCTACGACATCGCCAATGCCGCTTACATCGGTGAAGATCCGGTGGCGAGTCTGCTGGCCTATCACGCCAGCATCGACTTTGTGCATGTGTCCGATACGGGTACGGACGTGTGGGGGCATGATCCAGTCGGCACCGGTGTAGTGGACTTTATCGGGTTGGGCGAGGCCGTTCACGCGACCTGCGGCATTGAAAACTGCGTACTGGAAATCATCCGTGAAGAAAATGCTTTGTATGAGCTGAACAAGGGTGTGCAGGATCTGCGTGCCAAGGGCTGGAAAATTCCGTAATCGTCCACCGGTCGCTTGTCGTTATCGTCTGCGACCGGGTAGTTCAAGTCGCCTTGAGGCCCGCAACGGGCCCAGGTGACAGCGTTTTCACCAGCATTCCATGTGCGCGATCATGGGGGGCGCGGGCTTCGGCGTGCTGGAGCCAGTCATGATCGCGACGGTGTGCGTGGTACTACCGCAGAGGTAGCGAATCCTCGCCACTGACCGAAGACCAGAGCGACCAGCATTCGCCTACCCTGATTGCCGAGCGCTTCAAGTGTTCGATATGAGCAGTCAGGGTTTCCTCCCGCATGCGTGCGATGGGACCGGCGACGCTCAGGGTGGCCACCGGGCCGGAGTTGTCTGGCCGCGAGGTATCGAATACAGCGACCGCCACGACACACACACCCACTTCACCTTCTTCTCGAACCACTGCGTGTCCGTCTTTGCGAATCTGAGCGATGTCATCAAAGATGTCGCGAATCGAAACGCGCGCATTGGGCCCCGCGTAGTCTCGGCTGTTTTCGATGTCCCAGGCGGCGAGAATTCGCATGGCGCGCTCATCGCGCATAGTGGAAAGCCAGACTTTGCCCGCCGCGGTTGTGTGGGGAATGATTTTCTCATCCAGGGCTCGGCGGTACTGAAGCCCCCTGGTGTTTTGCGTGGCTTGCAGCACCCAGCTCAGGTGATCTTCTGCAACTGCCGCCAACCGGACGTGCTCGCCGGTTTCGCTGGCCAGTTCGTTGAGCAAGGGTTGCATGATCCTGGCGAAGCCCGTTTCAGAGATGAAGTTCACGCCCATGCTGGGGATTTTCAGCGTCAGGCGGTAATGATCCTGTTCGTCCTGGTAAACGTAGCCTCTTTCTCGTAGCGCGCTCAATATGCGGTGGGCCGTGGCCATGGCAACTTGGGTTCGCTCGCCGATTTCAGACAGGGCGAGACCGTCGGGGTGCGACAGCAGCAGTTCCAAGGTGTTGAAGTAGCGGCCAATGTGTGACAATTTTTAATTCCTCTTTTTGCCAGCAATGGCCAGCCAACGTCGTGTCAGGGGTACTGGAGTGTGATGGGAATGCCGCCGAGGCGGTCTGACTCATAGGCCGCTTCGATGATGCCCATGACGTGATGCATGGTTGCAAGCCCGGCACCGGTATACGCTGTCTCACGGCCTGGGGTGAGGACATCGGTTACGAAGTTGTCGTAATACACGTCAGAGTTCAGGCTCAAGGCCAGGTCACTTGCCTCTCCAGCCGCGTCGATCAGCCGCAAGCCGTCCGGGGTCGAACGCACGTAGAACTGATCGGTTGACAATGAAAACGAGTACTCCCGTTGCTCGGGCGTGTTAGCCGGGTAATTGTAGCCAGTTTCGATGGTGCAGATGCAGCCGCTCTCGGTCACCAGGGTCATCATTGAAGCGATCTCTACGGCTGCCAGTTGCGGGTCGCGATGCATGACAGCGGACACGCTGCATATGCGCTCTCCAGACATTTGCTGCGCCAGATCGACGAAATGAGGAGTAAGGTTGATCGTGCATCCGCCGCCCGAGCGTTTCGGGTCAAGCATCCAGGCGCAACTGTTCGTCAAGTAGCGTCCGGGCGGGCCGGCGTTGAATCGAAACGACTGGCTTCTCCATTTGGCACCACTCTGCAATGCCGCATGCTTGACGCGGTTCAGTAATTCACTGTGCCTCCAGACCAACGGCACCGCCGCGAACACGCCGGCGGTTTCGGCGCGTTGGTGCAGGTCCAGTACTTCATCCTGGGTAAGCCCGCAGGGCTTTTCCATCGCGAACGGAATGTTGCGCTCGACCAATGCCTTGCCCATGGCATACAACTCGTCATGCGGACCAAAAGCGAAGGCGAAATCAGCCTCTTCGTTATCGAGCAGGGTTTGCCAATGATCGTAGCGTCGCGCTCCGAAGCGCTGGGCGAGGGCAGGACCACGGGACCCGGTGGCGTCGGATACCGCCGTGACGGTCACATCAGGCAGGCGCTCAAGAGCATCAAGGTAGAGCGGAGTGTGCCAGTGGCTTACTTCCAGAAGAACGACTTTCAAACATTCATTCCTTATAAACAAGTCATGTTTGACGAACTTGTCAGTGCCCTCGGGTGCGGATCAAGCCCGAACATAATAGCGCGCAAGCCACGTTTCCGAGGCTCCACCGTAGGCTAGCACGACCTTATTATGAACGGAAGTTAGTTTCGTTTTGCTGAAAATCGGCGTGTGGTGTCCGAGCTGAGGAGCAACTTCAACATGCGCACGAAGATGTGCACATGCCGGGGCAGTGCACATCGTTAACCGTTTCGGTTCGGGGGGGGTTATGAAGAGGTGGCGCAGGGTAATAGGGCGTTTGTACGGGCCCTTTATAATTCGGCCGTGTAGCGACGCTCGATATCTTCGAAACCTAGAAAACTCAATGCCAGCAGGGCTTGACCTACGTGCATAGGCTGGCCATCGAGGGTTTGGCAGCCGCGCGATTGCGCCTCAAGCAGCAAGGCTGTCGGCTCGGACCTTGTGATGATATCGACCACCACCGTCGCTGGGTCCAGCCGCGTTGCGTCTATAGGCATTGGATCATCAGGGTTCATGCCGAGTGGGGTAGCATTGATCACGATGTCATGACCTGCTGGGTCAGCTGGGCCTGTATACACAGCACACCGACCCTCTTTGGCAACTCGGTGTACAAGGTCCGAGGCGCGGTGCGGATCCAGGTCTGAAATGACCAATGATCGTGCGCCAGCAGCGGCAACGGCGAACGCGATTGCCCGTCCCGAGCCGCCAGCTCCTATAAGCAGAACAGATTTCCCCACCAGGGAAACTCCGTGGCGCTGCATGCCAGCTACGCAGCCCAGTCCGTCGAATACGGCGCCCACCCAGCGCCCGTCATTGTCACAACGAACGACGTTGATTGCGCCGATCTGGCGCGCAGTAGGGTGGAGCTCATCCACGATGTCCAGCATGCTCTGCTTGTGCGGCATGGTGACCAGAAGTCCAGCGAGGTTGCGCACGGCTCGCACGCCTTTGACAAACTCAGCCAGGTCCCCCGTACCTATCTCCAATGGAATGCAGACGGCGTCAGCCTGGGCTTCGGCGAACAGCTTGTTCAACAGCATTGGAGACTTGGCGCTCTTGAGTGGATCGCCTATCAATCCATATATACGCGTAGTGCCTGTGATGCGTGGATGCATGTCAACCTACTTGTCGTTGGCTATTGCACGCCAGTTGCCGGTATGCAGATATCGAAATCCACCCCTGACAGGGCGCGCGTATTCACTGCCGTGCTGCTCGAAGCGCAGTGCAAAAACCGAGCAGCATGGCGGTGGTGAAGGGGCGGCCGTCAGGAGCGCATCACTGGCGCTGCTTTTTTAAACGCTTGATTGGAGGCAGTGGCGTTCAACTTGGGATCGGATTTTTCCCGCACCTGTTCGTATTCCTCCTCTGACATAGGGACAGCATCAGGGTCACCGAGGTCCTTCAGGCGAATCCGGAAGGTTTCCCGGGTAGTAATAGCGGCGATAGCGGAGATTACACAGATGCCAAAAGTCAGTGCCCCAATTTTCAGAGGGATATTGTCGCTACCGGGAGGCGCAACGGATACGAAAAGGGCCGGTAGAAACGCGGTGCAGGCCACGCCTATGTTTTGCCCAATGGCCATGCCGGTAACTCGTACCCGTGTACGGAACAGTTCCGGGAACAGACTCGGGAACACACCATTAAAGCCTTGGTAAGCCACGCCCCACATCAGCAGCGATAGAACCAGCGAAAGCCACATATTGTGAATGCTGATTGCGTAGAGGTAGCCAAATGACAATATGCCGCCGCACAGAACGCCAACGATCACCGGAGGCTTGCGGCCAATTTTATCGGAGAGTTTACCAACGAAGGGGATAAGTATGACTGCGCATATATTGCCTAGCACCGGTATCCACATGAATAAGCCGGAAGGAAATCCAATGCCGTAGGCGGGTTGCACTGCATAGGTCGCACCGAATACAGAGGCGACGATCGCGAGGACCGCAGAGAGCGCCATGCAGATGACGCGTAGCAGATCGCCCCAACTCTGCGTGAGCACTTCGATCACAGGGAGCTTACGGGGCTCGGTCTGTGTCTGCGCCTCAGTGAAGACCGGAGCCTCATGGACCTGGCGGCGGATGATCCACCCTATGACGAGCACCACTGCACTGAGCAAGAATGGAATCCGCCAGCCCCACGAAGCAAACTGATCGGCTGGCATGAACTGGGCAAGAGGCAGGAAAACCGCAGCGGCTAGCAGTTGCCCGGCTTGGACGCCTTGAAGGGTAAAACTTGCGAAGTAACCGCGACGCCCATCAGGCGCATGTTCCAGGGTCATGGAACTTGCACAAGACACTTCACCCGCGACCGCAAAACCTTGAATCAGGCGCAACAGTATCAATAGGGCAGGTGCCCAGATACCAATCTGTGCATAGGTAGGAAGCAGACCGATGCACATCGTCGACGCGCCCATCATGAACATGCAGTAGACGAGCACCGTCTTGCGTCCATGACGGTCGCCCATGTGCCCTAAGACCACAGCGCCCAGCGGCCGGGCGATATAACCAACGCCGAAGCTGGCCAGCGAAATGATAATCCCAACCGTTGGGTTGTCTGACGGAAAAAACAGCTGTGGGAAAAGTAGCGCTGCCGCAGTGGCATAGATAAAAAAGTCGTAGTACTCCAGCGCCGAGCCTATCCAGCCGCTCGCTGCGGCCTTTTTTGACTGACGCTTGGAGTGTGGATCGCCTTGAATGCTTTGGCTCATGACATGTCTCCGGATTCTCGATTGTTGTTATTGTAACGTCGTTCCATCAGTAATTTTGTTACCAGTTTCGCCGCCTTGTCAAGGGAGTCCTTTGGCCGATCAAGGCATGGCGCTGGTTATCCGCGGGGTGCGTCGCCACACCGAACGAGCACGCCGAAGCCCGCTCATGCAATAGAGCGAATGGTTGTTAGGAGGATGAACTACAAGCGATCTCTCGAGAGACGACCGTCGACGAGCCTCGAAATGTTCAACGGATTCGCGTTCTTGAGTGCATCGGGAAGTAACGCGTCGGGGTAGTTCTGGAAGCAGACTGGCCTCAGGAAGCGGTCGATGGCCAAGGTGCCGACCGAAGTGCCGCGGCTATCGGAGGTGGCAGGATAAGGGCCGCCGTGCACCATTGAATCGCAGACCTCGACACCCGTTGGGTAACCATTGATGAGGATGCGACCAACCTTCATCTCCAACAAAGCAGCCAGCTCTGCGAATTGCGTAAGGTCTTCCGGCTCGCCAATCAAGGTTGCGGTCAATTGCCCGTGAAGGGCATTGATTGCCGCGTTGAGTTGGACCTGGTCAGCGACCTCGATGAAGATGGACGTGGGGCCGAAGATTTCTTCTTGAAGAACCTTGTCGCCGTTCAGCAGCAACGCAACGTCGGCCTTGAACAGCTGTGGCTGGGCCTGATGTCCCCGCTGGTCGCTGCCAGCCAGGTGCACGATGCCGGGATGCGCGTGCAGGTTCTGCAAGCCAGCCGCGTAGCTGCGCAGGGTGCCAGCATTGAGCATTGTCTGTGCCGGCTGGTCGTTGATCAACGCTGCCACTCGGTCCTGAAAAGCAGTGAACGCATCCGAGCGAATGCCCACTACCAGCCCGGGATTGGTGCAAAACTGCCCACAACCTTGAACCACCGAAGCGGCAAGATCGTGAGCGACACTGTCGGCTCGACGCGAGAGTGCCTCGGGCAGGATCACGACCGGGTTGATGCTCGACATCTCGGCGAAGACTGGAATGGGCTCGGGGCGAGCGGCGGCCATATCGCACAATGCTCGACCGCCTTTGAGCGAACCAGTAAAACCCACGCCCTTGATGAGCGGGTGTTTCACCAAGGCTTCGCCTACGCCACTGCCATAAATCATGTTGAAGACGCCGGCGGGCATGCCACTGCGCTCGGCCGCCCGGATAATTGCGTTGGCGACCTGTTCAGCAGTCGCCATGTGGCCGCTGTGGGCTTTGAATACTACCGGACAACCCGCCGCGAGCGCGGAGGCGGTATCGCCGCCGGCCGTGGAGAAAGCCAACGGGAAATTACTTGCCCCAAACACAGCGACCGGACCGATTGCAGTGCGGTACTGGCGCAGGTCAACGCGTGGCAACGGCTTGCGAAGGGGTAACGCCTGGTCGATGCGAGCCCCATAGAAGTCGCCACGCCGCAGTACGTTTGCAAACAAGCGCATTTGACCGCTGGTACGTGCGCGTTCGCCCTGGATGCGAGCGACAGGCAGTGCTGTTTCACGGCAAACCAGCGCAATGAACTCATCGTCCAAAGCCTCTAGCTCTTGCGCAATGGCATCGAGAAATTCAGCCCGTTTGTTCGCGCTCAGGGTGCGGTAGCTGGAAAAAGCATTGTAGGCCGCATGAGCCGCGTCTTCGATTTCTTGCGCAGTCGCCTGGTGGAACGCATAGGGCAGGGGTTCCCCCGTGCTGGCATCCATGCTCTTGACGATGATGGTGCCGACTGCGCTGCGCTGACCGCCGATAAAATTCTGGCCGGTGATGAAGGACATGGTTGTCTCCAGGTTGAATGTGCATGTGATAGAAGGGCAAGGCGTCCTCAGGATTGAAAATCAGGTGACGGCGCCGATCTGCCAAGGCACGAACTCGTTTTGTCCGTATCCGTGTTGTTCGCTCATGCTGCGTTCGCCTGAGGCAATGCGCAGCATGGTTTCAAAGATCGCTGCGCCGCACGCCTCGATGGTCAACGTGTCTTCGGCTATTTCGCCGCAGTTGATGTCCATGTCTTCTCGTTGACGCGCCCATAAGGCGCTATTGGTCGCCAGCTTGATTGACGGGGCAGGGGCACAGCCATAGGCCGATCCGCGCCCGGTGGTAAACGCAATCAGGTTCGCGCCACCGGCGACCTGACCGGTTGCCGAGACCGGGTCATAGCCAGGGGTGTCCATGAAAACCAGCCCGTTGGCCGTGACGGTCTGGGCATATTCGTAGACGTCCATCAGATTGCTCGAACCTGCCTTTGCCACCGCGCCCAGTGATTTTTCCAGGATGGTGGTCAAGCCGCCGGCCTTGTTGCCGGCAGAAGGGTTGTTGTTCAACTCGGCTCCCATACGCTCGCAGTAGCGTTCCCACCAATGAATGCGAGCGATGAGTTTTTCGCCGACTTCACGGCTGACAGCCCGCCGCGTCAGCAAGTGTTCAGCACCGTATATTTCTGGGGTTTCGGAGAGAATCGCGGTACCGCCGCAGGCGACCAGGCGATCCACCGCGTTGCCCAGCGCCGGGTTGGCAGTAATGCCGGAGTAGCCATCCGAGCCACCGCACTGAAGCCCGACGGTCAGATGACGAGCGCCGACCGGTTCACGCTGAATTTTGTTGGCCTCGCCAAGCAATTGCTTCACGTGGTCAATGCCACGGGCGATGGCCTTGGATGTACCGCCACTGTCCTGGATGTTGAACGTGCGCAGGGTATTGCTGCGGGTGAGTCCTTGCGTTGTGAGTAATGAGTCGATTTGGTTCGTCTCGCAGCCCAACCCGATCACCAGCACGGCGGCAAAGTTGGCGTGGGTCGCATAGCCGGCCAATGTCCGGCGCAACATGCTTAAACCGTCGCCCGCAGGGTCGACGGCGCAGCCGGCGGAATGCGTCAGCGCCACGACACCGTCGACGTTTGGATACGCTTGCAGCGCAGCGGGATTGATGTCCCGACGAAAATGATCGGCGATGGCCCGGGCGACTGTGGCAGAGCAATTCACGGACGTAAGAATGCCGATGTAGTTACGCGTCGCGACGCGTCCGTCCGGGCGTACGATACCCATGAACGAGGGGGCTTCACTGGGCGTGACGTTGGGCTTCGCATCGACGCTGAAAGCATAGTCTCGAGCGAATTCCCCCATGGCCAGGTTGTGCACATGGATATGCTCGCCTGCTTCTATGTCGACAACAGCAAAACCAATGATTTGTCCATAGCGCCTCACCGGTTGACCGGCTTCGATACGTCGGGAAGCCACTTTATGGCCCGGCACGATCGCTTGCCGGATGGTCACGCCTTCCTGTTCAAGGATTTCGCCAGCGAGTAGCGGTCGGCGTGCGATCAGCACATCGTCCAGCGGGTTCAAGCGCAGCACAGCTGCTGCGCCGGTTTTCATGATCAGTTCCATCGCATCCTCACGGGCTGCTGGGGGGGGGGGCGGTCGCTAATAGCGCCGCACTTTTGTGCCGGCACTATAGGATTCATGGAAATGGCTGCCTAATGAGAGCTTTCGATTGCTCGATAACTTTGCCTCATCGACTTTTTCTGAAATGGCTGCGGTGCCTCTTCTCTGTAGCCGTTTGCCGCTGTTTGGCGAACGCCAGCAAGGTCGCAATAAACGTCCGTGCCGGCTCTGACAGCGGCTCATCCTTGCGAGTGATTACCCCGTAATCCTGGGATTCAACTTTGAAGGGCGTGTTGAGGATTTGAAGCTGCCCGTTTTGCAGCTGTGACTGGACCATGGACTCGGGGAGCATGGCGAGCATTGGCCCGGACTGAAGCAACTGCAGGAAGGTCTGCATCGAAATGGTCTCCACCGTGTTGGTCGGCGGGGCGATCTTGAACGTCCTGAAAGCGCGCTCCATGCGTTGTCGGATCGGCGTATTGAAGGGATACATGACCCATGGCCATTCACTGAGTGCTTCAGTGGGCACTTCTTCAAGCCGGCACAGAGGGTGTGTGCTGTTCACGACAAGACAAAAGGGTTCGGGTCCCAGCGACGTAAATTCGAACGGCTGACAATCCTCATCCGTGAAGCGCGCGATGATCAAATCGAGTTTCTTTTGTTCGAGCATTTCCAGCAGATGGTTGCTGGTTTGTTCGATCACCTCGATGGAAAGGAGGGGGCGCTCCCGTTTTATGCTGGCAATGGCTTCAGGCAGCACCACGGATGTCGCGGCGAAAATGGTGCCGACTTTTAAATGACCATGCCCGCCTTTTCGCAGTTTGTTGACTTGGTCGACGAACGATTCCGTGTCTTCCAAGGTAATACGCGCAAAACGGGCTACGAACTCCCCTAGTTCGGTAAGAACCAGACTGCGCGTTTGACGCTCAAACAGCGGAAAACCCAGGAGAACTTCCAGATCGCGCAGCAATTTACTGATGGCTGGCTGCGTAACATTCATGTGTTCGGCGGTTGTGTGCATGTTGCGGGTCTTGGCCAAGCTATTGACCAGTACCAAATGTTTGATCTTCAGCCACCGGGAGACACTGGCAAAAGTAATTTGGTCATTTTCCATCTGTTAAGGCCTTGTCTGTCGATAACGAAACAGCATTGATGAGTGAGATTCTTTCATTGGGATTTACGGGGGCAGTCCATTAGTTTTACGGCTCTGATGAACAACTGATCTGGAAGCACCATGGCGAATTTGAAACTGACGCGCGAAAACACCCTGCCAGTGGATGGCCTGGCCGGAACGCTGATCGGCCGTGCCTGGATCCCGGGGGCGATTGCCGGCCCCTCGCCGGTGGTGCTGCGTGATGAAGGTGTGTTCGATCTTTCTGACACCTTTTCGACAATCAGCGAACTGCTGGAACACACCTCGCCGTTGTTGGTTGTTCGTCAGGCGCCAGGCAGGTACATCGGGACCGTCGAGCAATTGCTTGGGAACACTGGCAGCCATGCCGATCCCGGCAAGGCATCGCTGCTGCCTCCAGCAGATCTGCAAGTCATCAAGGCGGCCGGGGTGACGTTCGCGTCCAGCATGATCGAGCGGGTCATCGAGGAGCAGGCCCGAGGCGATGCCGCCAAAGCCGAAAGTGTCCGCCGCCTGGTGCAAGAAGCCATCGGCGATAACTTGCGGGCAATCAAACCGGGTTCGCCAGAAGCGATGCGTCTTAAAGCCGTGCTGATCAAGCAGGGCATGTGGTCGCAATACCTGGAGGTCGGTATCGGTCCGGATGCGGAGATTTTCACGAAGGCACCGGTTCTGGCCGCGGTGGGCAGTGGCAGCGAAATCGGCATTCACCGCAAGTCTGAATGGAACAATCCGGAACCGGAAATTGTGCTGGCGGTGAACAGTCGAGGCCAGGTGCATGGCGTCACCTTGGGCAATGACGTCAATTTGCGTGATTTCGAAGGCCGCAGCGCACTGCTGTTGAGCAAGGCCAAGGACAACAATGCGTCCTGTGCGCTCGGCCCGTTCATTCGTCTGTTCGATGAAGCGTTTACGCTCGATGACGTGCGCAACTGCGTCGTGGATCTGCAAGTCCGGGGCAACGACGGCTTTACGCTCGAAGGCAGCAGTTCCATGGCCCTGATCAGCCGTGACCCGTTGGATCTCGTGGCCCAGACGGTCGGCGGGGATCACCAATACCCGGATGGCTTCATGCTTTTTCTCGGGACATTGTTTGCGCCTACCCAGGATCGCGAGGAGCCGGGAAGCGGCTTTACTCATAAGCAGGGTGATGAGGTCAGCATCGGGAGTCCATTGCTGGGCACGCTGCGCAACACCGTCACCTACAGCCATGAGGCTGCGCCCTGGACTTTCGGCTTGCGGGCAATGATGCACAATCTTGCGGCCCGCGGACTTCTGTAGGTAAGGCAGGGTGGTGAGAGGCATCGGGCGTTCTTCCGCAAAGAGTGAACATGCACAGGCGCTTGTCTATGGATAAAGAGCCGGACGCCGAAGCGTTCGGCTTTTATCTCTGTCAGGCGTCCCACGTCCCAGCGCCCCGGCTGCGTGGCCCGCGCTGTCTCGATAAGGCCAATCCGGTGCAAGCGGGTTTGACTTATCCGGAGACGCCTGCATACTATTGGAACACGGTTCCAGTACGAACAATGTTGCTCGAATCCACCTCATTGTCAAAGATAAGTCGAGAAAAATATGAGAGTCGTTAAAGGTGCTGTTGACCGTTGCCTGGAGGCGATTGAACTGCTGGCCCGTGAGGCTCGCTGGATGCGGATGTCCGACATCGCAGCCGAGCTGGGCTTGGAGAAGGGGCCTGCCCATCGAGTGCTGGCTCAATTGGTCGAGCAAGGGTGGGCGGAGCAGGATGAAGCCACCTCGCAGTACCGCTTGACACTGAAGCTGGCACTGTTGGGGCAACGTTATTTACATGGCATTGGCTTGCCTGAATTGATCCAGCCGATCATCGAGCAAGTGGCTGTTCAATGTCATGAGTTGGTGCGGCTGACAGTGGTCAACGAGGGCACCTTATCCTGGTTGTCTTCGGCCCAAGGCGCCGCGCCGGGGCTTATGTATTCGCCGGCCATGGATAAACCGATCAATCTCTATGCAACCGCCAATGGCAAGGCCTGGCTGGCAACAATGTCCGATGAGCTGGCCATTGAGCATGCATTGCGTAGCGGGCTGGGGAAAGCTGACGCGGGGATGGGGCACGGGCCGAAGGCGATCAACAGCATCGAAGGCTTGTTGGCCGAGTTGGCAGTGACCCGAAAGCGCGGGTATGGCTTGGTCATTGAAGAAGCCGAGGCGGGTGTCTGGGCGATTGCCGTACCGGTCAAGCTGGTTCCATCCGGCACTGTGGTCGGCACGATGAGTATCGCCGGTCCGGTGTTGCGCATGCAGCCCGAACGTTATGACGAATTGCATGCCCTGCTGGAAGAGGCCGCCAACAAACTGGGTACGGTTTGGCCGCGCCAGAATAACGTGCATTCGGAGAGCGTATGAGCCAACTCGCACCTGCATGGGCCAAGGCGGGGGCAGGGCTGGAATTCGCCGCTGCCGCTCTGGTCCGTGCACGGCTGGAGGGGGTGCGGCTGACATCCTTGCCTGGCCCGAACCTGCCAGGCAGCCTCGCAGAAGGTTTTGCCATCCAGCAACACGTGGGCCCATTGGCTGGAAAAACCGTGGGGGGCTGGAAGTGTGCGTTACCGCCGGCTGGCAAGTGGATCGTAGCCCCGATCTACAGCGACAGCATTATAGAAGGCGAACGTTACCGACTGGCCGCTGATGCCGATAAGGCGCGCATCGAGCCCGAACTGGCGTGCGTCCTGGCCCAGGACTTGCCGGCACGTGTCGAGCCTTATACCGCTGAACAGATCGCTGCTGCGATCAGCGATGTGCGCTTGGCATTGGAAGTGATCGACTGTCGTTATACCCATCCACAGACACTGCCGTTCGAGCAATTGCTCGCGGATGGTCTATTCAATCACGGCCTGGTACTTGGTGCGCCAATCACGCTGCCGAACCCTGCCAGCATGCCCTCTGAACTGGCTATCACCCTGAGCGATGCAACGTCGGAGCTCGTCAGTATCAAGGGCCGCCATCCGGACGGGGATCCGTTGTCGCCGATCGTCTGGCTGGCCAATTTCCTGTCTACACAAGGGATAGGGCTGCAAGCAGGGCAAGTGATTATCACCGGGTCCTATGCAGGTGTTCTCGATGTGCCCGTTAACCAGCCACTGCATGTGCAGTTCGGCGAAGCAGGCTCATTGTCTGTCCATTTCTCAACGCTGGAGGAGTAACAAATGCGCTTAGTTCGTTTTGGTTTACCGGGGCAGGAACAGCCGGGAATCCTGGATTCGCAAGGAATCGTTCGAGACCTCTCGGGCATTGTCGATGACATCGATGCGTCGGCCCTGAGCCCCTCAGTGCTTGAAAAGTTGCGCGCGGTCGACGTTGAAAAGCTGCCAGTGGTGGCGCCAGGCACACGCCTTGGTCCATGCGTAGGCAGCGTACCGAACCTGATTTGCATCGGTCTGAACTACTCCGATCACGCGGCTGAAACGAATACACCAATCCCGAGCCAGCCGGTGGTCTTCAACAAACACACCGCCTCCATCAGCGGCCCCAATGACCCAGTCATCCTGCCAACGGGCGCTCAGAAACTGGATTGGGAAGTCGAATTGGCCATTGTCATCGGTACGCCTGCCTGGCAGATCGATGAGGCGCGGGCATTGGATCACGTTGCCGGTTATTGCCTGGCCAATGATGTTTCCGAGCGGGCTTATCAGCTTGAGTACGAAGGCCAGTGGACCAAGGGAAAAAGCGGCTTTTCTTTCGCGCCTCTGGGACCTTGGCTGGTCACCCGTGACGAAATTGCCGATCCGCAGGCACTTGACCTCTGGCTCGACGTAAACGGCAAACGCCTCCAGACCGGCAATACCCGTACGATGATCTTCAGCGTTGCTCATATTGTCGCGTACCTCAGTCGCTTCATGCCGCTAATGCCGGGGGACGTCATCATTACCGGTACGCCACCAGGTGTGGGGCTCGGGCAGAAGCCGCCGTTATTCCTCAAGGCGGGTGACACCATGCGTGTCGGTGGCCAAGGGCTGGGTGAACAATTCCAGACCGTGGTTCCTTACGTTGCTGAAATGGGGGCTGCATGGGTCGCCGGGCGCCATCCCAATGTTGACTGACTATCGCTAGAGGAAAAACGCTATGAGCTTTGCAGGAACAGGTGTAGTCGCGATCTGGCATGATCTTTTGCCCGAAGCGCGGGACGAGTTCTATGAGTGGCATAACCGTGAGCACATGCCTGAGCGGGCTGGAATTCCGGGCTTTTTGCGGGGACGCCGGTACATCGCCTTGGATGCCGGGCCGACCTATTTCAACCTCTATGAGGCTGACACTGTGCAGGTGTTGGGCGGGCAGGATTATTTATCGCGCCTCAACAGTCCGACGGCATGGACCCAGCAGTCGGTGAAATCTTATCGCAATGTCGCGCGATCCATTTGCGAAGTCACTTACACGAGCGGTGTGGGGCAGGGCGCGTATCTGTTAACGGTCCGTTTCGATGTTGTCGAAGGGCGGCATAAATCGGTGTCAGACGCATTGCGCCAACGCGTGCTGCCTCCCTTGGCGGATAAACAGGGTATTACGGGCGTGCATTTGTGTGTGGCCGATGAGGCCGTGAGCAAGGTTGAAACCGCAGAGAAAAAGGCCCGCGCCGAAGGCACCCAGATACCGGCCTGGATCGTCATGATCGAAGGTTGCGCGCCTGACTACGTTCGCCTCGCCGGCGAGTCTTTTGTGGCCGAACTGCAACGGCTGTTGGAGGGGCAATCGACAGGACCGGAAACTACGCTCTATCAATTGGAATACACACGTTGCAAAACGCCGGGAAGTGCGGGTTGATCGCCGAGCGTTCGAGTACGTTTTAACTTTCACTTGTTGTTCTCACGCAATTCCCCACGAGCGTGCCCATACAGGCATTGAATTTAGCTCGCGTCTGCGCACGCTCGGGTTTTGCTTAAGGCGATATTAAACAATTATCAAGTTGCTCAATAACGGACTGGATAAGGAGTTCCTTAGGTCGCTCGGAAGTTAGCTCTTCGGGCTACCTGTGCATGCGTTTTCACGAGCTAAAAATCGCAACAAAAACAATAATAACTCATTGTGAGGAAACATCATGCGCTACCCGGTTACTGTCCGCAGCGTGCCTGCACATCAATCGTTCATCAGCCTGACTCTTGCGTTCTGCGCGGGTTCGTCAGCTGTTGTTCAAGCCGATCAAAATAGCGGTTTCGTCGAGGGCGCTACGGCCACCCTCAATTTGCGCAACGCTTACATCAACCGCAACTTCACCAACCCGAACAACGCCCAGGGCAAGGCCGAGGAATGGACCCAGAGCTTCATCCTCGACGCCAAATCCGGCTTCACCCAGGGCGTGGTCGGTTTCGGCGTGGACATATTGGGGATGTACTCGGTGAAACTCGACGGCGGCCGTGGCACGGCGGGTACGCAGTTGCTGCCGGTGCATGACGACGGTCGTCCTGCCGATGATTTCGGTCGTCTGGGCGTGGCCCTGAAGGCCAAGGTGTCGAAGACCGAGTTGAAGGTCGGCGAGTGGATGCCGGTGCTGCCGATCCTGCGCTCCGACGACGGCCGCTCCCTGCCGCAAACCTTCCGTGGCGGCCAGGTGACCTCCACCGAGATCAACGGCCTGAGCCTCTACGGCGGCCAGTTCCGTGGCAACAGCCCGCGCAATGACGCGAGCATGGAAGACATGTCGATGAACGGCCGCGGCGCGTTCACCTCCGACCGTTTCAATTTCGGCGGTGGTGAATACGCCTTCAATGAAAAACGCACCCAGG
>NZ_FMXV01000010.1:0-195242 GCF_900104425.1 Pseudomonas sp. NFACC13-1 | reverse complement strand
CTGCACACGACACAAAAACCTGTGGGAGCGAGCCTGCTCGCGATGAGGCCAGCAAGCCCGACATCCCTGCGACTGAACCACCGCTATCGCGAGCAGGCGCGCTCCCACAGGTTGAAGCCGGCCTCAAGCGTCCCAAGGGGCCACGACGTCAACGTCAATGGCGTAGCGTGCAATGGCCTTGGCACAGACACTGGCGTCCAGACGCCCCTCATGCACCAGGGAGGTCAGCGCACTCAGGACGATCTGGTGGCGGTCCACCTCGAAGAACCTGCGCAGTTGGCTGCGGGTATCGCTGCGGCCAAACCCGTCGGTGCCGAGCACCGTGTAATGGCCATCGAGATAGCTGGCAATCAACTGGGGCAAGGCGCGTACGTAATCGGTACAGGCAATGATGGACGCCGAGTCGTGGAGGCATTCTTGAACATGACTGCGCTTGGCAGGTTGTCCGGGATGCAGCCGATTCCAGCGCTCCACTTCACGAGCATCACGTGCCAATTCGGTGAAGCTGGTAACGTTCCAGACCTGACTGTCGATCCCCCAATCGCTCGCCAGCAATTCGGCGGCGGCCATCACTTCGCGCAGGATGGCGCCGGAACCCAACAACTGAACACGTCCACGGGCATCCTCGACTTCATGCCGGGCGAACAGATACATGCCCTGGATAATGGCCTGTTCGACACCTTCAGGAAGGTTGGGCTGCGGGTAGTTCTCGTTCATCAAGGTGACGTAGTAAAACTCGTCGACCTGGCGCTCCAGCATCTGGCGCATGCCGTGATCCAGGATCACCGCGAACTCGCCGGCGAATGCCGGATCGTAAGCCCGACAATTGGGGACCATCGCCGCCATCAGATGACTGTTGCCGTCCTGATGCTGCAGACCTTCGCCACCCAATGTCGTGCGGCCTGCGGTGGCACCGAGCAGAAAACCGCGGGCCCGCTGATCCGCCGCCGCCCAGATCAAGTCGCCGATGCGCTGGAAGCCGAACATCGAGTAATAGATGTAGAACGGCAGCATCGGCAAACCATGCACCGAATAGCTGGTCGCGGCAGCAACCCAGGAACTGATCGCCCCCGCCTCGCTGATGCCCTCTTCGAGAATCTGCCCGTCCAGGGCTTCCCGATAACTGAGGATCGAACCAATGTCCTCCGGCTCGTAACGCTGCCCCACGCTGGAGTAGATGCCGATCTGCTTGAACAGGCTGGCCATGCCGAACGTGCGCGCTTCATCCGCCACGATCGGCACGATGCGCGGGCCCAGTTGCTTGTCCCGGAGCAAACCGCTGAGCATCCGCACGAAGGCCATGGTGGTGGACATTTCCTTGCCTTGGGCGGCGATGGCAAACCCGGCATAGCTATTTACATCAGGTACGGGCAATGACTCGCTGGCCGAAGGTCGCGCCGGCATGTAGCCGCCCAACGCCTGGCGGCGTGCATGCAGGTAGCGCATTTCCGCGCTGTCGTCACTCGGCTTGAAGAAGCTCAGGGAGATGGCCTGCTCATCGGTCAACGGCAGGTTGAAACGGTTGCGAAACGCGATCAACGCCTCACTGTCGAGTTTCTTCTGCTGGTGCACGGTCATCTTGCCTTGCCCGGCGTCGCCCATGCCGAAGCCCTTCTTGGTCTGGGCCAGGATGACCGTAGGTCTCTTGCCCTCGAGCATCGCACTTTGATACGCGGCAAAGATCTTCACCAGGTCATGACCACCGCGCTTGAGGCGGTCGATCTGCTCGTCCGTCAGGCCTTGGGCCAAATGCGCCAGGGCTTCGTCCTGGCCGAAGAAATGCTCACGGTTGAAGCGCCCATCCTTGGCCGCGAACGTCTGGAACTGGCCATCGACCGTGGTCGACAATGCCCTGACCAACGCGCCGTCTTTATCCTGGGCAAACAATCTGTCCCAGTCGGAACCCCATACCAGTTTGATCACGTTCCAGCCCGCGCCGCCGAACAACGCCTCGAGCTCGTCGATGATGCGACCGTTGCCACGCACCGGGCCGTCCAGGCGCTGGAGGTTGCAGTTGACCACCCAGACCAGGTTATCCAGCCCTTCGCGCGCCGCCAGGGTCAACGCCGACATGCTTTCCGGCTCATCCATTTCACCGTCGCCAAACACGCCCCAGACGGTCCGCCCCGAGGTCTTTTGCAGGCCGCGGTGTTCCAGGTAACGCATGAAACGCGCCTGGTAGATCGAGCTGATCGGACCGATCCCCATGGAGCCCGTCGGGAACTGCCAGAAGTCCGGCATCAACCAGGGATGCGGATAACTCGACAACCCCCGGGCGCCATTGGTGCGCGCGCCGATCTCCTGCCGATAGTGCTGCAGATCCTTTTCCTCCAGGCGTCCCTCGAGGAACGCCCGGGCATAGACGCCTGGCGCCGAGTGGGGTTGGTAGAACACCAGATCGCCGCCGCCGGTTGGGGTGCGCGCCTTGAAGAAGTGATTGAAGCCCACTTCAAACAGATCCGCCGCGCTGGCGTAACTGGCGATGTGTCCGCCCAACTCCCCATAGGCGTGATTGGCCCGGGCGACCATCGCCAGGGCATTCCAGCGCATGATCGATGCCAGACGCTCTTCGATGGCCAGGTCCCCGGGAAACACCGGTTGCCGCTCAACGCTGATGGTATTGATGTAAGGGGTGCCATGGCGCGGCCGCCAGCCGATGTCCGAAGTGCTTGCCACAGCCAGCAGCATGTCGAGGATCTGTCTTGCCCGGCCCGTGCCGCCATGGGCCGCGACAGAGAGCAAAGCCTCACGCCACTCGGCCATTTCTTCGTCCTCGGCAGCCGGGCCCGGCCATTGGGCGTGGAGATCGGACAGGTTCATAGGCAACTCCTGCAGATGTCGGGTATCACTTCAAGGTGGCGCGAGTGGCTGCCTCGGGCGAGGCGTTTTACCTGCTCCACCGCGGCAATGACGGAGCGTTCGGCCGCTTCGTCCGGTGCGACCGGGTAGAGGCAGGGTTGGTCAATGGAAAGGTCGTGCAAGAAGCGCTCATCCAGTTCACCGAGCACCACAAAACTGTAGTCACTGTTGGCCATTTGCACGCCAACGAGCTTGCCCGTCGCGGTGCTCATCGTATCGACATGGATCAGCGCGACATTGTCGAAACAGCTGAACCCCTGATGGATCAAATCGATATGATCGCTATCGAGTCCGCTCACGATGACCACGATACGCGTACAACTGGAAGGCTCGCGCATCCACTTCATTGCGTGGGTACGCCCCTCGGCGGTTCGGCTCATAAGCGTTGCCTTTCTGGTTTCAACAGGCGAATTGACGAGGACTGGGTTAAATGACGCCGCGCGCCTGCAGCACGCTTTTCGCCAGACTCCGGGTCGCCGATAGCACCTCTTCCACCTGTCGATCCATCGCCGCAGTGGATGAGGCTATCGTTCCCAGTTCGACGACACGCAGCGGGTGGCCGCAGACAGATCCCAGCCAGGTCAGGCCAGGCACCGTACCGACTTCCAGTAAAAAGCTGCCGTGGGGGACGGCGCGCAACAGCTGGCTGGCATAACACGCGTCGCCCCCGGCGGACGGCTCCGGGCTGGACCCGACCCGCAACCAGTCGACCAGCAACGCCTCGGATTGCTTGACGGCCAGATAAGCCACCTGGTCCCAGTCATCTATCGTCACGTGCAGCTTGTCGATCATGTACTTGGGCAGCGCGGCGCTGGTCACGATGACCACCCCGGCATCCGCCGAAGGTTCCTTGATCCAGACTGCGGATTGCGATATCGCATGCATGGCGGTACTCCCGGCGGTTGGGTTGCAGCGGCTCGCTCCGAGCGGCGATCCGACGATGAGGCCGTGACATTCAACATGAATGCCAACTGCCCCACCGCTTCGTGAGCAAGCGCTCGCCTACAGCTCATTGGCGTGAGTCAGCCGTTGCGGAACAGGAAGCTGTAGGCATTCAGTGCCGGCGCCCCGCCCAAGTGCGCGTAAAGCACTTTCGAGCCTTCGGGGAACTCGCCACGGCGGACCATTTCAATCATCCCGTGCATGGATTTTCCTTCGTACACCGGATCGGTCAGCACACCTTCCAGGCTGCCGCACAGGCGAATGGCTTCCAGCGTACCGTCGTTAGGCAAACCGTATTCCGGATAGGCGAACCGCGTATCGAGCACCACGTCCTCTTCGGTGATTTCGCGGCCCAACTCCACCAATTCCGCGGTATGCCGGGCGATACGCAGGATCTGTGCCTTGGTTTTCTCTGGCTTGGCCGAGGCATCGATACCGATCACGTTCTTCGAACGGCCGTCCGCGGCGAAACCGACGACCATGCCGGCCTGGGTACTGCCGGTCACGGAACAGACCACGATGTAGTCGAACTTGAAACCCAGCTGTTTTTCCTGCTCCCGCACTTCCTCGGCAAAGCCGACGAACCCGAGGCCGCCATAGGGATGCTCGGAACAACCCGCCGGGATCGGGAACGGCTTGCCACCCTGCTCCACGACATCGCTCATGGCCTTTTCCCAACTTGGCCGGATACCAATATCGAAACCTGCCGCATCAAGCCGCACGTCCGCCCCCATGATGCGCGACATCTCGATGTTGCCCACCCGGTCATACACCGCGTCGGAATAGTTCACCCAGTTTTCCTGCACCAGCACGCACTTCATGCCCAGGTGGGCAGCGACTGCAGCGACCTGGCGGGTCTGGTTCGACTGGATGCCACCGATAGAGACCAGGGTATCGCAGCCTTGCTCGATCGCTTCGGGAATCAGGTATTCGAGCTTGCGTGTCTTGTTCCCGCCGAAGGCCAGGCCACTGTTGCAGTCTTCACGCTTGGCATACAGCTCGACCTTGCCACCCAGATGTTCACTGAGACGCTTCAAGGGCGTGATGGGAGAAGGACCGAAGGTCAATGGATAACGTTTGAAACGATTCAGGTTCATGACTCTGCTCCTCGATATTGGATATCCAAGCGCCAGACCGAAAGTGAAAAGGCCACATTCCAGGCTCTTTCAGGAGGGGCTTCGATGAGTTCAATATTAAGAAGAATTCGAAAAATATGTGTTGCAAGTTTCTGCCATTTATAAAAACATAATTTCCACTAAAGTACATAAAACCTATTTTTAATGCTCGGAATTCAATATGAAAGCAACAAATACTCACAAGAAGCCGACTGCTTCGGCCCCGGTGCCGCATCCACTGGATCGAACCGACCGCGCGATTCTCAAGGTCCTGCAACGAGATGCCTCGATCTCCAACGTGGCACTTGCAGAGAAGGTGAAACTGAGTGCCCCGGCTTGCCTCAGGCGTGTCGAACGACTCAAGCAGGTCGGCCTGATCAAGGACATCGTCGCACTGCTGGACAATGAAGCGCTGGATGCGGGGATGGTGGTCTTGATCGGCGTGGTGCTGGACCGTTCCACACCGGAATCCTTCGCCGCATTCGAGGCGGCCGCACAAAAAGTGTCCGGCTGCATGGAATGCCATGTGGTGACGGGAGAATTCGACTACTTCATGTTGATACGAACCAAGGACAGCAACAGCTTCAACCGGCTCCACGCGGAGCAACTGCTTTACCTGCCCGGCGTTCGCCAGATTCGCTCATTCATGGGGTTGCGCCAGGTCTTGTCGACCACCCACATTCCCCTTTGAGCCTCCAACCAGACCGGGCAGGCATCGGTTCGGTATTCATCGCTTGCTCAGCGAAGCATCAAGGGGAATATCAAGGGTAAAGGTTGCGCCCTGCCCAACCCCGTCGCTGTGCACGGTCAAGCTGCCACCCATTTCCTGCGCGGCCAGCGCGCAGCTGTGCAGGCCAAAACCGTGACCGTCTTTGCGCGTCGTGAAACCGTGGGAAAAAATACGTTTCAGGTGCTCAGGCGCAATCCCATTGCCGTTGTCGGCCACCGTGATGCGCAATACGGCCCCGTCAACGAGGAACGCGCTGAACGTGACGCATGGGCTGCGATCGATCACGCCGTCCAGCGCCTGCTTGGCATTGCCGATCAGGTTCACCAGTATCAGCAGAACCCGGTGCCGGTCCAACGGCAGCAGGGGCAAGTCGGCAATGTCCTTGACCATCGTCACCTCCTGGCGTGCCAGCAATCCAGCACTCATGCGCAAGGCATCGTCGATCAACTCCGCGACCGGCACGGTCTCGACAATACTGACGGCAACAGCATAGGACTGCTGGGCGGCGACAATGGTTTTGATGTGGTCAATGCCCTTGGTGAGTTGCCCGAGTTCTTCGATGATGCTCTGTTGCTCTACCGCCACGACCTCCGCCAACTTGAGCAGGTAGTCGGGCAGCATCTTTCCCTTGTGGTCTTTGGTGAGAAAATCGCTCAGGTCATGGACGTGTTCGTTCATCAGTTGAGCCACCTTGCCCAGCCCCTGGGCCTTGGAGGTGCGCATCTGGCTGCTGACCAGTTCTGCCGACACGTTCACGCTGTTGAGAACATTGCCGACGTTGTGCAGCACCGTCGTCGCGATTTCGGCCATGCCCGCCTGACGGGATTTTGCGTGCAGTTCGGTTTGCACCTGGCCCATGCGCAGCGCCGCGCGTACGCGAGCCTTGAGCTCCAGCGGCGAAAAGGGTTTGGCGATGTAGTCATCGGCGCCACTCTCCAGCCCGGAGACGCAGGCCTCGCTACCGCCACGGGCGGTCACCAGGATCACGGGTAAATGAGCAAAACCGGCGCTGGCTTTGATCCTGGCTGTCAAGCCGAAACCGTCGAGCTGCGGCATCATCACATCCGAAACCACGACATCGAAGGGTCGAAGCTGCAGCAGCGCCCAGGCCTGCTCGCCATCGGTTGCGGTGGTGACGAGGTAATCGTCTCGCAAAAGCTCGCTGAGATAGGCCAGCATCTCCGGGCTGTCGTCGACCACCAGCACTCTGGATCGCGAGGCATGTTCCGGAGGCTGCTCATCGTCTGCGCCTTGGATCGAAGCCCGGTCGTCGCGACTGCCAAGGCGACCGTCATCGAAACGCAGATGACGCTGCTCGGTAGTGCTTGTCGTGCTCGATGACGATCGCTCGTGCATCGTGCTGGCTTCGGTCGGTACGGTGTTGGGCTCGATCCCCAGCGGAAGTCGAACAAAGAAGCACGAACCCCGTCCGGGCTCGCTGTTGACACCGACTTCCCCCCCCATCAATTCGACCAGATCCTTGACCAGGGCGAGACCGATGCCTGTGCCGCTGTAGTGCCGCGTGGCGGAATTGTCGATCTGGGAAAAACGCTGGAACAGCAGCGGCAGTTTATCAGGCGCAATGCCAATCCCCGAGTCCTGCACCGCGAGTTCAAATCGCTCGCCATCGAGCGGCGTGACAGCCAGGTGCACCGTGCCGCCGGCCGGTGTGAACTTGATGGCATTGCTCACCAGGTTGAGAAGAATCTTCTCGAAGTGTTGGGGATCCAGGAACACCGTGCCGAGCGTGGGATCGATGCTGCAAGTCAAGGTGCAGCCCTTGCCCTCGGCAACCATGGCGGCGTCTTCGGCCAGCACGCCCACCACCTTGTTCAAGTCAATGGGCGTTGGGCACAACTCGAACTTGCCTGCTTCAGCCTTGGAGAAATCGAGGATGTCGTTCACCCGGTTCATCAGGCGCAACGCGTTGCGTTGGGCGCGGTCTATTTGCACATGCCAGTCCGTTGGCGGGGCGGTCGCCGCCGAGAGCTGCTCCAGCGGGGCGAGAATGAGGGTCAGGGGGGTGCGCAGTTCGTGGCTGACCGTGGCCACGAAATCGCTCTTTGCCTGGTTAGCCGCCTCGGCCTGGTTGCGCGCCTGAATGAGCTCGATGGCCTGTGCCTCCAGCACCTCGGTCTGGTGGTGCAGCGTGTCGGTCCGTTCGGCGACCATTCTTTCCAAAGAGGCCTGGACTTGCTGTCGCTCGGCCTCGGCTTCGGCCTCCAACACCCGGATGCGCAGGGCATTTTCCTGGAACACCCGTACGGCGCGGGTCATGATTCCAATCTCGTCGCCGCGTCCGGCGCTGGCGATCTCGGCGTTCAGGTCGCCAGCCGCAAGCCGGCGCATGACCGAGGCCAGGGCCACGATGGGTTGAGCGACAAATCGCGACGTGCTCCAGGCGATGGCGCCGGCCAACAGGATGGCGACGGTCCCTGCGACGATCGTCGCAAGCATGCCGCGATCGTTGTGGACCAAGGCGTCGGAGCGCGCTTGACCGGCGAAACGCGCCACCAGCAGGCCGGCGCTCCGTGCCTCGTTGCGAACCTGGTCGCGCGCGTCGCTCAAGGCGTTGCTCGCCTGATGGAACCTGGCGAATGCCGCCCGGTAGCCGGCGATCTGATCGCTGACCGTCAGGGGCGTTGCCTTGGCCTGCAGTCCTACGGATGCCGGGAGAACCCGAGAGAGCCGGGAGAGCTCGTCCAGGATGTGGTCGACAGCGTCGGCGACCTCGGCCGACGGTGACAGGCGAAACGACAAGGTCTGCGCCTCCAGGGTGGCAACACGCTCGGCGAAACGCTTGGACAATGCGGCGGCATTTTGCAGCAAACCGGTTGCTGCCTGAATGTCGCTGGCGTCATGGACAACGTGCCCTTCCACTTCCTCCAACATTGTCTCGAGGCGCTCGGCCGTCTCCCCAATGGCGGCGAGATACCGCAAGGCCTCGCCTCCCCGGAGCTTGGGCGCCTCGCCAAGATGCCCGAGCGCCACGCTGGCCGCGTCGAGCGCGGCGGCCAACTGGTCCAGGGCCTCTCTCTGCTGCGGTGTCCCCATCAACTCGCGCAATTGTTCGACCACGGGCCGGAGTGCCGCGCTGGTGTTGCGCGCCGCAATGGCGGCCGCCCCGTCACCGGTCACCAGCATCCTGGCCACATTGGCGGTGATGATCCGTTCGCCGTTGCGCAGGATATCCAGGATGCGATGGGCGCTTTCGATGTCGCTCACCCGCGCCTCGTGCTCAGCGGTGCGGGACTCAAGCCCCTTCAACCCATCGGCAATGCCCTGTTCGACGAGGATCGTCGCCTCTCGCATCCGGCTGTAGTGGGCCGTCATGTTCTCCGTTTCGCCATCCATGGCCAGGCTTGCTGCCCGCAAGGCGGCGATCGCCGTCGCGAGCCTTTCCAGACTGCCCTTGAGCGATTGCGCCTCTGCCACCGCAATGGCCGAGAGGCCGGCGATCGCCGTCGCCACCATGCCTTCGGCCTGGGACAGGCTTTCCTGGTCGCGGGTGGCGATGAAGTTCTCCACCCGCCCGGTGGCACCGTTGACCGAGGCGAGAATTTCCGCGGAATGGCTGGCGGAGTCCACCGCACGGACCATGCCGCGCAGGCCGTAGAGGTTCACCAGCGACACCGCCAGCATCAGGAACACCAGCGCGGCGACCGCCAGGCCAATCCTGACGGCAATGGGCCTGTCCGTCGCGGGTCTGAATGTCGACATGGCGCCGCGCCCCCCGTCCGCCACTACGGCTTCGTCACCTCCGGCAGAGGCGTCGGCGGCGCCGTATGGTTGATGGCCGCGTCGATCATCGCCACGACGGAAGCCTGGTCATAGGAAGGATTGGCGGCGCCGCCCACCGGCATAGTGGCGAGCCAGGTGTCCAGGTCTTTCCCATCGATACGCACCAGGGGCACCTCGACGAACTTCGGCACCTGCTTGCCCGCCAGAATCTGCTGGGCCACCCAGAACCCCACCTGGGAGACGCTTGGGGAGGCGGAGACCGAGACGGTCTCGTAGCCATTGGCATCGCGCTCCTGTTTCCACAGGGCCAGTTCGTCCTGGCGATTTCCCATCACGATGATCGGCAAAGGACGTCCTGCCGCCTTGAACGCCATGGCCGCGCCATAACCGTCGCCCCCTTGGGTCGCGACGGCATCGATGCCGGGCAGCGACGGCAGCGCCAGCGCCACCTCCTTGCGTGCGACGGAAGCGGTCCAGTTGCCATAGACGGTCTTGGCGAACTTCAGGCCCGGATAGTCGCTGGCGGCCTTGCGAATGCCGTCGCTGATGTTTTTATCGGTGGCATCGCCGGCAATGCCGCGGATCTCCAGCAGCGTTCCGTTCCCCTTGAGGCGCTCGGCGATATAATCCATTTCCACGCGGCCCATGGCGGACCAGTTGTAATCCACGGTATAGACGCAGTTTTCGGTGACGAGGCTGGCCATGACCACCACCACGATGCCGGCGTCGCAGGCGTCGCGGATCACCCCGTTGAGGGCCGTGTCGGACGCGGCCAGGATGACGATGGCGTTCACGCCCTTGACGACCAGGTCCTGGATATGGGCCGCTTGTTCCGACGCCGAGTTGTTCGCGCTGACCACCGGAGCCTCGCGGATCAAGCCATCCTTCTGCGCCTGGGCCGCAATCTCCTGCCAGTTGCGCACCATCACCTTGCGGAAATCGCTGCCTGCGTAGGAGTTGCTGAAAGCAATGCTATGGCTTGCGGTAGGGGCGCGGGCGATGCCGCTGTCGGCAGCGTGGGCTGGATTGGCGGCAACCATCGCCAGCCCGGTCACGCAGCCAGCGAAGTGCCACAAGATTTTGTGGATCGGTTTGGTGTTCATATTGTTCTCCATCGTCCTTGGGATTTACCAAAAGTCATCCACTTGCACCTGTCGACAGCCTGGATCGACTGCTTGATCTGGTTTGGAGAAATCGGACTGCCGATTGGAGATCGTCGTCCCTGTGAATGGGTGCTCACGAACTGACGATAGGTCGCCCAGGGATCAAAATGCGCCGATGGACATCTGTTACCAGATTGCTCATTCGGTCATTCCAACGATAGAACCGGACATGTAGAACCAGACACATACAGACTCCTTCCCTTGGCGGCCGATCACTGGAAACCCATACATTGCCTGCAGTGGCAATGAGCATAGTCGCAACGTGCCCGCTTCGCTCGTGGCCGTGGAGGATTTCAGCCAACCGAGCGCCCCACAAGGTCACACCGGCTACAACACCTGGATGGGCGAGCGCGGCATCCAGCTTGATTTCGGATAGCTTCCCAAAGAATAGGCGTTGATCCGCCTCAGGGGCAGGTCGCCAGAGGCCAACCGACGCGCGCCGCACGCAGGAGGCTGGCCCTGACAACCAAGCGGTGAAAGGGGGCAATCACGAAGATGTAGGCCCGGCCTAGTCGGTTGTGGCACTGGACCACGGTTGAAAAAACCAGTTGGCGACTGCCTTCTGACCCTGTCTCTCCGGCACATAGGATCGATAGCCGGAAGTCGAGGTGCTTGTCGTCCTCTCCCAACACGATTTCAGTCTGGTTGGTGCTGTAGACCTTGAAGGGTCCAATCCGATGAGCAAGTGATGCCAGGTGCCTGGCTGTCTTGAGACCAAAACAGGCAACAATAGCGTCTCGGACGCTCATGAGCCATCCGATCCAGGATGGCTGGTGAGAAAGAATGAAGCGAGCCAGCAAGTCCGGATCGCCGGATGTGCCCGCCGGGAGCCGAATCGCAAAAGCGTCCGCCAGGTCCATCGACGTGTAAAGGTGGGTGACGCCGGACCTCAAGGGGACCGGTACTGACACAATGAGCTCAAATTCTCGGGGCATCGGGGATCTCTCCTGGGTCTAACGACTGATTGGACGACATGCCATGTCGCGTTTCTGGTTGCGATGGTTTGTCGTAAAACGCTCCTTGTCGCCCGGTGGGTGCGTGTCTGGTTCAGAAGTGGCTGGATGTTGTTGAGGCGCCCACTTTTCCTTGCCGGATACTGAGCTCGATCAAGGCATCATAGAGCGCTTGCTGCCCAGCGGGCAGAACAGGACCCAACGTCGCACGGCGCTTGTCGACATCGAACCAGGATTCAACCAACCATCCCACCAGATAGAGTGCCGAAAGGCATCCGCCCGCGGTTGCAACGTTTCCCTGGCATACAAGAGGCAGGTCCACGGGCTCGAGTCCCAGCGCTTGCAAGCCCGCTCGTGCATCCGGGTGTGTAGTTGCCTGGCCATTGAGCAACCCAAGCCGTTCGAGAATGAAAGCACCGGCGCATAGGGAGCCGATTCGCTGGCGCCTGGCGTCAAGTTCAAACGACGGCAGGAAATCTGGATCGGCAAGTGCAGCGGGTACCCCTTCCCTGCCGCTGACGAACAATACCGCGTCGGCACTATTGGCCTCGGAAAGCGGACCGTGCACCGAAACAGGCAGACCGTGCGCCGAATGCACGACAGCACTGGAAGCCAATATTCGGACGTGCCAGTCCTCAGTGTTGCGGCCTAGAATGTCCCACATCAGGAACAGGTCGATATCCGTGAATTGGTCGAAAGCAACCAGAACGATTTTCTTCAAGGCGAGCTCCATGGAAAGTGCTGGCGTGCAAAACGCAACGGCCATCTTTGTGGGTGTTCGCAGCGTATCAACCGGTTACGCACCATACACAGTCTGTATGGCGCTCACTCTGGAGCGAAATAACGGGTGAAAAAACTGACTCGTCACCATTGGATCGCGGCTGGTTTTGAGGCCCTCGACCAAATAGGGCATGTTGGCGTTTCGGCCGAGAGTCTATCGCGCCGATTGGGTGTGACCCGGGGATCGTTCTATCACCATTTCCGCAATCGCGAAGATTTTGTCCGCACCTTGCTGGCCGCCTGGGAAGAAGACTACACGGAGCGTATGCTCGCCTATGCGGCCCAGGGTCGCAGCGCGGGCGAAATCTTGAAACGCTATTTAAACATTGCCGCGGAGAAACAACCTGGGCGGGAGGTTTCCATCCGGGCCTGGTCGCTGCACGATCCGTTGGCAAGCGAGTTTCAGCAGCGTGTTGACACAAGACGACTGGACTTCGCGATACGGACGTGCCGCCGCTGGATCCCTATGCCAGGCGAAGCGGAAGTGATTGGTCAAGTGGCCCATCTGTGCCTGATTGGCGGTCAACAGGCAGGGCTGCGGCGTGATGCCGCTCGCTTCAACGGTTTCCTGCATCGAGCCTTTTCACTTTTCGAAGGGGCTCTTCCACCATGGCGGGCCTCTTCCCGCGCCCAAGCCGTCGATGACATTCAAGCGTCCATCGACATGCAGTGCGGCATTGGGCTCAAGCGGGATTGGAAACAGCCAACTTGAGCCCAAACGCGACAAAAACACCGCCCGTGAGCCGGTCGAGCGCCTTCAGGGCCGCCGGGCGCTTCAGGAAATTGCTCAGTGGCACCGTCGCCGCTACCAGAATGCCGAACCAGGCCAGCGTCAACAGCACGTGTAGCACCGCAAGGAAGAAGGAGTAGCTGGCCACGCTCGCGCCACTCGGGACAAACTGGGGGAGGAACGTGATGTAGAAGACACCTATCTTGGGGTTCAGCAGGTTCGTCAGTAAACCGCGAACAAAGGCGCCACGCGCAGAGGCCGTCATGTTCTCGTTCCCCTGCCCTTGCAGCGTCGTCCTGGGTCGCAACAGCAGTTTTACACCCAGCCAGACGAGATACGCGGCACCGACAATTTTCAGCGCGAGGTAAGCCCACTCCGAAGCTTGCAACAGGGCACCGAGCCCCAGTGACACCGCGGCTCCCCACACCAGACATCCGAGCACGATACCGATAGCAGCCATCGCCGCCGAACGTCGACCGCCAGTCGCTGTAGCGCGAAGCACCATGGCGGTGTCCACGCCGGGCGTCACGGTGAGCACTGACGCAGCAGCGACGAAGGCAAGCAGCAGGGATAAATCGCTCATTTGGATGTCCAGGGCAGTCGGCGGCCGTACGGTTATCCACTCTAGTTAGCCACTTGGCGTTCGGTCAAACGTTCTGTGTCGCCCGTCGTTCGAGAGATGTACACCAAGAACCCAAGACCAGCGCCCGATCCTATTTCGCCGTTATCACCGACAACTTGCTGATCCCCGCACGCTCGATGGACGCCATGGCCCGGGCAACCTCGCCATAGTTCACCCCGTTGTCCGCCTGCAGTTGTACGCGTACATCCGGGTTTTTCGCCTTGGCGGCTTGCAGGTTCGACTCCAGCAGATCCGCCTGGATCTCGTCCTTGTTGATGAACACCTTGCCCTTGTCGTCAATGCTCACCACCAGCGGGTCTTTCTGTTCCACGGGTGCCACTGACTCGGTCTTTGGCAAATTGATGGGAATGGCGTTGGTCAGCAGCGGCGCGGTGACGATAAACACCACCAGCAGCACCAGCATCACGTCCACCAGTGGCGTGACGTTGATCTCGCTCAGCACCTCATCATTGTCTTGTGTGGAGAAAGCCATCTCAGGACGCCTCCTTCACTTTCTGCGGGTTGCCGGCACGGGCTTTGTTCAGCGTTGGGTGCAGCAGTACGCGAAATGAGTTTTTCTGCGCGAGGCTGTAGAAGTCGTGGGCAAAGTCGTCGAGGTCGGCGGCCGTGAGCTTCAGGCGACGCAGGAAATAGTTGTAGACCAACACCGCGGGAACCGCGACGGCGATACCCACGCCCGTGGCGACCAGCGCCGCACCAATCGGCCCCGCTACGGTTTCCAGACTGGCGGAGCCGGCAGCGCTGATGCCCTTGAGCGCTTCCATGATTCCCCAAACGGTGCCGAACAGGCCTATGAACGGCGAGGTGCTGCCGATACTGGCGACCACGGCCAGGCCGGTTTCCAGGGAACGGCGCTCCCGGACGATCTGTTGGCGCAGGGCGCGTTCGAGGCGGTCCTGGTGGTTGATGGCCTGGCTCAGGTCGGCAGCGTGGGGGGCGTCACCGACCTGGATCGCGGCATAACCGGCCTGGGCCACACGGGCAGCGGCGCCGGGTTGGGTTTCGGCCAGTTCAGCGGCCGACTCGAGGCTCGACGCCGCCCAAAACTGTTTGTGGAACTTGCGATCCTGGGCCTTGAGGCGACCGAACTGCACGCCCTTGAGCAAGGCCAGGCCCCAAGTCGCGACCGAAAAGGCCACCAGCAGCCAGATCACCGCGCTTTCGATGGATTCAAGTGGAGATGCTAATGCCATGATGTTTTCCCTCTGAACAGATCGCGGCGTGTGCAACACACCGCAGCAATAGTTAGTGAATCTTGAAATCGATGGGTACGCTGACCCAGCCGTTCTGGGCCACATCGCCCTGCTTGGCCGGCACAAAGCTCCAACGCTTCACGGCGGCCAGCGCGGCGTCGTCCAGTTGCTGGCGACCGCTGCTTTTCTGGATCTGGATCTCACCCGGTTTGCCGCTGGCCAGTACCTGTACCCGCAACAACACCGTGCCTTCCCAACCCCGGCGCTGGGCCAATGACGGGTATTCGGGCGCCGGGTTCTTCAGATACGCGGCGTTGGCCGAAGCGGGGGTTACCGGAGCCGGTGCAGGGGCTGCGACTGGCGCGGGAACCGGTGGCGCAGGCGTGGGAGGCGCAGGCGGTTGCTCCACCGGTTTGGCGACCGGCTTAGGCACAGGCTTGGGTACCGGCTTGGGTTTCGGAATCTTTTTCGGCGCCGGCTTGGCGGCCAACTCATCCACGACTGGCGGCGGTGGCTCGACCACAGGCGGCGGTGGCGGCACGGACGGCGGCGGTTCGACCACCGGCGGCGCGGGCTGGGAAAATTCGATGGTCATCGGTGGGATTTCCGGCGGCACGATCGGCAGCACCGGGGTCGGCTTCTGACTCACCCAATAAATCACCGCACCGTGCAGGGCCAATACCAGCAACCCCAGCAGAATCCCTTCGCGCCGACTCGAAAAGCGCCTGGGGGAACGCTGCAAGCGCAGCTGCCCCAACGGCGCACGGTGCGGCCGGCCAAGGTCGACCAACTCACCACCCGGTGCCTGGCGCCATTGCGCCTCGTGTGCACTGGCGGCGGCCTGGACATTGCCCATTGATTCACTCCCTACGGTTTTTGAAACAGAAATCGACAGGCCTGCGTGGAAGGCCGTCGAGGGCTAAATGATCGGGGCTAGACGCTTATCTCTTAAAGTAATCTTTAAAGTTATACATATACCCAAAATGAATAATTGAAACTCACGCACACGCTAAAGCCGCGGCCCGCGTGGCCTGGCGCCGAGACACAATTTTTCGATGCTTTTTCAGGCATGCAAAATATTCATTAAAGGCATGGCTCGACAGGTTGTTTGCGCACACGAGTGACGGCGCTGACCATGCTGCGGGTGGCACGGGTGTTGAACCCGGCCACCTATCCCATGGGCTAGAAGTCGTAGCGCCCGGTCACCCCTAGCGTGCGCGGGCTCCCCAACAGGCCTTCGTAACCGCCGTTACCGCCGGTCCACAGGGTGGTGTAGTAGGTTTTGTCGAAGGCGTTTTTCAGCCACAACGACACGTCCCACTGTCCCTGCTCATAATTGCCGCGCAAGCCGGTGGACAGGTTGACCACCGCATAGGCAGGAATCTGTCCGTAGTCGGAATCCTCCACCGTGCCCACGGCCTTGGAGCGAAAGGCATAGCTGCCGGTGACGTAGGGCTCGAAGCCACTGTCCAGATTCCACTTGTACTCGCCGTTGGCATTGGCGATCCACTTCGACGCCCCTACCACTGGGTGCCCGCTCAGGTCGCAGGAAGCCGGCGCTCCTGGGCGCAGACTGACTTCCGGTGGGCACGGCGCATCCTTGTAGCTCAGGTAACGTACATCGTTGAACGAGCCGTTGAGGTTCAGCGTCAGGCCCTTGATCGGCACCCAGGTACTTTCCACTTCCACGCCGCGCGAGCGCACGGAACCTGCGTTGGTCAGGTACTGCACGCGATTGTCCTGGTCATAGGCGTTGGTCTGGTAGCCGTTGACCTGGGTCCAGAACAGGTTGGCATTGAGCTGCAGGCGCCGGTCCCACAACGTGCTTTTGAAACCCAGCTCGGCGTTGTTGGCCCGCTCGGTGCCGACCAGCAGCGAGTCCGCCCCGGCAGTCGGTGCGGAGCCGACCACGAGGTTGACCCCACCGGACTTCTCGCCGTGGGACAAGGTCGCGTAGCCCAGCAGGTTGTCGTTCAAGCGGTAGCTCAGGTTGAGCAAGCCCGAAGGGCTGGCGCTGTATTGCGTGAGGTCGCCGGAGTCATAGGCGCCGGTACGGTTACGGCGAGCCGTCGCGGCAGCGCCCGTGACGGCCGCACCGCCCACTGGGCTGTTACGCGTCACCCAGGCGCTTTTTTCTTCATAAGTACCGCGCAAGCCTGCGGTGAAATCCAGGCGCTCGGTAAGGTGCCAGGTGCCTTGGGCGAACAGGGCGAAACTGTCGGTGCGGATGTGCCCGTTGCCCACGGTACTGACGTTGGCCAGCGCGCCTGCTGGCGTGCCGTTCCAGATATCCGCCTGGGGCCCGTAAGAGACGAAGGATTTGTTGTCCAGCGAGTTGCCGAAATAATAGGCGCCCAGCACGTAGTCGAAGAAGCCACCCGTGGGCGATGCCAGGCGAAATTCCTGGGACCACTGTTTGTCTTCCACCGATACGCCGCCGTTATAGGACGCCGGCACGTCAAGGCCATCATCGTTGCGCGGGGTGAAATTCCAGAAGCGATAGGAACTGACCGAGGTCAGGGTGAAATCGCTGGGCAACGTCCAGTTGGCTTCCAGCGAGGTGCCGCCCTGGAACACGGTGACGCGCTGGTCGCTGTCCAGGTTGACCTTGCGATGGGTGCCGTCGACCAGGGTGGCCCCCGCAGCGGCCGCCCGCGACTGGTAGAGGTTGGTGCCATTGATGGTCGGCCCGGTGCTGTACAACACACGGGTGCCGGCGCTGGAATCCTCTTCGTTGTAGTCACCGATCCAGCGCAGGTTGAACGTTTCGCTGGGCTTGTACAGCAGTTGCCCGCGAAAGCCCTGGCGCGAGCCACCGTTGAGGTCATGGCCGTCGTATTCGTTCTTGATGTCGCCGTCGCTGCGCGTGCGATAGGCCGAGAAACGCCCCGCCAGTTCATCGGTCAGCGGGCCGGAGATCGTGCCCTTGGTCTGGAAGTAACCGTCCTCGCCCAGGGACGTTTCGATGCTGCGCTCCGGAGTGAAACTCGGCGCACGGGTGCTGATATTGATCACCCCGGCCGTGGTGTTCTTGCCGAACAACGTGCCCTGGGGACCACGCAACACCTCGAGCTGTTCGATGTCCATCAGGTCGAACACCGCCATACCCGGCCGGCCGAGGTACACGTTGTCGATATACAAGCCTACGCTGCCTTCCAGCCCGTCGCTGGCCGGGTTGTTGCCCAGGCCGCGAATCGACACGCTGGACTGGCGCGCATGCATGTAGGCCACGTTGACGCTGGGCACCAGTTGCTGCAAATCCTGAATCCGATAGACCCGCTGGCTTTCCAGCGCCTGGCCGCCGATCACGCTCATCGGCGTGGGCACCTCCTGGGCGCTTTCCGTACGCCGCCGGGCGGTCACCGTGACGGTTTCCAGTTGGCCGCTGGCGCTTTCACCCGAGGGTGCCGGTTCGGCTGCATGGCTGGATGTCCAACTGGCACTGCCGGCCAGCAACATGGCCAGGGGCAGGCGTTTGAACTTCCAGGGAGAGCAAGGTACAGCGGGCTTCAACAGACTCATAAGCGGCTCCGGAACCCGGAAATATCCACCATCAGATATTCCATAAGGTTATTTATTTATATTTTTACGAACATTTACTGCATAAGAGATAGCCTTTATAAGGAGTCGACCTAATGCATAGCCAATGCATTTCCCCGATATTTTTGATGTGAAAAATGCATATCGATCTGCGCCAACTTCGCCACTTCATCGCCCTTGCCGAACAACGCAGTTTTGTCGCGGCAGCATTGGCGGTGAACCTGTCGCAGTCGGCGTTCAGTCGCAGTATCCAGGCCCTGGAGCACAGCGCCGGATGTCAACTGGTGGATCGCGGCCGCAAAGACCTGGCGCCCACCAAGCAAGGCCAGGTATTGCTTGAACATGCCCGGCGCCTGGTCAGTGGCGCGCAGCAACTGGCCAACGAGATCAGCCAATTCAATGGTCTGGAAGCCGGCGAATTGCGCTTCGGTTGCGGTCCGGCGCCGGCGGCGGGGTTGATACCACGGGCCATTGGCAGTTTTATCGGGCGCTACCCCAAGGCCCGCGTGCAGTTCCAGGTGGATGACTGGCAAAGCCTGGGCAAGCGCCTGCTCAGCGAAGAATTCGAATTCTTCGTCGCCGACACCCGCCACTTCGAAGCCCACCCGGACTACCACACCTACCGCCTGCGGCCGCGCAAATGGTATTTCTGCTGCCGCGCCGGCCACCCGCTGGCACAGCAACCCAGCGTGACGGCCGTGCAACTGATGAGTTACCCACTGGCCGTGACCATCCGCCCGCCGAACCTGCGCAAGGTCATCGTCGATCTCAGTGGGCGGCCCGATTACCTGCCCAACGTCGAATGCGAGAACGGCTACAGCCTGATGGGCGTGGTGCTGCGTTCCGACGCCATCGGCATCGTCAGCGCCAACAGTGATGTATTGCACATGGCTCGCGGCGAATTGGTGTGCCTGACGATCGATGGCCTGGCCGAAGACCTGGAGGAGCGTTACACCCGCTATGGCATCGTCAGTCGTGCGGGGTATCGCTTGTCGCCGTTGGCGGAGGCGATGATCGAGCAGATCAAGCAGATCGATGAGCTGGATGAGGAGGTGTGCGCACTGGAGAACGTCGCTGTCTGAAGTGGCGCTTTCGCGAGCAAGCTCGCTCCCACAATTGTACGCATTCCAAATGTGGGAGCGAGCTTGCTCGCGAAAGCGCTGGCAGCAACACCGATGCATTGACTGCATCAAACCCAGTCCCCAAATGCACTTGCCAGCCTACCCTCCGAACGGCGAAAAAACTCACCTGTCCTCCACTTGGTGAAGCCTCATGCCTGCCCCTAAAACCGTCCGCAACGTGCTGTACATCATGTGCGACCAACTGCGCCGCGATTACCTGTCGTGCTACGGCCACGCCCATCTGCACACACCGAACATCGACCGCCTGGCCGCCGCCGGTGTGCGTTTCAGCCGCGCCTATACCCAGGGCACCATCTGCGGCCCCTCGCGCATGTCGGCCTATACCGGGCGCTACGTCAGCAGCCATCAGGTGGCGTGGAACGCGGTACCGTTGCCCCTGGAAGAACTGACCATCGGCGACTACCTGCGCCCCCATGGCATCCGCACGGCGCTGGTGGGCAAGACCCACGCCACGCCCAACCTGGAGGCCTTGCAGCGGCTGAACATCGACCCGGACAGCGCGCAGGCCGAGCCGCTGAATGAAGTCGGTTTCGACGCCTACTTTCGTCACGATGGCATTTACCCCGACAGCCCGCTGTTCGAAGACAAACGCGAGTCCGCGCCCTATACCCATTACCTGCGCGAGCAGGGCTACAACGGCACCAACCCATGGCACGAATGGGCGAACGCGGCAGAAGGTGAAAACGGCGAGGTGCTCAGCGGCTGGCACATGCGCAACGCCGGGCGACCCGCGCGAGTCGCCGAGCAGCACTCGGAAACCGTCTACACCACCGACCGCGCCATCGACTTTATCCACGAGCAAGCCGAGCGACCGTGGTGCCTGCACCTGTCCTACATCAAGCCGCACTGGCCCTACATCGCCCCGGCGCCGTATCACGCGTTGTACGGCGCCGAGCATATCCAGACGCCCATACAGCCTGGGCAAACCAGCGATCACCCGGTGTATCAAGCGTTCCGCCAGCATCAGGAAAGCCTGAATTTTTCCCGTGACGAGGTGCGGCTCACGGTGATTCCCACCTACATGGGGCTGATCAGACAGATCGACGATCAACTCGGGCGCTTGTTCGATTTTCTGCAAAGCAATGGCCGCTGGGAGGACACGTTGATCGTGTTCACCAGCGACCATGGCGACTTCCTCGGCGATCACTTCCTGGGCGAGAAAGAATTTTTGCTGGAGCCTGCGGTGGGCGTGCCGCTGATCGTGCGTGACCCGCGGGCCGCCGCCGATATCAGCCGTGGCACGGTGGACGCACGCCTGGTCGAAACCATCGACGCCCTGCCGACGTTCCTCGACGCCTTGGGCCTGCCCGCTGCCGACCACCGCCTGGAAGGCCGTTCGCTGATCCCGCTGTTGCACGCTCACGACATCACTTGGCGCCGCTACGCCATCTCCGAATACGACTACGCCTTCCAGGCCCCGGCCCGCGAGCGTCTGGCACAACCCATCGACCGCTGCCGCATGACCATGGTGCGCAGCGAACGCTGGAAGTACCTGGCCTATGACGGCTTTCGTCCACAGCTGTTCGACCTGGAAAACGACCCGCAGGAACTGCACGACCTGGGCAGCGACCCGGCCTTTGCCGAGGTCCGCGAAACCCATCTGGGGTATCTGTTCGAGTGGCTGCGCGGGCTGAAGCGGCGCACCACCATCAGCCACACAGAGATCGACCTGCGTGGCCAACGGTTTCGTTATGGTGAGCCGGAGGCGGAGAAAGTGGTGCAAATCGGCGTCTGGTAAACGACGCGAATCAATGGGGTGAGATTCCTGTGGCGAGGGCCACATTGCCCACACAGTCGAGTCTGCGCCGGCTTAGAGACCCTTGATGGTCTTGCTCGCCTGCCCTTGCACGCCCACCGGCACCTCGCCCTTGAGGGTGACCCGGCGCACGATACGCTCCTGGGTGCCGTAGTCGTCCACGGCGTAATGCTGGGTGGCGCGGTTGTCCCAGATCGCCACGTCACCGCTCTTCCAGCGCCAGCGCACGGTGTTTTCCAGGCGCGTGACGTGGCTTTGCAACAGGTTGAACAGTTGGGTCGAATCCGCCTGCGAATACCCTTTGAGGCGTTTGACGAAATGCCCCAGCAACAGGGTTTTCTCGCCACTGACCGGGTGCACGCGCACCACCGGGTGTTCGGTTTCGTACACCGTCGACGTGAACACCTTGCGGTATTCCTCAAGCCGCTCTACGGACACATCCGGCTTGATCGCGGCGTAGTCGTATTCGTTGCTGTGCACCGCCCACAGGGTATCGGCCAGTGCGCGCAACTCCGTGCTGAGGTCGTTATAGGCACTGGCGGTGTTGGCCCACACGGTGTCACCACCGGACTTGGGCGCCAGCACCGAACGCAGCACCGAGGCTTTTGGGTAGGCGTCGACGAAGGTCACGTCGGTGTGCCAGGAATTGGCGCGCTGGCCGCGCGTGCCGTCCAGCTCCATCAGGAACCGCGTACCGTCGCGTACCGGCACCGTCGGGTGGGCAATCGGCTCGCCGAGCAGATGGGCGAAGGCTTCCTGGCTCTGGTCGTCGAGGTGGGTCTGGTCGCGGAAGAAGATCACCTTGTACTGCACCAGCGCCTGCTGGATGGCTTCGACGGTGGCGGCATCCAAGTCGCCGGACAATCTGATGCCCCGGATCTCGGCACCGATGCGGCCAGCGACCGGGTGAATGTCCAGTGCCTGGGCAATGGGTTGAACAGCTAATGCGGCGTTGCTCATTGTAGTGACCCTCATGTGCCTGCTGATGGTGGGAACGCTTTTCCGGCGACGCTCTATTAATATGCGATTTTGATCTAGCAGATTAACCAATGCATCGTTGACGGAATAAGAGCTTGCATTTAAAACCTCAGCTCCCTTGGTCGCAAATGCCTTCGACCTATTTTTAAAATGCAGGGAAAGCATATGGATCTTCGCCAACTGCGCTATTTCATCGCCCTTAACGAACACCGCAGTTTCGTACGCGCAGCCGACGCCATGGGCATCACCCAGCCGGCGTTCAGCCGCAGCATCCAGGGGCTGGAACAGGAATTCGGCTGCGTACTGGTGGACCGTGGCCACAAGGATCTGCGCCCCACCCCGGAGGGCCAAGTGGTGCTGCAACACGCACTGACGCTGGTGCATGGCGCAGCCTTGCTCAGCAGTGAAGTGACACGCATGACCAAGCTCGATGCCGGCGACCTGCGCTTCGGCTGTGGCCCGGCACCCGCCGTGAAACTGGTGCCCGACGCCGTGGCGCGCTTTATCACCGCCCACCCGAAAATCCGCACCGGTTTCCAGGTGGATAACTGGGAAAAACTCAGCCGTGCCCTGAGCCGCGAAGAGATCGAATTTTTTATCGCCGACATTCGTCAGTTCGAAACCGACCCGAATTTCCAGACCCGCGCGCTGACGCCCAAGCGTGGGGTGTTCTTCTGCCGGCCTGGGCACCCGCTGCTGGCCAAGGACAGTCTGTCGACCAACGACATGTTCGATTACCCGCTGGCGGCGCCGCTGATCTCCCAGGGCATTCGCAAACTGCTGGCGAACCTCAGCGGGCGCATGGATTTCTCACCGAGCATCCAGACCGAACATTTCCCGGCGCTGGTCAAGATCGTGCTGCAGTCCAATGCCATCGGCGTGGGCACGGAGGAAGCCTTCGCCGACGACATCGCCCAAGGCACGCTGGTGCTGCTGCACTGGCGCAACCTGCCACAGAACATGGACACCCTGAGCGCCCGCTGCGGCATCGTCAGCCGCACCGGTTCACGCTTGTCGCCAGCGGCGAAGGCGATGATCGAGACGTTGCTGGAGGTGGATCAGCAGGCCATCAGCGTGGCGGTCTGACCGGCCTCTTCGCGAGCACGCTCGCTCCCACATTCGATTGCATTCACCCTGACGAAACGCGGTCGAATTCGGGAGCGACGGTGCGACTGGCTCGCGAAAGCGATACCCCGGACACCACCAGACTCAGAGCCCTGCCGAGGCCAGGTTCGGCGCCACCCAATCACTCACCTGGAATGGCCTGCGAATCAGCTTTTCCTTCGACGCCAGGTCGACCGCCCCCTGTAATTTGCCCAGGAACACCGGGTCCAGGGTCGACGGGAAGATCTCGCTGAGGGCCTGGTCTTTCAAGTCGTTGGTCAGGATCAGCGGTGGGTAACTGGCCCGCCCCGACACCAGTTGGATGTAGGCCTGTTTGTTGTTGTCATCGGTCAACCATTGCACCGCTTGCTGCTGGGCCTTGAGCAGCTTGGTCACCGCGTCGGGGTGCTCGTCGACGAACTGTTTGCTGCCCACCAGCACCGCCTGCACACTGCCGGCGCCACCGAGGTCCTTGGTGGTCAACGGTATTTCCGCCAGCCCCTTGGCTTGCAATGCGCTCAGGTTCGAGCCGCCCCAAGTGGCGTCAATCTGCTTGGCGGCCAAGGCGGCACCGGCTGCGTTGTAATCCAGGTTGATGACTTTCAGATCCTTTTCACTCAAGCCCTGGCTGGCCAACGCGGCGTCGAACGACAACTGGCTGGCCGTGCCACGAAACACCGCGACACGCTTGCCCTTGAGGTCTTGCAAGGTCTTGATACCCGAGCCCGGCACCACGCCGAGGTACTGCTTGAGGTCCCGTGCGGTGGCACTGAGCAGGCGGGTATCCAGGCCGTTGGAGCGACCGATGATCGCGGCCAGATCGCCCAGGTAGGCCAGGTCCACCTGGCCATTGGCAAAGGCTTCGTTGATCACCGGGCCCGCACCCTTGAAGTAATTCCATTGAATCTTGATGCCTTGGTCGGCAAAGGCTTTCTCGAAGATCTGCTGCTCGCGCAGCACATCCGTTATGCCACCGCCACTGTGCTGGCTGCCGGCACTGAGGTCGGGCACGGCGATGCGGATTTCCTTGAGTTCGGCAGCATGCACCAGCCCGGCCAACGCAGTGCCCGCGAACAGAGTGATCAGACGTTTAAAAGGCAATTTCATAAGCGCAGCTCCTTGTGGGCGAGGGTCGCCTGGGGAGCAGAAAGTAGGCATACGCTGGGAAAAACTTTAAATACTATAAATTCACACTTTAATAGCTTTTAGACCTATACAAGTTAAAACGCCGGCCCCAGAGGACTATGCATAAACAGCATCGAAAATATTCTTCGAATGCATTGGATGCGTGCAGGACAGAGGCTTTAAATGATTTTTCTTATCCCTCAATCATCTTGATTGCGTTTTTATAAGATCAGAATCACATAACGCCATTGGCGACAACGGAGGTCTTCCATGGCCCGAACCTCACTTTTGAGCTTGCCGCTCGCGGCCCCCAGCGCCACGTCGCACGGGCCGGTACTCAATGAACGTCTACTGCCATGGCTGCTGCCTCTGGCGCTTTGCGCGCTGTGGTGGCTGGGCAGCCGCCATCACTGGATGAGCGAACAGATTCTGCCACCGCCGTCTCTGGTCTGGAGCAGCGCGGTGGAACTGGCCGGCGGCGAGCTGTGGAGCCATCTGGCAATCAGCTTGCAACGCCTGTTCTGGGGGCTGCTGGCGGGCATTGCCAGTGGGGCGTTGCTGGGGGCACTGCTAGGCTTCAGTGCGCGCGCCGAGCGCCTGGTATTTCCGACGTTCAGTGCGTTGTCACAAGTGCCGACGCTGGCCTGGATCCCGTTGTTCATGGTGTTTTTCGGCATCGGCGAGACCCTGAAACTGGTGGTGCTGGTGAAGGCGATCGTGGTGCCCGTGACCCTGCATACCCTGGTGGGCGTACGCGACGCCCAACCCCATTTACGTGAAGCCGCCCGCGTATTGCGCCTGCCCACCCATCTGTTGATCCGCCGCCTGATCCTGCCCGCAGCACTGCCAGCCTTCATGGCCGGCGTGCGCCTGGCCCTGGCGGCCGGCTGGACCTCACTGCTGGCGGTGGAGTTGCTGGCCTCCAGCGAAGGCATCGGCTACCTGATGGTCTGGGCGCGCCAACTGTTCATGCTCGATATCGTCTTCGTGTGCATCGTGATCATCGGCGTATTCGGCGTGGTGATGGACCACAGCATTGGCTGGCTTGACCACAAATGGGTGCACTGGCCGCACCCGGCCACCGCGCAGATTCGACGCGGCTCGCGCTATCAAGGCTGGCAGCGCCTGCAACCGTGGCTGCTGCCCCTGCTGCTGTTGAGTCTGTGGCAGGTGGCGACGCAACAGGCTTGGGTAGACGCAAATATTCTGGTCAGCCCCTGGATCGTGCTGCACACCACCGTCGCCGGCGCACTGGACGGCAGCCTGAGCGGCGCCTTGGGCACAAGCCTGAAGCGCACCCTGGGCGGGTTGCTGCTCGGCGGCGGCCTGGGCTTTGCCATGGGACTGTGGCTTGGGCTGTCGCGACGCAGCGAACGGGTGCTGGGACCGACCCTGGCAGCCCTGCGCCAGATCGCGATTTTCGCCTGGGTACCGCTGCTCACCGCCTGGTTTGGTCTGGGTGAATTGGCCAAGTGGGTATTCATCGCCCTCGCGGCGTTCTTCCCGCTGTTTATCGCCACTCAACGCAGCGTGCTGAACCTCTCGCCACAGCTCAGCGAGGCCGCTCAAGTGCTGCGCCTGAGCCTGCCCCAGCGGTTGCGCCGGCTGATCTTGCCAGGCGCTGCCGCAGGGATTTTCGCCGGCCTGCGCCTGAGCCTCATCTACGCCTGGCTGGGTACCATCGGTGCGGAATATTTCATGCCGTCCAACGGCGGTATCGGCAGCCTGATGATCGGCGCCCAACAACTGCTGCGCATGGACCTGATCATGAGCGGCATGCTCCTGGTCGGCCTCACCGGCGCAGCCCTCAACTTGATCGGCCAACGCATCGAAACCCGTGCTACCCGCTGGAGACACGCATGAACGCACCGATTGTCAGCTTCAACCATGTAGGCAAGTCCTTCGACGTCGACGGCTTCGAGTTGGAGGCCATTCGTGAATTCAACCTGGACATTGCCGAAGGCGAATTCGTCGCGATCGTCGGCTCCAGCGGCTGCGGCAAATCAACCCTGTTGCGCCTGCTGGTGGGGCTCGACACCCAGTTTCGCGGCGAGATTCGCGTCGACGGCCAAACGGTCAGCGGCATCGGCGGCGAGCGCGGCATCGTGTTCCAGGAGCATCGCTTGTTCCCTTGGCTGACCGTCGCGCAAAACATCGGCCTGGGGCTGGTCAACGAGCCCCTCGGCGAAGCTGAACGTAACCGGCGCATCAGCGATTTTATCGAGCTGGTGGGCCTCAGCGACTTCACCCGTGCCTATCCTCACCAGTTATCCGGCGGCATGGCGCAACGGGTGGCGATTGCCCGGGGCCTGGTGGCCAGCCCGCGCATCCTGCTGCTGGACGAACCCTTCGGCGCCCTCGACGCCCTGACCCGCCAACAGATGCAGGACGAACTCCTGGCGATCCGTGACCGCGCCAAGATCACTACAGTGCTGGTGACCCATGATGTGGAAGAAGCGATTTTTCTCGCCGACCGTGTGGTGGTGATGGAGCCGAGGCCCGGGCGAATCAAGCAAGTCGTCGACATTGCCCTGCCCCATCCACGCCAACGCAGCAGCTTCGAATTCCACCAGTTGCGTGAAGAGCTGCTGCACGAGTTGACCAGTGATGACCATTACCAGCCGCCGGTGCGCGAACAGATCCGCGACCTGCCCCTGGCCTTTATCGCCTGCTGAAAGACTGCCTGCCAACGAGGAGCGCCTTGATGTCGCAACGTCCCAATTTTCTAGTGATCCTGGCCGATGACATGGGTTTCTCCGACCTGGGTGCGTTTGGTGGGGAAATCGCCACGCCGCACCTGGACGCCCTGGCGCTGAATGGCCTGCGCCTGACCGATTTCCATACCGCGCCCACCTGTTCGCCAACGCGCTCGATGCTGCTCACCGGCACCGACCACCATATCGCCGGCATCGGCACCATGGCCGAGGCGCTCACCCCCGAGCTGATCGGCAAGCCCGGCTACGAAGGCTACCTGAACGATAAGGTGGTGGTGCTGCCGGAGCTGCTGCGCGAAGCCGGTTACCAGACCCTGATGAGCGGCAAATGGCACCTGGGCCTGACCGCCGAACTGGCGCCTCACGCACGTGGTTTCGAGCGTTCGTTCTCGTTGTTGCCAGGGGCGGCCAACCACTACGGCTTCGAACCGACCTATGACGAGCACACGCCGGGCCTGCTCAAATCCACGCCGGCGCTGTATATCGAGGACGACACCTTCGTCGAGCGACTGCCCAAGGACTTCTATTCCTCCGATGCCTTTGGCGACAAACTGCTGCAGTACCTCAAGGAGCGCGACCAGGCCCGGCCATTCTTTGCCTACCTGCCGTTTTCCGCACCGCACTGGCCGTTACAGGCACCCGCCGACATCGTTGAAAAATACCGTGGCCGCTACGACGCCGGCCCCGAAGTATTGCGCCTGGAGCGCCTGGCAAAACTCAAGGCCCTGGGGTTGATCGACGCCGATGTCGAGCCCCACCCGCTGATCGAATTGAACACCCAGTGGACCGCCTTGACCGATGAACAGCGCCAGGTGTCGGCCCGTGCCATGGAAGTGTATGCGGCGATGGTCGAGCGCATGGACTGGAACATCGGTCGGGTGGTGGAGTACCTGAGCCAGCAAGGGCAATTGGACAATACGTTCATTGTGTTCATGTCCGATAACGGTGCCGAAGGTGCCTTGCTGGAGGCCTTCCCCAAGTTCGGACCGCAGTTGCTGACCTACCTCAACCAGCATTACGACAACAGCCTGGACAACATCGGCCGCGCCAACTCCTACGTTTGGTACGGGCCGTCGTGGGCCCAGGTGGCAACGGCGCCGTCGCGGCTGTTCAAGGCATTTACCACCGAGGGTGGGATTCGTGTGCCGGCGCTGGTGCATTACCCCCAGCTGTCGCTCAAGGGGCGCATCAGCCATGGGTTCGGCACAGTGATGGACATTGCACCGACCATTCTGGACCTGGCCGGCGTACGCCACCCCGGCACCCAATGGCGCGGCAAGCCCGTGGCGCCATTGCGCGGCAAATCATGGCTGGGCTTCCTGTCGGGCGAGACCTGCGAGGTGCACGACGAACACACGGTCACCGGCTGGGAGCTGTTTGGCCGCCGCGCGATTCGCCAGGGCCAGTGGAAAGCCGTGTACATCCCCGGCCCCGTGGGCCCGGCGACCTGGCAGCTGTATGACCTGGGCCAGGACCCGGGCGAAATCCATGACCTGGCGTTGAGTCAGCCGGACAGACTGGCCACTTTGATTGGCCACTGGCAGCAGTACGTCGACGAAACTGGCGTGGTGCTCAGCGCATCGCCGTTTCAGCCGGATTGAATGTCCGACCTAAAAAACCCTGCGCCCTCAGGGTTGCCCTATCTGGGATGGAGCGGTATGAGGGTGGCGACTTTCGCAAGCGCCACCCCCATCCTGTTTGCAGCTTCTTGAGTGGTGCCGGGGCGCCTTCTAGAGCGCTTTCTCGGCGTTAAAACCGTCGAAGTTTTCGAAGACCCCCATAAAGCCCGGGACAGTCGACTCCCGTGCCCAGTCGCGCTGGAGCTCGCAGTACATCTGCACACGGCTGATGAGTTTCGCGCCCGCCTGTTCGATTCGACGAAGGGCGGCCTCGTGCGCGGCGACTGACGTGCCACCGACCGCATCGACCGGCACATACACTTCATAGCCCTCCTGGATCGCGTCCAGTACAGGGAAAGTCAGGCAAGCTTCGGTCCAGAGCGCGGTCATGATGAGCTTGCGGCGGCCGATGCCCTTGACCGCCTGCTTGAACTCAGTGTCCTCCCAGCTATTGATCGAGGTGCGGTCATAAGTCGGTAGATGGCCGAGCACGTCCTGCAACGCCTGAATCGGCGGTTTGTTGCGGCCGGTCGCGACGTTGACCGTCGAATGAATGACAGGAAGGTTGTAGTTGACGGCCGCCTTGGCAACGCTCGTGATGTTGAACACGAGCTCGTCTCGGGGCATCGAGCGAATCGAGGAGACCTGGATCGGCTGATAATCGATGATGATCAGCGCGCAATTCTCAGGCGACAAGAGGTGGTCGGTATGGGGGTTGCGAATCGTCTCGCTTGTCATTGTCTGGTCCTGTTCTCAGTTGTAATACACGGTGCCAGAGAGCCAGCGCGCACTCGTATGGACGGGCATGGCCCTGACGAAGTGTCTACTGATGTTGTCAGTGGATTTGGGTTTCCAGGCAACCTGCGCCACTGGCGACATTGCCCGGAAGCAAGGATTATGCTGTTCCCATTTTCGACGCAGTAGTCGCAACACGAGGCTAGCTGTGTCGCACAAAGAGGAACGCTGACTTGGATATAGAAGAACTGCAAACATTCGTGGAAGTGGCTGACGCAGGGGGCGTTTCGCCTGCGGCGCTCCGGCTTGGCGTATCCAAGTCGATCGTCAGCCGCAGGCTCGCCCGGCTTGAGGCGGAACTTGGCATCCAGTTGCTTGCACGAACCACGCGCGGGGCCGCCCTCACTGAAGCCGGGGCCACGTTCCGAGATTACGCGGCGAGGGTCTGCGCCGAAATCGAGGCAGCCAGGGAAACGATCCTGCCGACAGGCGCCCTTCGCGGTCGCTTACGCGTCGCGGCGCCTCTGTCTTTTGGCCCTACCCATTTCGCGCCCATGCTCGCGCAAATGGCACACCGTCACCCCGAGCTTCATATCCAGACCTGCTACAGCGATCGCTTCGTCGATCTCATTGCCGAGGGGTTCGATTGTGCGATACGCGTCGGGTACCTCCCCGATTCCAATTTGATCGCGAGAAAAATCGGCCCGATCTACACGAAGCTCGTCGCGAGCCCAGGCTACATAGAAGCGCATGGGGCACCAGAGACACCGGACGAGCTCATTGCCCATGAGGCTCTGCTGCAGGGTACCGAAGCGTGGCAATTCATGGAGGGTGACAAGGTCATCACGGTTCGTCCGCAGGGCCGCTTCAAGGCGGACAACGGCATAGCGCTCGTGGCTGCCGCAACCGCGGGACTCGGCATCGCGTACCTGCCGGATTGCCTGACTTATGAGCATGTGAACTCAGGGGCGCTCGTGCCGATCATGACCCGCTATCCACCACCCCCGGCGGGTGTATACGTGGTCCGTCCGCCAGGCCAGCATCCGGCACGGAAGATACGGATGCTCACAGAGCTGCTGATCGAGTCATTCGGACAGTCTCCGCACTTTGCGGGGCCTGCTCGCATTTGATCGCAGCAAGGATCGCCGCTGGCCGCCCATGGCCACGGCGTGACTCAAGCGATTGAGGGCTACCTGTCGCCTGCTTCCGCTGACGCCCCTGAACTCAATGGCCTACGGCGGGAGGTGATGCCAACCTGCCTGTACATTTTTTGAGCGCCCGTTCAAACCCCCTGCCCACTTGGCATCAGCGCGGTTATCCACAGACATACTCACGGTTTTCTTGGATAACTGGATGGGCCCATGAAGCACGCCTGCCGCAGCGAACCTATGGATTCGAGCCCACCTTTACCTCACACCGTCATCGAAGCATCCAGCCGGGAGATGACCGATCGCAGGCCTTGCATACAAATATCCCTGCATCAGTTCGATACCCATGCCTAGCAGCGTCGAGCTTTCTTCACGGGTCTCGACGCCTTCGGCGATGATCAGGATATCCAAGCGTCTGGCGACCAGGATGATGCCTTCGACGATCGCTTGTTTGACCGAGTCTCGATCGATGTCTCGGGTCAATGCCATGTCAATCTTCAACACCTGCGGCTGGAACATGGCCAGCAGGTTAAGGCCCGAATAACCCGCGCCAAAATCGTCGACGGCGGTAATGAACCCCTGACGCTCATACTCCACGAAAATCGATTTGAGGTGCTCAGGGTCTACCACCTTCTCGCCTTCGGTCACTTCGAACATGAGCCTCTCTGGCGGGAAATGGGTCAGACGCGCCGCTTCCAGGGTGGCCCGGATACACGTCTCTGGCCGGTATACGGCGTTGGGCAGGAAATTGATGCTCAGCAAGCAGTCGGGAATGTCCAGCAACCCCAGCCTTGCGGCTTCTTCGATGGCCTTAACCCGGCAAGCCTGGTCGAATCGGTAGCGGTTGCTGTCGTTCACGAGCCCCAGGATGTAGCCAGCCGATTCGCCATTGATGCCCCTGACCAACGCCTCATACGCAAACGCAGCGCGTGTCCGGACGTTGAAAATAGGCTGGAAGGCCATGGTGAAATCAAACCCCAACGCCTCATGGTTGCGGCATTCGGCGCAGCCTAGCGATTGGAACGGAGGGCGTTTCGTCATGATTAATATTCCGTGGCGGTCGTGATACATCCCTGCGGATACAAGGAACTGTAGCCGACACCACCTGAATCGGCGCGGGCCGAAATTTCTGAAACGCTATCGGCCGGTCCCCCCGACGCTCACCTTGATCGGCACGACATGTACCTGGCCTTTGCGGCTAAAATGCCGGATTCCACCACCCACCAGGGGCGATTCGTGAGGCCGCGTAAGGCCGCGCGACCTCTCAGCGGATAGGCAATCTTTTGACCGTCTAACGGTTTTAGCGTGATACACCTACGCTGTTAACCTTACTCGCCGATAAAGATGTGAATCCCATTGGAGCTGACGATGCCCCATCGCACACCCAGACTTCTCCTCGCAGCAGCCACTGCCACGCTGGTCATGTCCGTCACGGCCGCGGTAGGTCCGTTTACCCTGTTCTGGACGAACGAAACGCGTAGCGACCGCAACGTGGTAGAGAAGCAGCTGGAAGGCATTCGCACGGTGCAAAGTCTGCTCGTGGATGCCGAGACAGGCGAACGCGGGTATGCATTGACGGGGATGGAAACATTTCTCCGGCCTTATTACGTCGCCACGTCGCAACTTCCCGGTGCGATCAAGCTGCTTCGTGAAAACTACCGAAACGATTCGTCCGCCGAAATTGCCAAGGTGGAGGACTTCATCGAGAAGTCCGCACTGAAGCTGGACCACTTGGAAATGGTGATCAAGCTGCGCAGCACCCAAGGTGCTGCTGCGACGGTGGCCGAAATCGCTACGGGCAACGGCAAGCACCTCATGGACCAGGTCCGCGACCTGGGAGGCGAGCTGATTCAAGCAGAAGTCGAGGAAGTGGCTGTGCTGGACAATCAGCTTAACGCCAACTTGCGTTGGGCCGTCGCCGTTTCCATCGCCAGCTTCCTGCTAACGCTTGTGCTGGGCCGTTTCATTTACGTATCCATGCGTCAGACCATAAAACGCCAGGCCGAATCGACGGCTAGCGCGCTTTCTTCAAGCACCCAACTGGGCAAAAGCCTGAAAAACCTTGAGCGGCGCAATGCAGAAATAGGCTTGCTCGCAGAAATGGCTCGCCTGCTGCAGACCGAGATGAGCCAAGAGGAAACGCTCCAACTGGTCAGCACTTATTGCCAACAGTTGCTGGAGGGCAGTAGCGGAACGCTGTACCTGTACCGCAATTCGGCTGATGCCTTGCAACCGGCCGCAAGCTGGGGCCACGTCGAGATTCAATCAGATGTCCTCATCGGCCCCAAAGACTGTTGGGCCATACGTCGAGGCCATCCCCATGTGGTTGAACATCGTCATGAGCTGCGCTGCGCCCACTACTCAGACAAATCGGAGTTCGACGATGGCGACATTCACTGGTGCCTGCCGCTGATAGCCTACGGAGAAACACTGGGGCTCTTGCATATCCAGCATGCTGGCGGAAATGGCGATAAGGAAATCAGCCGCCAGTTTGCGGAAGCTGCCGCGGAGCAAACCGCGCTAGCGCTGGCGAACGGCAGGATGCGCCAGGTCCTGCAAGTCCAGTCGATCAAAGACCCGCTGACCGGCCTGTACAACCGTCGCTTCATGGAGGAAACGCTCAAGCGCGAACTCTCCAAAGCCACTCGAGACGCAGTGGACCTGAGCGTCATCATGCTCGATCTGGACAACTTCAAGAAACTGAACGACATCCACGGTCATTCTGCGGGTGACGCGGTGTTGCGAAGCACGGCATCCTTGATCATGAAGTCAATCAGAGCCACCGATGTCGCCTGCCGCTTTGGTGGAGAAGAGCTGATCGTCATATTGCCGGATTGCTCCATTGAAGACGCTCTCCTGCGAGCCGAATCCATCCGGGATTCGCTGGAAAGCATGAGCCCTACGGATGGAGTGCAGACGTTCAGCGTTACCGCATCCTTTGGCGTGGCCTCGACGACGCGTAACGGGACCGATCAAACCCTATTGATACAAGCAGCGGACGCGGCACTGTATAAGGCCAAGCGCGGCGGGAAAAACCGCGTAGCCTCGTAGTCGGTCATAGAAAGGGGAGAACGAAAGCCGCCTCAGAAGCGGTGGGCCCTCTTTCTCCGATCGCCGTCGCAACGCTTGTATGACCAGGGACAAAGAGAGGAGAAACAGCCCCATGACCTCGAACCTTGCCGATCTTTATAGCGACTACATCGCCTGCCTGAATGCGCAGGACTGGGAAAACCTGGGCCATTTCGTGCACCCGGATGTGGTTCACAACGCCAGACCACTAGGGTTGCACGGCTATCGAAGCATGCTGGAAGCGGATTATCGGGCTATTCCCGACTTGCGCTTTGCCATTGAATTCCTGGTGATCGACCCACCGAAGTTGGCGGCTCGCCTGGCCTTCAATTGCACGCCGGTTGGGGAATTCCTGGGCCTGGCGGTGAATGGGACACGCATCGCCTTCGCCGAAAACGTCTTCTACGCATTCGAGGACGGCAGGATCCGCGAGGTCTGGTCGGTCATCGATAAGGCAGCGATCGAAGCTCAGCTCCGATCAGCGTAGCGGATGCCTCCATTCCGACGAGCCCGCTCCAACGATGGCATGCAGATTGCTCCCACCCCAAAAGAGGCACTGGTCCGCCTCTACTTGAGCAAAAACGACTCACAAGGGGTACACATGCCATGCATAGCGTGTTTTATGCGACAGGCCAGCTAACCAGACTCCGCTTGAAGCCTTTTGATTCTGAAGCCAAGCCCATTGAAACGACGCCTTCACCTGGACTCAAGGCAAAAACGTTCAGCGGGATTGTGCTGTTGGCGTTGAGCGCTTGTTGCACGTTGTGGTTGATCAGCAGTTATGCCTGAACCAAAAAGGCGCGGTCATGGCAGGTATGCACGTGTCATGGCTGCGCCTTGATAAAGTGTTTTACTGGATATCGACCTATTGGCCGTTCCTGATCATATCGGCCGCTTTTTCGCCAATCATGATGCACACCGAATTAGGGTTCCCTGAGATCAATGTGGGCATGATTGACGCATCCGCAACCCGCAGCCCTTCGATGCCATGCACCTTGAGATCCGGAGCGACAACAGATTGTTCGTCCACTCCCATGCGGCAGGTCCCGGAAGGATGCAGCGCAGCATGGGCCTCTTCGTGGCAAAATTTCTTCATCGCTTCCCGAGATCTCACAGCCTCGTCTGGAATATGACGCCTTGCAAGGTAGGGTTTGAAAGCGGCTTGGGACATGATCTCTTCACCCACCAGGCAACCATCAACCAGGCTCTCAATGTCATAAGGGTCAGAGAAATAGTTGGGCACGATGCGCGGGGGTGCCAGCGGGTCCGCTGAGAACAGTTCGACGTACCCTCTGGACCTGGGACGGATCTGGCCCAGGTTCAAGGTGCAACCATTGCCTCCTGGAACAGAATCCACCCCCTCTTCGATGCCTGCGCCAACGACCATGAAGTATTGGATGTCGGGGTTGATCGCCGCTTTGTCTGCCCACCAAAAAGCGCCGCCTTCAATCAAGTTGGAGGCCGCCGGGCCTTGCCTGAACAGGGCGTACTGCAGGCCCGCCATCATTTTCCAGTGCCACTTCTTGTACTTGTCGTAGCTGTGGGGGCCTGTCAGTTCATAGACGAGCGACACTTCGATATGATCCTGAAGGTTCTGACCCACACCGGGCAAATCCTTGACGACTTTAATGCCATGTTTGCCAAGCTGCGCGGCAGGACCGATACCTGACAACATCAATAATCGGGGCGAGTTGATGGCGCCAGCCGATAACACGATCTCTTTTTCGGCGTGCAGGGTGCGGCGCTCGCCATTCTCGATGTATTCAACGCCAATGGCTTTGTTACCTTGGGTCAGAATCCGGAGGACGCGACAACCGGTCTTCACCTCCAGGTTTTTGCGTGACTTCGCAGGTGCCAGATAGGCCACTGCCGCACTGCTTCGAAAACCGTTTTTGGCGGTGATTTGATAAAGCCCGCAACCCTCTGGTTTGCCGGAGTTGAAATCCTCGTTGTACGGCAGTCCGTATTGCTGGCAAGCGCGCAGCCACACTTTGGTCAGCGGGTGAATGTTGATGGGGTCGGAAACACCCAGTGGTCCGCCGACGCCATGGACGTCGTTACAGAAGCGTTCGTTATCCTCGGCTTTTTTAAAGTACGGCAATACGTCTTCATAAGACCATCCTGCGGCCCCCTGCTCGACCCAACCATCGTAATCGGCGGGGACGCCGCGTATGTAAATCATCGCATTGACCGAACTCCCGCCTCCCAACACGCTGGCCTGGACCATGGTCGGTATTTCGACACGGCGTTGGTCTTCGGTGGGCTCCCACGCGTACCGCTTGAGCAGCGGACCTTGCGCGGTTTTGTAGTAGGCCCCGGGAATATGAATGTAGGGGTTGCGGTCGCGAGGCCCTTCTTCGAAAAGAACCACGGACGCACAGCCATCTTCACTGAGTCGCGATGCCACCGTGCAGCCTGTAGAGCCACCTCCGATTACGATGAAATCCACCATGACGACTTAAGACCTTTTAGAGGGTGCACATTGAAAAGGAGAAGTTTTGGATTCGAATGAGCAGCGCATTACAGCCCAACGAGTCGGGTCAGAAGCGTCTTCAAATCTTTCGCGACCTCATAACTGTTTTGCTGCTGCTGTTTTTTGCAAAACAACTCACAGCTCCACCATCCTTCGTAACCGGTAGCCCTCACTGCGGACGTCCACTCAAGCAAATTCAATGTGCCGCTGCCCGTCGGTACATCCCGCAGTACTTCTTCGTTGGGGATACCCCCTTCGAAGGGCAGCGAGTCGCATACGTGCACGCCATAAATGAGGTCTTTGTTCATCCGCGCGATGTCTTGCGGCTTAACGCCGGACGTGAAGCAATGCCAGTAATCGATCACCATCTTGACGTTGTCGCGGTCGGTGCGATCAATGAGCTGCAGTTGATGGTCCAGCGTATTCAATGGCGTCCAAGACAACGCTTCGAGATAAAGAAGCACACCGTACTGTTTGGCCATATCTGCCAGCACCGCAAGATTCTTGGCGGTCAACGCATACTGTTCGGCCTCGCCCAAACCCAACAGGCCGCTGTAGTGAGCGCTCCTGCCTTGCTGCTGGTAATCGATTACCGCCTGGACATTGATAGGCCCGGTGAGCACTTGAACGCCTTTGGCGCCGACCCTGTTGGCCAACTGGAAAAGCCGTTCCGCTTCCTTCAGCAGATCATCGCGCTCGGCCCCCTGGCGTTCGATATCCCTCAGGTAACCGATCCCTGTGACAGGCACATCCTTGAGCAACGCTTTGAGCTCCAGCTCGGAATAACCAGCCGCTAAATACGCTTCCAGTTTGCCGCCATAGATTTCCAATGCATCGAAACCAAGCGTTGTCGCAATGTCGATGTCCATCGCCAACGTCGAGTGCTTTGCGACTGTGGAATGCAGGGCCAAGATGTTTTTTTGAGTATTCATGGAAAGCTCCAGGCGTTACGAACTAAAACTTGCCAGGCGATTGGCCAATGCTGAGACGGCCAGCGCAGCGGCATCCAGGCGTTCCTGCGCCAGGGTGCCCGCAGCTACGGCCTCTACAATCGCGCAAACGATCTGCGGAATCTCGGGCACCGCCTTCGCGGAGAGCAATAACAGATCCGCCCCGGCATTCAGCGCCGCCACCGTCACCTCGCCGAGGGATGAGTGGCCGATCGTGGAGCGATGGTCCAGATCGATGGTCATGACCAACCCGTTGAACCCCAACTCATGTCGCAGCAGGCCGATCAACCCAGGCGAAACGGAGGCCGCAGCGGGTGGTTCGCAGGCCGTGAAAATGGCCGGCCCCATCATCACCGCGTCCGCGCCTGCGTTCACCCCGGCTTGAAACGCAGGCCAGTAGCCGCGTAGCTGCTCCAGCGACTCGGTCACCACCGCCTCCTCGATCGACGGTTGGCACAGCAACACGGGATGCCCGGGAAAGTGCTTCAGGGTGCTGGCCATCCCGGCACGCCGCACTCCGCGCACATAGGCGCCCACCATGGCGGCGGCCCGGCCCACGTCATCGGAGAGCGTCCGCCCCTGGAGCCACACATTGGTGCCACCCAGCACATCGGCGGTCGGCGACAGCAGCAAATTCACGCCGGCATTTCGGACCGCCGTTGCAACGTGGAAACACGCCTCTTCAAGCTCGGCCACATCCATGGCCCTGGCCCGCTCGGGCTCGGGAAGCGCAGGCGCGATACCCTGCAGACGGTGAACGGCAGAAATATCAGCATCTGCCGCCAGCAGCAGCGGCCCACCCAACTCGATTGCCGCAGCGGTAAACCCCTGCCATTTTTCCAGCGTCTCCGAGGCCAGGCGGCTTGCGCTCATTTTACCGCTGACATATTCCTGCGCGGTCTCGCCAAACAGCAGGCTGCGCCCGCCGCTGCCCAGGAATCTGCGCACGTTGTCATTCATTTCCAGATCGAGCAGAACCGGAAACAGGACGCTGTAGGCCTTGCTTTCAATCGAGCTCATGGTCAACTCCGCGTTGAGTTGCAGGGGGCGTTATGGGCTGCAGCCAGTTCACGCACCTTCAAGGCCGCGTCTAGCAGGACCTGGCGATCGAGCACTCCGTCGTGGACAGCCGCCACAATGGCTTCAGCAATGGCATCAAGGCCCGACTCACTGGAAACGAGTAACAGGTGCGCGCCGGCCGCCAGCGAAGCGACAGCGGTGTTCGTGATCGAGTTGTCCCTGAGGATGGACACCGCATCCAGGTCATCTGAAATGATCAAGCCATCGAATCCCAGGGTGTCACGCAAAACTCCGATGACCTTGGATGAGGTCGATGCAGAATGATCAGGGTCTATCGCCGGAAAAACGGCAGGCCCTGGCATCACCGCCAGCACACCGGTCGCGATGACATCCTTGAATATATCAAGGTTGTCTTGAAGCAACGCCAGTGGCCCGGGCACGGTGGCTTCAGCAATTGCCGGATCAGCCTCGGTGACGTAGTGACCGGGAAAGTGCTTGGCGGTAGCGATGACACCCGCGCGCTGCACCCCGCGGATAAAGGCGCGGGACACCCGGCTCACTTCAACGGGGTCGGCGCCCAGATGTCGGTTGTGCAGCCAAGGGTTGGCGCCGGTGACGACATCGACGATCGGCGCCAGGAACAGATTGACGCCCAGACCGCGCGCCACGCAGGCCATCTCAAAGCAGCGCTGCTCGATGTCCTGTGTGCCCAGCTCCTTGAGCTGTTCCTTGGATGCGACTGCCGGGACCAATTGGTGGAGGCGTTCGATACCGCCGAGCTCCTGATCCACTGCGATCAGCACCGGCGCACCGGCCAATGTCGTCGCTTCTCGAGCGATATTGACAAAATCAGCCTGGGACTCGGTGCTCTTTCGCATCGGGCTCATGTCTCGGCCGACATACTCTTCCCGGGTTTCACCCAGCAAGATAGACACGCCGCCTCGGCTCAGATAACGCCGAACATTGTCGTCCAGGCTCAAATCGCCGAACGCGGGAAGCAGTACCGAATATGCAGCTCTATGCAGTTCGCTGGACATCGCTTTTCCTCAACACCGTTATTCTGAGCACAAAGCCCTACTTCATTGACGCGTGGCGAGGTGCCCACGCATGAAACCGATCAAAGTCGAGCACGCTCGATACAGCTCAAAGACTCCAATGGTTGGTACTCATCGGACACCGCCAGGGATCAGCAATGGCAAATGCACCGAGGCGAGTATCGGTGGCGAGGTTTTTTTTCTCCATTTCGCAACACAGCGAAACCTGACGCAGACCGAAGCACTCCCCAAACAGTTCGCCGGAAAGTATCAACTTGGCGAAGCTCATTATCGTCACGCGCAAACTTCGACCTCGGTGTTACTTCGCAGAAATCAATGTGTTACTGCCTGGGGCCGAGAGTAACTTGGGCGTTTCCCGTCCAGTTAACCAAGGTCTGCAGAAGCGATGTGTTTTCAAGAGCGACAATGACTGTCGAGCAAGCCCCGATACCGCTTACAATCTGACGCAACCAGCAGTGGTTAATACGGATAACTGAACGCCCATGTAACGGCATGAAACATGCTTGAGCCTTCCAAGGATATTCAAGTGATTGAGTTTAAGCAGGTTATTTCAGGGTTATCCCATAACCACTGATAACCGCTATAACCATCATCTCATCCGAACTGATCAGATCGAGACCACGATGCCCAGCCGAGGAGACACGCCCCCCATGTCTTTAACTGCCGCCACCTCGCACCCCGAGCGACAGCAGGTTCGTAGCGACTTACAGGCAAACGTGCAAAAAAATCTCAGCACATTGGTGGAGTCCTGCCGGTCGGTCGCGGACATGTGTCGCAAGGTCGATGTCAATCGCCAGCAGTTCAACAAGTATCTGGTGGGCCAGCACATACCTTCCCAAAAGATTCTTCAGAAGATCAGCCGTTACTTCATGATGGAAGCCGAAGATCTTTTCCGGCCACCTGCGGAGTTCAAGAAACTCTACGAGGGGTATGAAAACGAATTGCCGACGGCCTTGCGTGCCTCGGCGCAATTCAATCATTTCCTGCCATTGGCAAAACAGTCCGCCGACTTGCTTGAAGACTATCTGGGCGTCTATTACCGCTACCACAACTCTTCGATCTACAAGGGAAGAATCCTGCGTTCAGTCACTTGCCTGTATCGCGCCGACTCCATGGTCCAGTACGTCACGGTAGAACGCTTCCCCTTGCTCGATGGCAGCGGAAAGATCGGCTACTCGTTCACATATCACGGTTTTTGCCTGCTTCTCGGCGACCGCCTGTTCCTGGTGGACTTCGAAGGCAAGCAGCGTAATGAGATGACGTTTTCCATTCTGACACCGCAGCATCGCCGACCGATCCGCTTCCTGTTCGGCCTGGTCACCGGGGTGGCGTCATCCTCATTCCGCCAACCCTTCTCCACTCGCATGGCACTGGGGCTCGTGGACAAAGGCAAGATTCGCAAGCACCACTTGCGCAATGCAACCGTCGTGCTGCCCAGCGATCAGTCGCTGCCGCTGGAAGTGCGCGAATACATGACCGGTGACAACGCTACCATCGTGTGGGGCGGCCAGGACTGAGGCGGCGGGACAATCACCTCGTCAATTTCAGACCTGACGAGGCTGCCCATCGACGGTTCTGCGTGCATCCGCAGCATCAGCCTGATGCAGGGGGGCTGGCGCGGGCTCTTCATCGTCATTCATGGCTTTGCGAAACCCCTTGATTGATTCGCCAACATCGGCCCCCAGGTTCTTCAGTTTTTTAGTGCCGAAGACCAGCACAACCACCACCAAAATGACGACCCAGTGCTTCCAGTCCAAAATACCCATCGCGTGATCCCTCTCCAGAAGATTTGATGTGAGGCCGTCCTGCAACAGGTCAGCCATGGTTCCCGCATGCGTCGTTATTCGCACGTGAATCCCGTGCAATCATCACCTCCACCAACGACGGTCCTTTGCTATTGAGCGCCTTGATAAACGTCGAATCGAGTTGCGAGGCGTGCTCCACTCGCCAGGCATCAAGGCCAAAATTCCTGGCAATACCGGCGAAGTCGGGCGAATAGGGTTTGCCGTCCGGCAGGTTGAACTCACCGGTACGGTGCTGCTCGAGCGCAGGAGTTTGCACGTGACTCACTGATACCTGGCTACTGTTGTTGAGCACCAGGAATACCACGGGAATGCTGTGCATCACGCACACGGCCATTTCCTGCATCGACTGCAAGAAATCCCCCCCGCCCACGGTGCACACCACTTGGCGCGCCGGCATGGCGAGCTTCGCGCCAATGGCCGCGGGCACCGCCCAGCCCTGTGCGCCGGCATTGGCGGCGCACAGGCGGATGCCCGGATGGTAGAGGGGAAACACCTGGCGGGCGATGGCCCGAAGGGACCCGGCACCGACCACCAGGATGGCTTCCTTTTCCAGGATCGAGCGCAATGCAGCCAAAGACCTGTGGGCCGTCAAGGGCAGGACGCCACTGGCGCTGTCGTCAACCCTGCTCGCCGCTGGTCCCTGACGCAAAGCGACTGTTTTCAGCCGTGAACCTGCTCGTGGCACGTCGCCGCTGGGGCGCAAAGTGGCCGGTGCCAGGCTGACATCAATGGAGACATTCTGGACGGCCGCCGGAATATCCAGACTGGTCGGACCGACGCGTCCGCTGAACATCGTATCGAAGGACTGACGCAGGGCCTGCGGCAGTTGTTCAATCTGCGAGACGCGCCGGTATTCTTTCATGACGCCACCGGCGGTAGCTGCCAGCCGGTCATCGTCCCACTCGGCGTCGTCTGCACTGATAAGCAACATGGCAGATGATTGCGCCGCCGCATCCGCGATTGCACCCAGCGCTTTGGAAATGCCCAGCGGGCCAGCAAGCAAAACAGCCATAGGCCGGCCGCAGGCGCGAAAATAACCGTCAGCCAGATGAACGCCGCTTTGCTCCAGCATAATTTGGATGAAAGGAATATCCGTGCCGGCTGTCAGCAGCGCTTCTACCAGGGACCATGAGCCGTCACCCGGTATGCCGGCCACATAGTCGACACCGTTCGCTTTCAGCGCTTTCGCAACAATCTGCCCACCCGTGAGTTTCACAAGACACTCCAATCAATCAAGCGCAGGCGTGAAGGGCGAATGCACCTCCGCCCTTTTCAGGATCGCCACGGGAGTATTCGCCCACACCTGGCACCGCTCAATTTCGCACCGAGGGCAAAAGAGACGCACGTTGACGCAGATGCCCCGCATCCCTCGCCAGCTCAAGAAGCACGAGTGTCATGGCGCGTCAGCTGCGCCGATCAGGTCACTTCGATGCGTCATAGTGCGTCGCTTTTATAGATGCTGCGAAATTGAGTGCCCTCCCTGCCAGGCCAATACTCGATCCATGAAAACAACAAGCCGAGCCTATCAAGCGCTGGGCGCGCCGCTTCGAGTCTTTACCTGCAACTGCAGTAAAGCGGCGCAGCCCAGCCAAGGAAGAGTCAATCGGACCAGTGGAGACCCGGTGCGCGATGTTCTCAACGCGCATTCCAGCACCGCCAACCTCCCCAGCTCATGGAAACAATGCTGGCCATAACACTGCCGATCAACCTGACTGCAAACAAGACGTTCTGCCCGGAAAACCAGCCGGGCCAGAGCCACTGCAAGTCGCCAATCGTTTTCACAAAAACCACCTAGGCAGGAACTCGAAATGAAAAAAGACACAGAGACGGGTTATGGACTCACCGGCATCGATTTGGATTCGATCAGCCTGAAGCGCCGCACATTTTTGCTAGGGGCTGCCGCCTCCGCCGCAGGGTTGTACATAGGCTCCTTCATGCCCGGCGCATTTGCCGCCGCTGCGGGTGGGCACCTGGAGATCCTTGGCTGGGAAGGTGAAACCGGTGACGCCGAACTGGCCGAATGGCGCAAGCAGCGTGGCATTACCGTCCGTTCCAGCTATGCCAGCAACCAGGACGACATTACGGCCCGCTTGGCCGGCTCCGATCCCGTGCAGCTTGACTTGACCATGTACGCGTTGGGCTACGAGACCATCTATCAGGAAATGGGGTTGCTCAAGGAGATCGACACCTCGAGGATCCCCAACTACTCGGCGGAAAATACCGTCCCGTTGTTCTACAAAGGCAGCCGCTGGTACTGGGATGGCAAGCAATGGGGCGTGCCCCTGCTGTGGGGCATGAACACCATCATCTACAACCCGAAAGCGGTCAAGAAACCGACTGAATACAAGGACCTGCTGGACCCGAAATTGAAGGGCAAGCTGACCTTCGTCGATGACGGGACATCGAACTGGTCGCTCATCGCGATCATTGCCGGCTACGGCGACAAATTCCCCAACCTGACGCGCGCCGAGTTCGACGACGCCTTCGAGAAACTCAAGCCGTACCGTGATCAATGCCGGGTTTTTGCCGCCTCTTCGGGAGACGCGGTTTCTCTGCTGGTATCAGGCGAAGTGGATGCGGTGTTCTCAGCGTCAGCCAACACGCCGAGCGAGACCAAAAAGCGTGGTGTGGAAAGCGCTTTGTCGGTCCCCAAAGAAGGCGCGGCCCTTTGGTGCGATGCGCTGTTCATCCCGAAAACGGCCAAGGATGTACCGCTGGCACTGGAGTTCATCAACAAGACGCTCGAAGCGCAAACCCAGGCCAAAATGGCGACCACCATGTTCTCCGGCGTGGTCAACACCAAAGCCGTGCCACTGCTTCCGACAGACCTTCGAAACACCTTTGACTACGCGAATCTGGACAGCTTTTTCGAGAAATCGAAACTCTACGGCCAACCACCCCTGAGCTCCGATAAGTATGTGACGTATGCCGAATGGATCGATCAGTGGGCGAATTTCAAAGGCTCGTTCTAGGGCTGGGATCAATTCGTCCTCCTCAAAGACCTGCTTGAACGGACGCTTACCCGAAGTGCGTGTTTGCGAACACGCTCTTCCCAGTTCGATGGCGCTTCGTGGCCTGTCGGCACCGTTCGCAAGAGGTTCAGAAGAGCACTCGTCTAGCGTGTATGCGCTCGCCAGGACGCTCTTGTTATCGAAAAAAAAGCAAAGGCACACTCATCATGAACGTAGTCAACAACAGCGAGCCCATCCTCCTCGATGCCAGGGATTCGAAGGCGGGTAAGCCGGTAAAAATCGACAAGAAAATCCTGGCTGGATATCTGCTCGCCTCACCCCCGATGTGCTTCCTGGTGGTGTTCTTCCTGATTCCATCGGCGCTGCTGCTCGTCGCGAGTTTCTGGACCGCCAAGCCCTTCAGCATGGAGCCCGCCGCAACGCTGGCCAACTATGCGAAAGCCCTCCGTGCCAGCGGGTTCTACGATTCGTTGTGGATCGCCCTGCAAAACGGTTTTTGGACAGCGGTGCTGTCAACGGTCATCAGTGCCCCGGTCGCCTATTACATTGTTTATCGGACGCGCTCCAACGCCGTGCTGTACCTGGCCCTGATCTCGTGGTTCTCCAGCTATCTGGTGCGGGTCTACGCATGGCGCTCGATCCTGGGCACCAACGGCGTGATCAATTCCACGCTGTTGCACCTCGGACTGATCGATACCCCCCTGGACTGGCTGGTGTTCAGCAAGTTTTCGGTGGTGTTGACCCTGGTCCATATCATGCTGCCCTTCACCCTTCTGCTGCTGGTATCGGGCCTGCGCGATATCAAGAAGGACTACCTGGAAGCCGCCGCGGACCTGGGCGCCGGCGGCGCGACTATCTTGTGGCGAGTGATCATGCCCATGGCGCACAAGAGCATCGTCAGTTCGTTCATGTTCACCTTCGTCCTCGCGGCCAGTGATTACGTCACCCCCCAGATGCTGGGCGGCAGGGACGCCATGACCACCGGCCTGGTGATCGCCAACCAGTTCCGCTCGGTCGGCAACTGGCCGCTGGGAGCGGCGATGGCGTACCTGCTGCTGGTGGTCTTCATGTTGGTGTATGGGCTGCTGCTGGGCGTGTTGCGAGCCGTCAACCTGGCGCCGGGCAAACGCTACCACGACTGAACACCGCCAATAAAAATGCAAGGTGACCGCCATGATCAGACTATTCACTTACGTTTACATGCTTTTCCTCTACGCGCCCATCGCGATTATCGCGTTGTTCAGCTTTCATTCATCAGCCTCGTTGTCGTTCCCGTTCGAAGGCTTCTCCACCCAATGGTATGAGGCGCTATTCAGCAGTTCGGACTTCATGACCGCCTTGACCAATAGCGCGATCGTCGCCGCGGGTTCGGCCATGCTCACCACGCTGCTGGGCACGTTCTCGGCACTGGCGTTGATGCGCATGAAAGGTCGGGTCAAAACCGCCTTTGCCTTCATGAACTTCGCCCCAATCGCCCTTCCCGGTTTGTTCCTGGGAATCGCGCTGGTGATTTTCTTCTCGTTGATCGGCTTGCCCCGCTCGCTGCTGACCGTCGTGATCGGCCATACGCTGTTCACTTTCCCGTTCTTCGTCGAGTCCGTGCGTTCACGCCTGGAGTACTTCGATCTGTCGTTCGAGGAAGCGGCGCGAGACCTGGGCGCCAGCCCCCTCAAGGCGTTCTGGCTGGTGACGCTGCCCATCATCGGGCCGACCATTGCGGGCGCCGCGATCCTCGCGGTCGCGCTTTCGATGGACGAATTCCTGATCACCGTGTTCGTCACCGGCAGCGATACCACGCTGCCACTCATGATTCTTTCGATGATGCGCCGCGCCGTCAGCCCCACCATCAATGCCGCCTCGGTATTCATGCTGGTCGTGACCATCGCCATCATCGTCACCGCCGGCCTGGTCATGACCCTGCGCCGTCGTCGTCTCGAACTTGAACGTGCTGAAACTGCAGAGTAACCGCCATGACCAATAGCATTGAACTGACCGGAATCTCCAAGAGCTACGGCAACCTGACCGCCCTCGGCAAAGTCGACCTGACCGTAAAACGCAACGAAATCCTCACCTTGTTAGGCCCCAGCGGCTGCGGCAAGACCACACTGATGCGCATCATCGCGGGCTTCGAAGAACCCACCACCGGCAAAGTCGTGATAGATGGCAAGGACTCCACGTCCCTGGCGCCTGAGCATCGCCCCGTCAACATGGTGTTCCAGAAGTACGCGCTGTTTCCTCACCTTGATGTTTTCGACAACGTGGCTTTCGGGCTGCGCCTGAAGAAAAAACCCAAGGATGAGATCAAGCGTGAAGTGACCAAGGCACTCGAACTGGTTCAACTGGAAGGTTTCAAGAATCGCTGGATCTCCGAGCTCAGTGGCGGCCAGGCACAACGCGTCGCGCTGGCCCGGGCATTGGTGAACCGTCCCGCCGTGTTGCTGCTCGACGAGCCGTTGGCGGCACTGGACTTGAAGATTCGCCACCACATGCTTAACGAGATCAAGCGAATCCACGAGGAGACATCGACCACCTTCGTGTATGTGACCCACGACCAGGACGAGGCGATGATCCTGTCCGACCGTGTCGTGCTGCTGAACAAAGGCGGCATCGAGCAGATCGGTGGGCCACAAGAGATGTATTGGTCGCCACGCACATTGTTCGCCGCGAAATTTTTCGGTGACACCAACATCGTCGCCGGCACCTACGGGTTGGGCGACACCCACAGCGGCTATGTCGATCTACCCTTCGGTCGCTACGCGCACACGGCCAGCAACAGCCTGGGTGCCGGGCCGGTCAACGTGTCGATCCGTCCTGAAACCATCGGCCTTGAAGCCGCTCAAGGCGCTCCGTTGGCCGACGGAGCATTCGCCGGAAAAGTCAAAGACACATCGTTCATCGGTAACCGCGTGATTTACCGCGTGGCGGTTGCCGGCGGCACCCTCGACCTCAAGTGCCAGCAACTGCCCACCCCAGGCAGCCATGCCCTGCCACCCGGAGCCGAGGTCGCGCTCACCTGCAAACCAGACAGCTTCGTGGTGATTCCAGCCTGACGGGCGATGGTGCAAAAAAGCGACCCTTGCCATTCTGAGCACCGGGTTCGACCGTAACGTCAACGCTGGATCGTGCGCTTTTGAGCAAGCGCATGATCCGGCGTTTTTTTGATCAGTAATCGCAGCGCCTTCAGTTTCTCTAGACCTTGAAGTTGTTCATCAGCCTCTGTTGCTGGTTCGCAAGATCGTTCAAGGCGTGGCTGATCCGGGCCGATCGATCCGCTTGCCCCACCAACTCACCCGTTACATCCCTGATGGCCGAAACGTTACGGTTCACCTCTTCGGACACTGCGCTCTGCTCTTCGGCCGCACTGGCAATTTGCAGGTTCATGCCCGTCATGATCTCAATGCTTTGGCTGACATTGGCCAACGCGTCGACAGCCTCCAGGGCTTGCTCGGCACTGGCATTGGCCTGGCGATGCTGGCTCTGCATGGCGTTCACCACTTCGCGTGTGCCGCCCTGTAGGCTCTCGATGACACCCTGGATTTCACTCACAGAGTCCTGGGTGCGCTGGGCCAGATGGCGAACCTCATCGGCCACCACGGCAAAGCCTCGCCCGGTCTCTCCAGCCCTTGCCGCCTCGATCGCGGCATTCAGCGCCAACAGATTGGTTTGCTGGGCAATGGTGCGGATCACATCAAGCACACTGCCAATTTCCTCACTGCTGTCGGCGAGTTGGCGGACCCCGTTCATGGCGCCGCTCATGTGCGCAGCCAGCGACTGGATGGAATGCGCAGCGGTCTCGATGGTGCTTTTGCAAGAGCGCACAGCGGCATCGCCATTTCGCGCGGCGGTTGCCGCCATGGACGCACTTCGCGCCACCTCTTGGGAGGTCGCGCTCATTTCATGAGCGGCCGTCGCGACTTGCTCGACTTCCAGCAGTTGCTGCTGCATACCGCTGCTGGTCCGGGTGGCAATCGAAGACGCCTGGTCGGCGGTGGAACGCGTGTCCAAGACGCTCTGGCTGACTTGGGCAATGATGGGCTGCAGCTTATCGAGGAAGCGATTGAACCCACCCACCAGCACGCCCATTTCATCGCGGCGCTCGGCGCTCAGTCGCTGGGTCAGATCACCCTCACCGTTGGCGATATTTTCCAGCATCGCGGACACCCGGCGGATGGGCCGGGTGACACTCACCGCCAACCACCCCATCAGCAATATCCCCGCCACGGTGACGCCGAACCCGGTGGCCACTTGCACCATCACCGACGTCCGATTCGATTGCTCCAGCACTTGCTGCAACGCCGCAACCGAGGCCATCAATGTGGCGCGCGGCACTTCGATGACGGTCATCCAATGGCTCGAATTGGGGATGGGTGAAAATGGCACGACAAGCATGACGCGAGTGTCACCTGCCCTATCGATTGCCAGGACTTTGCCCGACTTCGCCCCCTCGAACATATCCGCCGCCTGTTGCGGAAAAATATCCTTGATGGTTTTCCCCAACGAGGCGGGATCGCCGCTCCGGCCCATGACAGCACCGCCAGCGCTGACAAAGGTCAATTGCCCTTGCCCCTCGAAGAGCGATGCACTGGCTTTTTGCGCAATGTTTTGCAAGCTGCTCAACGGCAAATCGATACTGACCACGCCGATGAATTTTCCACCGTCCATCAACGGTATCGCGATGCTGGAAGTCAGGGTGGGTACATCGTTCAGCAAGAACGAATACGGCTCGATCAGGCAAGCCTTACGGGTTTTCTTCGGACAGTTCCACCATTCTTTTGCGGGATCACCGTCATCCTGCATTTCCTTTTCTTCGAGAATGAAGTTTTGCATCGAAGACACGTACACTCCGAAGCGGCCAACGGCATTGCCGGAGAAGTCGGCACCGTTGATAGCGCTCGCGTCGGCACCGTCCAGTGCATTGGGCTCGAATGAGACGCCTACCCCGAGTATCTCCGGGGTAGTCGCGACCTGGGCGCGAATCAGCCGGTACAGATCGCCACGCAGTTGCATCGGCGCCAAGCCGTTTTGACGGGCCTGGCGGCGCATCATGACAATCTGGGTCGCCATGGAACGGGTGAACATCATGCTGCTACGAAACCGCTGCTCGATACCACTGGCCTGCAAAGCCCCCGTCGCCTCCAGGTACCGCATGGACGCCAGAGACAACGACTCAGTGCTGGACTCACTGACCATGGTCGAGGTATCGCGCATCTGATGGATCGAAAACCCCACCAGACAGAGCACCATCGCAAACAGACACCCACCGGCGGCCAGCGTAATTCTCGTTTTGATCGATAAGCTACCCATCGCACCCCTCCTCTGATTCAAGCCTGGAACAAGCGTTTTTCCACGGCTCAAAAAAAAGCTCCCCGAATGGGGAGCCTGAAAACACTTGGAAAGACAGTAAGCGTGACCAGCAGCACCGAGAAACGACCCTTTCCTCGCTGCCCCCTCGCCAAGTGCAACAATTGACTGGCCGCCTTCAGGCGGATTTCTTGTAACGACGAATGCGGATATCGGCCTGTTCCTTGTGCCCGGCGAAGCCTTCCATACCGCACAAGCGCGAGCAGTACTCACCGACCAGCACCGAGGCTTCATCCGTCAGGACACGTTGATAAGTGCAGGTCTTAATGAACTTGCCCACCCACAGTCCGCCGGTGTAGCGCGCAGTGCCGGTGGTAGGCAGCGTGTGGTTGGTGCCGATCACCTTGTCGCCATAGGAGACGTTGGTCCGCTCTCCGAGGAACAGCGCGCCGTAGTTGGTCATGTGTTCAAGGAAATAGAGCGGGTCGCGGGTCATGACTTGCACGTGTTCGGAAGCAATCCGATCGGCCTCCTGGACCATCTCGTCCACGGTGTCGCAGAGAATGATTTCGCCATAGTCACGCCAGGCGACCGAGGCGACTGGGGCGGTGGGCAAAATGGCTAACTGACGCTCGATTTCCGCCGGCAGGGTTTCTGCCAATTCCGGGCTGTTGGTCAAGAATACGGCTGGGGAGTTGACGCCATGTTCAGCCTGGCCGAGCAAGTCGGCGGCAATGATTTCCACGTCGCTGCTGTCATCGGCAATCACCAGGGTTTCGGTCGGGCCGGCGATCAAGTCGATACCGATCTTACCGAACAGTTGACGCTTGGCTTCTGCCACAAACGCATTGCCTGGCCCGACGATCATGTCGACCGGCTTGAAGGTGTCGGTTCCCAGTGCAAACGCAGCGATCGCTTGTACACCACCAACGCAATAAATCTCATCCGCACCCGCCAGGTACATGGCCGTCACGATGGCCGGATGCGGCTTGCCGTCAAACGGCGGCGCCGCGGCGACCACGCGTTTCACCCCCGCCACCTTGGCGGTCAGCACGCTCATGTGCGCCGACGCCAGTAGCGGGTATTTCCCACCGGGGATGTAGCAGGCCACGGAGTTCACCGGAATATTGCGATGGCCCAGGATCACGCCCGGCAGGGTTTCGACTTCCACATCATGCATCGAGGCTTTTTGCACTTCGGCAAAGCGGCGGACTTGCGCCTGGGCAAAGGTAATGTCACCGATTTCCTGCTCCGACAGACTTGCCACACACGCGGCGATTTCTTCATCGCTCAGACGGAAAGAGACCGGATCCCACTTATCGAACTGCTTCGAGTATTCCCGAACGGCGACGTCCCCGTTCTTGGCGACATTGGCAATGATCTGCTCGACCGTATGGCGGACTTGGGCAGCGATCTCGGCTTGAGCTTCGACAGGCTTACTTTTTTTCAGATAACGAATCATCAATTTGCTCCAGGTAGTTCTTGATGCACGCGGCATGCACTCGCACTGACGTCCATCTTTTCCTACCCCCCTGCCCCGGGCAATTTCGCAGCCTACCGATTGATGACGCGATCTGACGCAGGACAGACGCAATGCTGAAGCACTCGTGCAAGCGCTGACCGCTCTGGCACGACCAAAGCGTTATTCGTATAACCTCCTTTCATAAAAAGCTCCCTGACTGAAATCCCTCTCAAGCTTTGCCGAATCGACGTTAACCGCCTCAGCTGTAAGCAATCATTAGGCTTCACCATTAAAAAATCGATCCAGGCATTGACACCTCGGTTTTGAGTGATAGCTTAAATAAGCGGTTATACGTATAACTTAATAATCACACCCAACCTAAAGAGGTGATCAACCGTGAGTCGAGTCTTGTATCTGTACGGTGGCTGGCCCGGCCATTTCCCCTACGAAATCGCGGCATGGGCACGGACCGTTTTCCAGGAGCTGGATTTCGACGTTGAAGAGTCGACCGACATCTTCACATTGGACAGGGACTTGACCGGTTACGACCTGATCGTGATCGGCTGGAACAATGCGGTCACCACGGAAACGCTGACCGCTTCACAGGAGAACCGCCTGCTCGAAGCGATCGAAAGCGGCACCGGGCTGGTGGGTTGGCACGGCGCCGGCGCGGCATTTCGCGCCAGCCTCAAGTACCACTGGGTACTGGGCGGCTCGTTTCTTGAGCACCCGATGGGCGAAGGGTTTCCCCATCCTTACCAGGTCAACATCATTGATCGCACCCATGAGGTCACGCAGGGCGTCGAGGATTTCGAGGTTCGGTCCGAGCAGTACTACATGCAGGTTGACCCGAACATTCATGTGCTGGCCGAAACCACGTTCGACGGCAACCCATTCCCCTGGATCAAGGGCAATCGCAGCCCGGTCGCCTGGGTTCGTCAGTGGGGCGAAGGCCGAGTGTTCTATCACTCGATCGGACACGACACCAGCAACCTGGCCGACCCGAACATCCGCCGCCTGACTAAACAGGGCCTGAACTGGGCAACCCGTGGGCGCACGGCAAACACCGGTAAATCCACCGTATCCACCGCACTTTCATCAACCCAAGGAGTCCTGTCATGACTAAATTGACCGGCAGCCAGATCGTGGCCCAAACCCTGAAAAACTACGGCGTCGAATATGTCGCTGGCATCCCCGGCCACGGGATCTGGACACTCACCGACGCTTTCCTCGAAGAAGACTCGAAACTCAAATTCATCCAGGTCTTCCACGAACAGAGTGCGGTTCATCTCGCGGATGGTTACTACCGGGTGTCTGGCAAGCCGATGGCCGCCGTCACTTCCATCGGTGCCGGCGCCGCCAACACCGTGATCGGCATGGCCACGGCCTTCACCGACTCCACTAGCCTGATGCTGATCACCGGCGGGCCACCCACGCACATGCGCGGCCATGGCTTGTTGCAAGAGCTGGAACGCTACACCGACAACGACTTCCCCAAAATCGCTGAGGCTGTCACCAAGCGCCACTGGGTCGCCACCCGCGTCGAAGAGCTGCCCTTCATGATGCACCGTGCCTGGAGCGCGATGGTCACTGGTCGCCCGGGTCCGGTTCATCTTGAAATACCGATGGACGTTCAGGCCGAAGCGGCTGACGTGACCCTGCACACCCTGGAAGAACGCACCCCCATCGGCAAGTGTTTCCCGGACCCGGCGGCTACGGCCCGCGCGGTTGAGGAATTGAAAGCGTGCAAACGCCCGGTGCTGGTGATCGGCGGCGGCGTCATCACGGGGGAGGCAAGCGCCGAAGTGCTTGCCCTGGCCGAAGCCTGGAAAATACCCGTGGTCACGACCTGGAACGGTAAAAGCGGCTTCCCGGAGGATCATCCGCTGTTCGCCGGCAGCGTCGGTCAAACCGGCACGATGTGCGGCAACAAAGTGGCCTCCACCGCCGATGTCATTATCGCTGTGGGTTGCCGCTTTACCGACTGGTCGTCCTCCAGCTATGCCAAGGGTGTGACCTTTGCAATTCCGCCATCGAAGTTGATCCACATCGACATCGACCCGCACGAGATCGGCAAGAATTACCCGGTGACCGTGGGCATTTGTGCCGACGCCAAGTACGCGCTGGCCCATATCGTGGAAGGCTTGAAAGGCCAGACGGTGGATCGCCAGGCGTACATGAGCGACCTGCGCGGCTATCAAGAGGAATGGGAAACCAAACTGGCCGGCCGCCGTGACTCCGACCGTTTCCCGTTTACCTCTCAACGTCCGTTGGGCGCGCTGCGCAAGGTTTTCCCCCGTGACACCATCGTGGTGGTCGGGTCCGGCAACACTCAAGGGGCAGTCAAACAGACCTTTCCTGTCTATACCCCGCGCACCCACCTGACCTCTGGCGGATTCTCTTCCATGGGTTGGGCCGTCCCGGCGGCTATCGGGGCCAAGCTGGCGGCGCCGAACCAACCGGTTATATGCATCCTGGGCGACGGCGATTTCCTGATGACCTCCCAGGAAATTGCGATCTGCGTGACCAACAACATCCCTGTTGTGTTCATGATCCAGAACAACGCCGGGTACATGTCGATCCGTGGTGGCCAGCGCAAGCAAACCAGCCGCCATATCGGCACCGAGTTCAACCATCCGGACGGCACGCCCTACAGCCCGGATTTCAAAGCCGTCGGCGAAGCCTTCGGCCTGAAATCCTATCGTGTGGAGCGCCCTGAGGATCTCGAGCCGACCCTTCAGGAAGCCCTGGACCTGAACGTGCCGGTGCTGATCGAAATCCCGACCGATCGCGACGCCGCAGGCCCTTGGGTCCCAGGCTGGTGGGACTTCCCGATTCCTGAGTACATCACCGACGAACGTCAGGACGAGTACTGGCAAATCCGGAACTCCGAACAACACCTGTAAAACCTGGAGCGGCTTAAATGAGTGATGCATTGATTTCGCATCATGCAAAGCTGAATCCACAACCGGGGGCGCCGCGCCATCAGCGCGCCCTCGACGTGGTGACACCTGATGCAGATGGCAATATCAACTGTGACGTAGTGATCATTGGCTCGGGCATGGGCGGTTCGACCTTTGCCCATGCCCTGCGCGATAGCGGGCTGGACATCGTTATCGTCGAACGGGGAGATTTCCTGCCCCGTGAAATACAGAACTGGAGCGCCGAATCGGTGTTCGCCGAAGGCCGCTATCGCAATGCCGAGCAGTGGCTGGATAAATCCAACCAACCCTTTTCCCCCGGGGTCTTTTATTACGTCGGTGGCAACACCAAATTCTATGGCGCCATGCTGCCCCGGTTCCGTGAAGAGGATTTTGCCGAAATTCAGCATGCCGAAGGCGTGTCCCCGGCATGGCCCCTCCGTTACGCCGACCTGGAACCCTGGTACGCCGAAGCCGAAAAACTCTATCGGGTTCACGGCTCGGCGGGCTCGGATCCCAGCGACCCCTGGCGCTCGGCCCCTTTTCCCCAGCCTGCGCTCAAACATGACCCGGCGCTGGTGCCACTGGAGCAGAGCATGCGCCGTTCAGGGCTCAAGCCGTTCGTGATGCCTGCGGCCGTGGATTATGGCGACGGCGGTGATTGTGTATTGTGTTCGACCTGCGATGGATATCCTTGCCTCGTGGACGCCAAGGCCGATGCTGAAGTCAGCGCCTTGAGGCCGGCCCTGCGCAGCCCGAACATCAAGTTGTTGACCCGTACCCTGATCAAACAACTGAGAACAGGCGCGGACGGTCGGACGGTAACGGAGGCCCATGGGCTCAGCGGTGGCCGCGACGTGACACTTCGTGCGAAACGATTCGTCCTGGCGTGCGGAGCGGTGAACACCGCCGCCCTGTTGCTCAAATCAGCGAACGAGCATCACCCTGAGGGCTTGGGCAATAGCTCGGGGCAAGTGGGTCGCAACTACATGGTGCATAACAGCACGTTCATGCTCGCAGTAGACCCGCGGCGCAAAAACAAGGTGACCTTTCAAAAGACCCTTGCCCTCAACGACTGGTACCGCGCCAGTCCGCAAAATCCGTATCCGCTTGGCAATGTGCAGATGCTGGGGAAGATCCGCGAGCCGATGATCAGCGCCATGCGCCCATGGCTTCCAAAATTCGCCTCACGCTACATCACGGACCATAGCGTCGACTTGTACCTGACCTCGGAAGATCTACCGACACAGAACAACCGGGTCATCTACGACAAGCAACGTGATGCGATCAAAGTGCTCTGGACGCCGAACAACCTCAAAGCCCATGAAGGCCTGGTCAGCAAAACCAGTAAAGTCATGCGTCAGGCAGGTTATCCGTTGATTCTCAGGGCACGCATGGGCATCGCCACCAACTCGCACCAATGCGGTACCGCCGTCATGGGCAAGGATCCCGCCTCAAGCGTGCTGGATGTGAACTGCAAGCTGCACGACCTGGATAACGTCTGGGTGGTCGACAGCTCATTCTTTCCGTCTTCGGCGGCGGTCAATCCGGCGCTGACCATCGCCGCCAACGCCCTGCGGGTTGCAGCACATTTCAAGCGCCTGCCGAGTTGAGCGGCAAGCCAACCTGAAAAAAAGCCGCGGTGTGTTTCCACACCGCGGCCTTGTCACAACGTCACAACGGCTCAAGCATCGGTCGGCTGCAAATGTTGCGTCGAAGTCCGCACAATGAGTTTTGTGGGAAAAATTTTCCGTTCCGGTTCGAGTCGCGAGCCTGCCGGAGCATTCAGCTGCTCTGTCAACATCCGTGCTGCATACAGACCCTTTTCCACCATCGGCTGGCCAATGGTGGTCAAGCCAAGCTGAACAGCCTCGGGAATATCATCGAAGCCGATCACGGAAAGCGTTTGCGGGACTTTACGACTAAGCGCATGTGCGGTTTTCATGCAAGCGATGGCCATGACGTCCGAGCAAGCCACGACCGCCGTGACATCGTTGGAGGTCAACAGCGTAAACGCTGCCGCTTGCCCGGACGTGGAATCCAGCCCGCCGGCTTCGATGATGCTCAGGTCCTCAAATGCCAGGCCGGCCGCGCTCGCCGCTTCCACATATCCGGTCAGACGTTCCCTGACAATGCGCTCGCTGGCACTCTTGAAGCGTTGCTGGTCAATCGGCCCGCGGTAGCCATCAGGATTGAGCCGGTCGATGATGATGCCAATCTTGCGATGCCCCAGTTCCAACAGGTGCTGCATCTGAGTCTGGGCGGCGCCTCGATCGTCGATCCCGACGAAGAAAGAATCTTCCACCAGGGGCGAATCGATCACTACGAACGGAATGTTCTGTTTCACCACAGCCAATACCGCCGGGTGATCGTCCGGCAGCGTCGAGATAATCAGACCATCCACCAGGCCGCGCAGGGCAAGGCTGCCATGATTCTCTGCCTGCCCGCGCCCGACGAGGCGATTGTTGTTAAGGGGAAACAGCGTCAATGCGACATTTTCCAACTCGCCGACTTCACTGATCCCCCGCAACAGGGCAATGGTGCACGGGTCGGCGAACGCCAGGGACAATTTGTCCATCATCATCAATCCGATCGCGCCGATCTTGCCCGAGCGCAAGCTTCGTCCCAGCACGTTGGGCCCTGGATAGCCTAGGGACGCCGCGACCTCGAGGATATGCTCGCGCTGCGCTTGCGACAGTTTGGAGGGACGATTGTAGGCGTAGGACACCGCAGGCTGAGACACCCCCGCCGCCAGTGCTACATCTTTCATTGAAACGGATGCCATCGTTTGCTTCCCAATTTTTTGAAAACCTCATGGGAGGTTATGAAAACATGAGCTCAGTGTAACCGTTGAGTGCAAACCTTCGGTATCAGTCGAGTCGCACTGATCATCACCGCAATCATGGATGAGGCAACAGCGAGCAGTGCGACGGACAGGCTGGTGGAGTACGCGACAAAGCCGATGACCGCAGGGCCCATCAGAATACCGAGGTAGCCAAGGCTGGTTGCCGCAGCGATGGCCAACTCGCCGGGCATGGCCCGTTGCGCGCCGGCCAGTGACAGATAGACCGGGGCGATGTTTGCCAACCCTGCACCGATGACCGCGAACCCCACCAGGTTCAACCACCAGTTTGTGATCAGTATCACCATCAAAAAGCCCAGGACGACGATCAAGCCACCCCCGATGAGCGCGACCCGCGAACCCAGCTTCAGCACGATCCGATCTCCGTTCAGGCGCCCCAAGGCCATCATCACCGCAAACGTTGCGTACCCCAGGCCGGCAATGGAGTGCTCAACCCCGCGTTCCTCGGTGAGAAACACCGCGCTCCAATCGAGAATCGCTCCTTCAGCGAGAAAGGCGAGCAGGCAGAGTGTGCCCAGCAGCAAAACCTTGCGGGTAGGCCTCACAAATATCGGACTGCCCTCCTCACCGCTTCGCCCCAGCATCTGACGGCCTGCAGTCAAGACAAAGGCGACCAATGCCGCCATCACCGCGCTGCTCGCCAGCAATGGCGTAGCGCCGAGCCATAACAGTGCAGTCATGCCTGCGGCACTGACAATCGTACCCAGGCTGAACAAGCCATGGAAACCGGACATCAGCGACCGGCCGGTGGCACGCTCGACCATCACCCCTTGAACGTTCATCGTCACATCCACCGCGCCACACCCAGCGCCGAACACGATCAAGGCGGCCATCAAGCCGGCGAATGAATGAGTCGTCGCCAGCATCGGCAAGGTCAGCAATACCAATGCGATGCCGATGTGCATGGTAAAGCGGCAGCCCTTCCTCGCGTTCAGGACACCCGCAAGAGGCATCATCACCAGTGAGCCCAGGCCGAGGCAAAGCAACAGCAATCCCAGCGCACCGTCATCGACCCCGGCCCGAGTGCGAGCATAGGGAACCAGCGGCGCCCAGGCGCCCATGCACAGGCCCGACATGAGGAACGTCAGTCGATAAACCGCCATATCCGGGGTGGCGCACTGCACTTCCCATTCCTGAGACGACATGGAAACCTCTTTATTTTGGAAACAAAGTTATACGTATAACCTAAATCATGCATAGAGGCGAATGCCTTATCACAAAGCAAGCTTCTTCGCCGCGCACAAATTTGGAGCATTCAGCCTGGAGAGCGGCCATGCATCTAAATTAAGTTGACAAGACGCTCACAGGCGAAGATATTTTCTAGGAGTTATACGTATAACTCAAACCTCATTCCAAGCACACGCACACCACAAAAACAAAAGGGGCGATGCAGCCTGATGAACAACCTTCAAAAAACACCCGTACCCATTCGAATCCGCAAGGCGCGCATCGCGACGTTCCTGGGTTTCATGATGATCGGCGCCATGATGTACATCTGGTCGACGGGCGTGAGCGTTTTCAGGGCGCAGCTGGGTTTTACCGGCGAGTCTGGGGATTCGAACTTCGGCTTGATCGCACTCGGGGTCGGGGTGGGCTCCGCGGCAGGCGCGTTATGGGTGGGCCGTTTTCTGGACAACTTCGGTGCAAGACCGGTCATTACGGTGTGCGCACTCGCCTACCCGCTCTCCATCATCCCGCTGGGGTTCGTCAGCGGTTTCTGGTTCGCGCTGTGCTTCGGCGTGGTCCTTGGGCTCCTGCGCGGAGCACTGGACACCGCATTGAACGCCCATGGTGTTCAAGTCGAACGCTTCTACCAGCGCTCAATCATGTCAGCCTTCCATGCGTTCTATTCGCTGGGCGGTTTTCTGTTGGGGATGGTGTGCAGCTGGTTGACCGGCATCTACACCGACAGCGTGCAAGTACCCTACACCGTGCTTGGCGTAGCGCTGTTCATCGTAGGCTGTTTTTTCAGTCGATGGTTGCTCGGCAAAGATGACGTCCCGCTGCCGTCACCCACCGATTGGCAAGCCAGCGCACACCTGCCTGACGAGGCTGGCAAGCGACCATCGACCAGAACGCTGCTGGTGATGATTGGCCTGGGCGTCCTGCTGCTGGGCAGCATGATGGGGGAAAATGCGATTGCCGACTGGGGTCAGGAGTACATTCGTCGTGAGCTCTCGACGACCACCTCGATGGCCGGCATGGCAGTCTCCATCTTTGTCGGCGCGGCGTTCGTCGGACGGCTTTTCGGTGATCGATTGGCCGCAGCGTTTGGTAACGCACGCGTGGTGTTCGGATGCGGCGCAGTGTGCGTCCTTGGCATGATCATCACCATCGTCGGGGGCACCGCCTTGACCGGCATCGTCGGTTTCGCATTGTTCGGCCTTGGCCTGTCTTGCATCGCCCCCCTGATGATTTCCGCCGCGGGGCGCAGGGACCCGAAACATGCAGGCCGCAATATCGGCATCGTCAACTGCATCGGCTTCTCCGGCATGCTTATGGGCCCCGCCGCCATCACCGTCATCGTCAGCAACTTCGGTTTGAGCACGCTGATGTTTTTCCCGCTGATCATGCTCGCTATCCTGGCGACCTTTGGTCCGTTGTTGATGCGCGCACCCAAAGTCGTCACAACCCAACAACGTGATGAGCGCAAAACCGGCACGGCATTGAAACAAGAGTGTCTTTAGTGTTTGAAACACCGTGAGGTGGTTGAGCAATCAACCACCTCGCTTTCCCAAGCCCTAGATCATCGGTGAGCTGCTCACCACCCGCAGCGCCAACCCTTCGAACGCATCCAGCGTAATGGTGAATTCGCCCTCGGGCGTAAGGTCGCCTTCGACCCGTTCATTGATGATGTCGACCACCGGCCCCGGTGCGATATTGGGCAGGTGCAGGGTTTCAGTGATCGGCGTCGAACCGAAGTTCAGCGCGGTGATTTGCGTACCTTTGCCAGCCGGCAATTCGTGAACCATGATCAGCAGCCCCGGATGCTCGACGTCCGGAATCAGTATCTGGCGACTGGCGGCGATGTCATAGGCACGGCGCGCAGCGAGGATCTTGCGCAACTGCGAGACGAACGAATCCGGATCTTTCAACTGGCTTGGCAAGCTGCCGTACAGGGTCTTCGGACGCGGCATCTGGCCGGCCGACAATGCCGCGTCAGGGTTGAGGTCCACCAGATCGTAGGCACCGCGATGAATCCAGCGTGTGTCGCCGTCGCCCATCAGATGCTCGACCTGTTCGGCCGGCAATGGCAACGCGCCGACCAGGTCCCAGCCAGACAATGCGAACACGCCAGGTTGCATGGCGTTGTACATCACCAACAGCAGATGAACCTGGCGAATCTGCTGGATATCCGCCGTCGTAATGGCCTCGAGATCGCGAATCCCCAACGCCGCCGTGATGATGCTCGCGGTGGTGCAGGACACGCCGTTGGTGACGAATTTCAGATTGTAGGGCGCATGCTCTCCAGTGAGGCGCTCGTACATCTGCTCGCGGATGTGCTCGCGCAGGATGCTGCCGGGAAAGGTCTGGCCCTGATAGAGGTAAGTATCGTGGGCGTGCAGGGTCCAGAAGTGCACCAACTCCAGGGTCAACTCATCATGATTCTGCAACGCATGGATCAGCGAGCCCGGATCGATGCCAAGGGTGTGCATCTGCCGCAGCATCAAGCGCAGGAATTCGGCATCGCCCATCAGCAAGGCGTGCTGGTAGGCGGGTCGGGTGATGAAGTCGTAGGAGAGATCCGCCCCTCCGTGGGACATGGCGGCGATATCGTCTACGGTCAGGTTCAGTTCCTGGAAACTGAAGCCGCCGGCCTTGCGAATCGCTCCAGCGAGCAACTGGTTTGCAGTGATCGATAGCGGATGGCTTTCGGACCAGGCGGTACCTTCGAGCTTGCGCTCGACGCCGAGAAATCCGTTGGCGTCCAGACGCAGGATTTTCGCCCCCGAGACATCGATGGCATGCAGTGCGTCCCCAATGATCATCTGTTGAGCGGCAAAGGTCGGGTCCAGCCAGTTCAGCGAAGGTTGCCCTTCCTTGAAGTAATGCAGATAGACCCAACGGCGCGGCTTGCCGTCAACGCCCATCACCACAGGGGTCGCACTCCAATCGGTTTCCTTGACGCCTGGTTCGAAGAAGATCACCCGTTGCAACTGTCCGACGATGTAATGCTTGTCTCGCAGAACGTCGACCTGCTGCGGGGTGAGGTTCTGCGCATCGCGCCCCTCGGCAATGTCGGGCAGCAGCGGCCAATCCTCCTCGCGGATTTCCACCATGTGGTAGAGGCCCGGATAATCTTCATACGCCATCTCGGCCAAACGAAAATCCGCACCTTTGCCGGTATGAGACGGGATGACATCCTCGATGACGACCGCATTGTGCGCGGCGGCCATTCGGGTCAACGCTTGCAATTGCGCCTCGGTGCCCAACTGCGGGTCGATGTCGAAACCGATGCGGTCAAAATTGCCGTCAATCGTAGGGGTGTAGTCACTGCCCGAAAGGCCACCGGACCTTTTCAAAGGGCCATTGTGAATGCCCTGGATACCGATTCTCGACAGCGCATGCCATAAGGTTTCATCCCCCAGCGCTTCAAGCACAGTGCCATTTTCGCGGGTAACGATGGAGGCCGGATACGCGGTGAACCACACCGAAGCCAATGCCGAGGCGTCGCGAGGCCGAGTATGCGCATAGGGCTGCTGCCACATCCGTCCCTGGCCCGAGTAGAGCTTGGCGCGCTTCCTCGCAGCATTGAGCATCGATTGTTCGACCAGCCAGTCGACATGATTTTTCTCGGCTGCCGTCATGGACACAATCACCTCCGTCATGGAAAAAACCGCAGTCGCCCCTCTCCAACCGAAGCGCCGCTCTTTTTCATAGGAGGCCACCACGCGACATTCGTTGCATCGAATCAGGAGAAAGCCTGCGAAGTGCCATCGGCCAGCTCTACTCAGTCCTTGACGGGCCTGATCTTGCCGCTGACCCCCCTGAATCCTCAAAGGATGCCGAAGGTTTACGGCTGAATACCGCCTCACTCCCGCCGCCGAGCGCGCCCAAAAAACAATGCCCCGATAAATCGGGGCATTGTTTCAAGCGTCACTGCCAGGTTTTTACGCGATGTGCAGCGCCCTTCCCTTGACCTCTGTCAGCGCATTGGCCAAAGCGACGCGGAAGAGTTCAACCAACACGTCGACTTCTCCAGGCTGGATAATCAACGGCGGCAGGAAACGCACAACGGCTCCATGGCGCCCGCCAAGCTCCAGAATGACACCCAGGCGCAGGCATTGGCGCTGGATGGCCTGGGCCAGGGCCGTGTCCGCTGCCGGTACACGGTTATCGCTCGGCGTATCGCTGACGATCTCCACCCCAACCATCAATCCTCGGCCGCGGACCTGACCCAGGCACGCATAATCGCTTTGCAGCCGACGCAGATGCCCCATCAATCGTTGCCCCATGACCTCGGCGTGCCCAGGCAAGTCTTCGCCGATGATGTGGCGCAACGTTGCAGCCCCCGCCGCCATCGCCATCTGATTGCCGCGGAAAGTGCCGGCATGGGCGCCTGGTTTCCAGGTATCGAGTTCTTCGCGGTACACCATCACGGCCAGCGGCAGGCCGCCGCCGATGGCCTTGGAGAGCACGAGGATGTCCGGCTCGATATCCGCATGTTCGAATGCAAACAGTTTGCCGGTACGGCCCAGCCCGGTCTGTACTTCATCGACGATCAGCGCCACGCCAAACTTGCGCGTCAACTGGCGCAGGCCCTGAAGCCACCGGATCGGTGCCGGGATCACCCCACCCTCGCCCTGTACGATTTCGACCACCACGGCCGCAGGTGGCAAGACGCCCGATTCCGGGTCGCTGAGCAGTTGTTCGATAAAATGCAGGCCTGCATCGATCCCGGCTTCGCCGCCAATGCCGAACGGGCAACGGTAGTCATAAGGGAATGGCAGGAACTGCACGTCAGCCATCAGCGAACCCAGGGCCTGTTTGGGCCCCAGGTTGCCCATCAGGCTCAATGTTCCCAGCGTCATGCCGTGATAGCCGCCAGAGAACGACAGGATCGGTTTGCGTCCGGTGGCCGTCCTGGCCAGTTTCAAGGCCGCCTCGATGCCGTCGGCACCGGTCGGACCGCAAAACTGGATGCGCGCATGACGGGCAAAGTTTTCCGGCAGCGCGTTGAACAGGTCTTCGACGAAACGATCCTTGACCGGTGTCGTGAGATCCAGGGTATGCAAGGGCAAGCCCGAGTCGAGCGTTTGTCGCATGGCCGCAATGGCTACCGGGTGATTATGCCCCAACGCCAGAGTCCCCGCCCCCGCCAGGCAATCCATGAACAGTTGCCCCTGGGTGTCGCGGACATAAAGGCCATGGGCTTCCTGCAGCGCCAATGGAATACGCCGCGGATAAGACCGGGCATTCGACTCACGGGCGGCCTGGCGTTGCAGATACGGGTTGGTATTCAGTTCACGCGGCGCTTGCTGACGAAACTGTTCCAGCGTGAAGGTTGCGCTGGAGGGTAGACGGGGCTGGACGCTTTCCATATTGAATCCCTGAGGTGAAGAAACTCTGTCGCGGGCGATCAGCCCTGTCCTTGTTCCTGCATGGCCTGGCGCAAGCTTAGCGGGCGCATATCGGTCCAGACCTTATCGATATAGTCCAGGCACTCTTGCTTGCTGCCGCTCACGTCGAGCGTGCGCCAGCCGTTGGGCACACTTCGATAATCCGGCCAGATTGAGTACTGCTCTTGATCATTGACGACCACCAGAAAGCGCGTATCCGGACTGTCCAAACTCATTGCTTGCTCCTTGACGGGTATGACGGGAAGGACCCTACGATACAATACTAATAGTATCGATTCTCATTAATATCTCAAAATTTATGCTTGTTTCTCAAAATTTCATTTCGACGTCGAACAGTCGCATCGCGGCAATACCCTGTTTATACTTCGAGCCCTTCTGAACGATAACCTCTCTCAATTCGCGGTCCACGGATGAGTCGATGATCCCCAGCCTTGCCCCGCTGTTCACCGGTCCGCTCGCCGACCATGGTGAAAAGCTGCAACTGCGCAGCCATCCTCGTACGGACGTACCGGGAGACAGGTTCTTCGAGCCCGGGCATTTCAACGCGTTCGTCGACGACCTGCAGGCACGGTACAAAACCGATGAGCGCCTGGCCCTGGTCTCGCTGTGGTCCAAATGGTACTTCAGCACATTCCTGGCACCGGTGATGGCGGCCAATCTGCTCCAGCAATACGATCTGCCGCTTGCCCTGGCCGACACGGGGATACAACTGGGCCATGACGCCAGGCCACAAGCGTTGCACCTGGCCCATGCGGGCCGCCCCTTGCCCCCCTGCACGGCCTTCGAACGATTCCATACCCTGATCGAGGGCCACCTGGAGCCCGTCATCGAAACCCTGGTCAGTGCCTCCCGGGCGTCGCCCCGGTTGTTCTGGAGCAATGCCGGCAATACCTTCGAGTTCGTCACCAGCCGGATCGATCTTCACCCGCTCGCCAACGCAGACAGCACCGCACCGGCCAGAGAAATCCTGACCAGCCGCCTGCGCCCCAATGGTCAGCGCAATCCGTTGTTCGCCCCCGTGCATTACCAGGATGTCGGCGAAGACGAGCCGCAGCGCCTGAGGCGCATCTGCTGCATTCGCTACCGCCTTCCCGGCGTCGGCTATTGCAGCAGTTGCCCCCTCGATGAGTGCAAACGGCAGGAACAGCCCGCCTGATGGCAACGCTATTTCGCCAGTTGAAACGGGTTTTCCGCCGTTCGGTCATAGTCCACGAGATGGCCGTAGTCGAGACGATAGACCCGGTCGGCGACATCGAAATAACGGTCGTCATGGGTGATTGCAATCACGGTCTTGCCGGCCGCCTTCAGCTCGGGTAGCAGTTCGTTGTAGAACACATGACGGAACACCGGATCCTGATCGGCCGCCCATTCGTCCAGCAGGAACACTTCCCGGCCTTCCATCATGAGCAGCAACAGCGCCAGGCGCTTGCGCTGGCCCTGGGACAGCGCCGTGGTCGACAGGCGCCCGGCCGCGAACTCAACCTTATGAGCCAGACCCAGGCGGTCGAGATAGTGATCCACCCGCGCCTCGAGCCCTTCATGGTTGCCAGCCTCGCCCAGCACATCGGCGAACAGGTAGAAGTCGGCAAAAATGGCGGCGAAATGCTCGCGATGCCACTCACTGGTGCTGGCATCGAGTTCCACGCCATTGAGCGAAACCTGCCCCGAAGTGGGCACGTAGAGCCCTGTCAGCAGCTTGGCCAGGGTCGATTTACCGCTGCCATTGCCACCGACAATGAAAATCAACTCACCGCGACGAATCGACAGATCGATCGGCCCCAGTTCGAACGCGAACTCGTCACGCTGCCCCGGATAGCGATAGCGCACGTTTGACAGGCGCAACTCGCCGAAAGGTTGTGCCGCTTGCGCAGGCGTCGTGAACTGCACCGTCTCACCCAGCGCCAGGGCATCGATGGCTTGCAAGGCGACATGGCCGCGAATGACCGCGGGAATGGCGTCGAGGATCATCGATATCGGCGTGCGCAGAAACATGATCGCCAGCACGTAGCCCACCACCACCTGCTGGCTGAGCAACCCTAGCCCCTGGCCGAGAAAGAACAGCGTGCCAATGAGTACGAACACCAGCAGTGTCGTCCAGTTCAGGTTCACCGCCCACAAAGTGTCAGCCCGTACCGACGCGTCCAACGAGGCCCGCGCGATGGGTTCGAGCCTGTGTTCATAGAGCAAGTGGCGGCGTTCCCGGCTCAGGCCCAACTCGCAACGACCCTGGATGGCGGCCTCGAATTGTTCGGTCAGTTGATCATCCTGCCGTCGTACGGCCTGCATCAGGGTCTTGACCTTGCGCCCGAGCAATACATCAAGCCCTACTCCGAACGCGATCACCCCGAGGGTCAGAAAGAAGAACGGCAGGCTCAGCCAGGCCATATAGGCCAACCCTGCCAACAACAGCAGGCCGTTGTACAAGGAGATCGGCAGCTGCTTGAACGCCGTGGCGACGGTGGTCACGTCCTTGGTCAGCGCGTTGTAGATACGCGGGCTGCCCAACCGCTCGATGCGTTCGAGTGCAGTGCCCAATACCTTGCCCACCAGCCGCAGGCGCAGTTGGTAGACCAGGCGATGGCCGATCTGCACCAGCAACCATTGCGAGATGACACCGCTGATGAACAACAGGATCAGCAAACCGCCGAACAGCAACAAGCCCCGGCCCATATCATCGAGACCATGATCCAGGCTGCGGTTGATGTAGCCGATCAGGCCGATGCTGGTGGCTGCACTCAAGGCGCTGCTCAGGATCGCCAGCAGAATGCGCCATCGAGCGTCATGCAGCAGTTCTTTCAATAGGATCATGAGGCCGACACCACCTTGGCAGAGGTTTCCAACAGTAAAGGCAACAGGTTTTCGACCAAGCGCGGCTCCCCCAGTATCTCGTGATGGCCCACGTCCAGCGTCCACTGGTGGACAGCCTGGCGGGTATGCGCTTGCCACTGGGCGCGCAAGTCGGCATGGGCATTGCCGCGCCAGAGCCACAGCGGTACATCGACGGTGGGCAAGGCATATTCGTACAAACGCAGCTTGATTGCCCGATACTGCGCCAATAGTGCGAGCAAATCAGCATCGGCGGCTTCCCATCGCAGATGCGCACGCACCTGGGCATCGTCGAGCAACCGGGCAACGCCCTCGGCGTAGTCAAGGCCGGCCAGCAGCCCCGTCAAGCGCTCGCGCAGCGACTCGCCCATGGGCTGGGCGTGGCTGCGGCAATAGAAGGCGACATCGGCAATCAACTGGCCCGCCTCATCGCCCTCGCCGGCCAGGCTGCGCTGCGCATCATGGTCGAGTACTGCAAGCCCTTCGACGGTAAAGCCGTTGGCTTGCAGATGGGGGATCAGCGCCAACGCCAGGCGCGACGCCAGGCTCCAGCCCAGCAGCACCAACGGACGCTGTTTCAACTGCGCGGGGATGCTTGCCACGTATTGCTGCAACAACGCGTCCATGTCGCCCTCACCCCAGCCATTTTCCAGGGCGGCCAGGCCAAAGACAGCGGCTTTGCCCCTCAGATTGTCCACCAGCGGCTGATACGCCTGCAGGTGCCCTTGCGCGCCGTGTACCAGCAGCAAGGCCGGCGACTGCTCATCCGCGTCATGCAAGACTTTCCAGGGGCCACCGCCGTCGTCGCTGCCCAGGCCGTGGACCAGTTCGCGCACGGTATGCCGTTCGAACAGCAGGTTGGTAGGCAATTCGAGCGACAGGCGCTCGCGAATCAGCGAGACCACTTTGATCGCCGCCAGCGAGTGCCCGCCAACGTTGAAGAAGTGGTCGGTCACCCCCAGGTCGTCAACGCCAAGCACCTCGCACCAGATGGCCAAGATGGCAGTTTCCAGCTCGCCGACAGGTGCCACGCGGGTGCTCTGCAAGCGTTGCCGGGCACGTTCGAGCAGGTTCTTGCGATCCAGCTTGCCATTGCTGTTGAGTGGCAGCGTCTTGAGCGCAAGGACAGCGCTGGGCAGCATGTAGTCCGGCAGCTGGCGAGCCAGGGCGGCACACAGCTGTTCGGTGGTCTGCCCTCCGGTCTCGTCCCTGACCACGAAAGCCAGCAAGCGTGCATGATCGCCTTCGCCGTCCAGCAGGACAGCGGCCTGCAATACGCCTGGCTGGGCCAACAACGCCTGCTCGACTTCCGCCAGCTCCAGGCGAAACCCGCGGATTTTAACCTGCTGATCATTGCGTCCAAGCATGCGCAGTGCGCCATCGGCCTGGCGCAAGGCGAGATCACCGGTGCGATACAAGCGGCTGCCGCTGAGCGGATCGACACCAAAGGCGCTGCCACCGACACCGCCCACATAGCCGCGCCCGACACTGGCGCCGCTGATGCAAAGCTCCCCGGCCTGGCCGGGCGGGACCGGTCGTTGCTGGTCATCGAGCAAGTGGATGCGGTTATCGCCCAAGACCTGATTCAAGGCGCTGCCACTCACGCCCTGGTCGATATCGATCGCCCGCCACAACACCCCTACGGTGGTCTCCGTCGGACCGTAATGGTTGTACAGGCGACAGGTGGGTTTCGCTTGGGCCAAACGGTTCAGCAGAGGCTCACCGATCGGCTCGCCGCCCAGCACCAGGACCCGGCGCGGAAGCACTGCCTGGGTCGCGTGTTCGCCCATCAGCGCTTCGAGGTGCGAAGGGACGATCTTGAGCACGTCCAACGGGTAGCGCTGAAGCGCTTCGGCGAACGCACGAGCATCCGTCACGGTGGACTGCTCCAGCACATGCACGCAGCCGCCCTGCAACCAGGCAGGAAACAGTACGGTATTGCCAAGATCCGCCAGCAGCGAGGACACCAGGCCATAGTGCCCGGCCTCGGGCAACTGGAGCGCGCGAGTCACCTGCGTGACGTAGTGGCGCAATTGACCTTGTTCGATCTGCACACCTTTAGGCTTGCCGCTGGTCCCGGAGGTATAGAGCACGTAGGCCAGGTCTTGCGCCGTGCCCTGCACCGGCGAATCGAACACCGGCCCGGTGCATGCCTGCGACCAGCACAGCGTGTTCACCGAAGTATCGGGCGCTAGCCCCTCTGCGTGCAGCAACAACGCAGGTCGAGCATCATCGATGATGCCGGCCAGACGCAGGGGGGGTTGTTGAGGGTCCAGGGGCAGATAGGCAGCACCGACCTTGAAGCAGGCCAGCATCGCGATCAGCATCTGCGCCCCACGCGGCAGGTACAGGCCGACCACTTGCTCACGGCCGACACCGGCCTGACGCAGGCTGCCGGCAACCCGATCGCTCAGGGCATCGAGTTCGGCGTAAGAGAATATTTGCTCCCCATAGCGCAGCGCTGGCCGGTCCGGTTGTGTCCGGGCGTGTTCGCGCACGGTGGCGACGATATCGAGATCCGGTGCCAGGGCGGGACGGGTCGGCAACGCCGACAGTTCCTCGGGCAAATGGGCATCGACGCCATGGATGGGAGCGTTGGGCGACTGCAGCAATTGTTCAAGCCAATGGGCGAAGCGCTTGAGCACCATCTGCACCTGGACTTCACGGTACAGGCCACAATCGTAGACCAGTGCCAGCTCTGCGCTGCCCTGGGCATCGAGCGTCAGCTGCAATTGCAGCTCGACCGGTGTATCGAAGGACAGGACCTGCAAGCCATGCAGCGACGGTGCATGCACGACACGCAGCCCGGTCTGGAAACTGGCGCGCCACTCTGGCAGCAACTGGGCCTGGCCGACATATTCCTGCCAGGCCACGGCGTTTTCCAGTTGCCGCGCCAATGACCGCGCCAGGTTGACCAAGGTGCTGTGCTCGGACAACTGCACCATCATCGGCAGGGTCTGCTCGAACAGCCCGAAGGCGCCCGATAGCTCCTCGTAGTCATCACGAGGATCGTGCTGCAAACCCAACTGGCCGTGCTGCTGCCCATTGAGCCTGCCCAGCAATGCCCCCCAGGCAGCCAGGACCAGTGGCTCGACAGCCACACCTTCGCGCTCGGCCAGGGCCGTCAAGGCCGCCGGCAGTGTCTGCGCAAGCGCTAGCCGGACGACGGCATGGCTGCCGCTGGCGATGCCATAGCGTTCGATCAGGCGCATGCCCGGCACTTCCTGCAGGGCTTGGTTGCGCCAGAACTGCGCGCCCTGCTCGGCATCTTCGTCCAGTTGCAGGCCATTGATCCATTCGACGTATTCACCGTACTGCATGGGGTCGGCGTCCAAGGGCGCGGCGCGACCCAGCAACTGCTCCTGCAACTGGATCAGGCTGCGCGGGTCCAGCGAATACACCGGGACCGCCAAGAGCAACCAATCGTCGAGCAACCAGGCCAATACATCGGGTTGTTCGGCCAGGCAACGTTGCTGGGCATCGCTCAGCCATGTTTGCTCATCGTGCCCGTCACCCGAGCGCCCCTGACGCCAGTTCAGGCGAAGGTCGCCTGGCTCGACCACCCGTTGACGCAGGCCGGTGGCGCCGACCGGACGCTGGTAGCGCAGGCGCAACGCCTGATGCTGCTGCAAGCCGTCGCGCAGGCGCTGTTCGACGATGCCTCCGGGCACGCCCGCCAGCTGCATGCGAACCCAGCGCCAGGCGTGCGGATTGGCCTGGGCCAGTTGTTTTTGCTGGGGTGAAAGCGTGAGTCCAAGGTCCATCATGGTTTCCACTCTACCTGTGTCTCTTCGGTCTGCGCCGGCGCAGCCATCACTTGGTCACGGCCATAGATTTCCCCCATGGCCACGACGATTTTGCGCTCGCCTTCGAACGGGTCCCGGGCGTGTGCCGCCATCATGTTATCGAGCATGACCACATCCCCCTGTTGCCAGTCGAAACGCACGGCACAACGGTCATAGGCCGTGTTGATGGCCTCGATGGCCTCGGGCTCGAGTTCGGAACCGTCACCGTAAAACACCTGCCTGGGCATCGAGGCTTCACCGTCGCGTAGAAACTGCTCGCGCACATCGGCATCGAGAAAGGCCGGGTGATACAGCTGAATCTGATTGAAGAAGCTCTCCTCTCCCGTCAACGGGTGCAGGATGACCGCGGGACACACCTGCCGGGTGTGCAGATCGTTGGCGCCGCGCCACTGGAACTCGATATTGCTCTCACGGCAGATCCGTTCGACGTCGGCACGCTCCTGGGTCTGGAAGAAATGCTGCCAACTGACGTCCAGGCTGGCGCTGAAATTACGCACGTACATCAGTTGCTTGCGTCGCAGGTTCGCTTGCAGCCAGGCCGGCAGTTCTCGGTAGACCTGACGGCTGTCGACAATCGGGGTCGCGCCGCCGGACGTGGCCGGCGTCTGGCAGTAGAACCATTGCCGGCGCGGCCAGCGATGCTGATGAGCACTCTCGTTGTGAAACAGGATCATCCGGTCCTTGGGATAGGGCGTGGACTTGTAGATGTTCTTGCCACCCTCCTCCTTTGGCAGGTCACCGTACTGACCATACAACTGAGGACACAAGGCCTGGCAAAAAGCTTCGAACGCCGCCGGCGTCGGCAAATCAAAGCCACGGAAGACAATGCCACCGTGTTCGAGCAGCCAGTTTTCGACCTTTTCACGGTTGGCTTCAGCCCAGATGGCCGGCGCCAGTTCACGGTCACGCAGCCGAATCGACAAGGGGAACTTCGAGCCTTCGCGCAGCGGTCGGGCTTCGAAGGGCTCGCGGGTGACAGGCGACCCGCTCTGGCGCATCTTGCCCAATTTGCTCATTTTGCGTTGCAACGGATTGTCCGTGGACATTGTGACAACTCCTCCTGGAGTCAGAATCAAGGTATCGATTGGGTTGTCTGGCGCACCGAGGGCCAGGTCCAGCAGCGATTGGAAGGCATCACGCAAGCGTTCGACCGTGCCCCGGCGAAACAGGCTGGTGCGATACACCCAGCGCAGGCTGATCCCATCGCCGTCTTCGCTGGCGAACAGGGCCATGTCGAACTTGGAATGGTGCTGCTCGCCCGTCAGTGGCTCGACCTGCAAGTGGCCAAGCTGGCGTTGTTGCCGCGGCGTGTTGTCGAGCACGAACAACGTTTGCAACAGCGGATGCACATTCGCCACCCGTGGCAGTTCCAGGCATTCGACGACACGTTCGAACGGCGTGTCCTGCCAGGCGAACGCTTGCAGGCAAACCTCCCGGACCTGCTGCGCTTGCTCACGGAAACTCAACTCCGGTTGCAGGCGGATACGCAAGGCCAGCAGATTGACAAAGAAGCCGATCAGAGACTCCGTGGCAGGATGCTCGCGGTTGGCCACATCCGTACCGATGACCAGGTCGCGTCCTTGGGTTTCGCGCTGCAGCACGGCGGCATAACAGGTCAGCAGCACCATGAACGGCGACGTTGCGCTGTCTTGCGCGAAGGCCTTCAACCGGCCAACCGTGGCCGCCGGCAATTGAAAGTCCAAGGCCGCCCCGGCGCCGTTGTCTCGCTCCGGACGTGGGAAATCGAAAGGCAATGGCACTTGCGCGGGAATGCCGGCCAGGGCCTGTCGCCAGAAATCCAGGCCTTCACGCTGACGCCGCTGTACCGCCGCAGAACCTTGCCATACCGCGTAGTCGACGTATTGGATCGCCAGTTCGTCTTGTGGCGGCAGAACACCCGCGCTGTACGCCTCGTAACCTTGGATCAGCTCATCGACCAGCACTGCGCCGGACCAGCCGTCGGAGGCAATGTGGTGCATGACCAGTTGCAGCACATGGTCCTGCTCACCGAGGCGGTACAGGACCGCCCGCAGCGGTGCCTCGCCACCGAGGTCGAACGGTCGCAGCGCAATGTCGCGGGCATCGGCCGGCCACTGCGTCGCGCTCGATGCAATCACTTGCAACGCCACCGACAGGTGTTCGTGAATCCGCTGGTACAACTCGCCGCCGCGCTGGTGATACGTGGTGCGCAAGATGGCATGGCGTTCCACCAGCCGATGCAACGAGCGCTCCAGGGCGTGGCTGTCCAGCTGGCCGCGCAAGCGTACGTTGCTGCTCATGTTGAAGCTGCTGTCAGCCAGATCCAACTGTTGTATCAGCCAGACCCGCTGCTGCGCCGAGGACAAGGGTTGATCGATCTGTCGGTCGACATGAGGAATCTGCAACGAAGCCAGGTCCAGGTGAGGCGCAAGGCCTTCGATGCGCTGCGCCAGGTCCGCCAGCACCGGCGTTTCGAACAACCAGCGCAACGGCACTTCAAGGCCCTGTTCGCGCAAGCGCGCACGCACCTGGGCCGCCATCAGCGAATGCCCGCCCAACTGGAAAAAATGCCCGTCGGCAGGAATCTGCGGTCGGTTCAACACCGCCGCCCAGACCTCGGCCAGCTGTGTCTCGCTGGCCGTCAGCGCACGCTGGACGACACCTGCACCGCCGACGTCCAACTGCACCTGTGGCAGTCGTTTGCGATCCACTTTGCCATTGGTATTGAGGGGCAACTGCTCCAGTGCCTGCAAATGCGTCGGTAACATGTAGGCCGGCAAACGCGTCTGCAAGTAGTTGCGGATCGTGGCTTCGTCAGGCGGGTTGTCGGGACTGGCGACCCAGAAGGCGGCCAGGTGCTCGCCTTGCACGGTCACGACCGCCTGCAGCAGCTCGGGGTGACTGAGCAGCACGGCCTCGATCTCCCCCAGTTCGATGCGATAACCGCGCAACTTGATCTGATCATCGGTGCGACCGAGGTAATACAGCTGCCCATCGGGCTGCCAACGCGCCAGATCGCCCGTGCGGTACAACCGCCCGCCCTCGCGGCCGAACGGATCGGCAATGAAGCGTTCGGCGGTCAACCCCGGCTGCCCGGCATAACCGCGGGCCAGGCCGTCACCGGCGATATAAAGCTCACCCACACAGCCGGGAGGCACTTCGCACAGGTGCTCATCAAGGACGTGGCAACGGGTGTTGAGCAGCGGCCGGCCAATCGGTGCGACGGGCGATTGCAGGGCATCGATCGGCGTCTGGGTGGACCACACCGTGGTTTCTGTCGGGCCGTAGACATTGACCAGGTGCGCCACGCATTGCCTGAGTTCGCTTGCCATCTCCGCCGCCAGCGCCTCACCGCCGGCCAGGGCCACACGCCCGGCCAGTGCCCGGCGATCGCCTTGCAACAGCATCGCCCAGGTGGCCGGCGTGGCCTGAATCAGATCCACGGCCTGGTGCTGGATCAGGCGCGCGAGCAACACCGGGTCCTGTCGCTCTTCATCGTCGGCCAGCACCACCGTGCCACCGCGTACCAACGGCAGGCACAGCTCCAGGCCGCAAATGTCGAAGGTCACGGTGGTCAGGGCCAGGTAGCGCTGCACGTGTTCCAATGGCAGCGCCTCCTCCATGGCCAGCAGGAAGTTGGCGAAACTGCCGCGACTGATCTGCACGCCCTTGGGCTGCCCGGTCGACCCCGAGGTGTAGAGCGTATAAGCCAACTGCTCAAGCGTTGTCGGCAAGGCCGGGGCTTGAGCGGAACACTGCGCCAACGGCAGGTCCGCCCACAGGCAACTGCGCAGGTGCCCGGGCAAGTCTGCGGACAGCGTATCGCAGAGCAGCAATTGCGGCCGCGCCCGGGTGAGAATCTGCGCCTGGCGTGCCGGTGGGTGAGCCGGGTCGAACGGCAGGTAGCCGGCACCGGCTTTCTGGATCCCCAACAGGCACACCAGCAGCCGTTCGTCTCGAGGCAGGCAGAAGGCAATCGTCGATTCCTGGCCGATGCCCTGCGCCAGCAACCAGTGGGCCAGGCGGTTGGCTTGGGCATCCAGTTCGGCGTAGCTCAAGCGGCGATCGGCGCAGCACACCGCGATACGATCAGGATGAACGGCGGCCTGTACTTCGAAGCGCGTGACGAAATCCGCTTCGCCATTCAAAAGCGAGGACGTGCCCGCCGTAGCCAGGCTGGCGACTGAACCCAGGGGCACTTCCAGCAAGCGCTGCTGAAGATCGACGTTGGCCAGGCTGGCGAGCAATCCCTGGTAATCCTCCGCCAGTCGTTGGCTGGTGCCAGGGCGCACCAACGCGGTGGCGTACTCGACGATCAAACCGGTGCGGGCGTCGGCCCCACGGCCTTGGCTGAACACATTGAACGTCAGGTCGAACTTGGCACTCACCACGCCATCCGGCAACGCCAGTGACGCCACGCTGATGCCGGGCAGGCTGAGGCTGCGCGCATCGCGGTGGTCAGCCTGATAGTTGAACATCGTCTGAAATATCGGCGTGCGGTCCAGGCTACGCTCGACATCCAGCATGTCCAACAATTGCTCGAACGGCAGCGCCTGATGGGCCAAGTCACCGGCCAATCGCCCGTTCAGGTCGTAGATAAAGGCTTGCAGGCTTTGCCGGGCATCGATCTGTACCCGGTGCGCCAACGTGTTGACGAACAAGCCGACCAATGCCTGGCTCTCGGCCGATTCGCGCCCTGCCACTGGCAAGCCAATGGCGAAGTCATTGCGCCCGCCATGACGCCAGAGCAGCAGTTGATAGGCGGCGAAATACAGCACGAAGGGCGTGACCCCCAATGCCCTGGCCCGGGCATCGATAGCTGCGCTCAACGGGCCAGGCAAGACAAATTCGCTACGGGCACCGGCGTACGCCTGCAGTGCCGGACGCGCGCAGTGGTCCGGCAACTCCAGCGGCTCGTTGCTCAGGCCTTGCAAGCGTTGTTGCCAATACGCCAGCAACTGGCTGCCCTGTGCGCCCTCCAGGTCGCGCCGCTGAGCTTCGATCAGCGGCAGCAACCCGGTGGTCGCGGGTGCGGCCTGGTCCTGGTCCTGGTAGATCAGCGCAAAATCCTCAACCAACAAGCCCATGGACCAGCCGTCCACGGCAATGTGGTGCACATTGAAGAGCAACCGGTAGTCACCCGGCGCCACACAAAACAAGTCGATTGCCAGCAACGGTCCCTGGACCAGATCGAAAACGCGCTGGGCGGCCGTGGCGATGGCCGCGACCTGTTGCGACTCATCCAGGCCATGGAGGTCATGCACGTTGAAGATCGCACAGGCCGTCTCATCCAGGCGCTGCCAGACCTGCCCTTGTGCTTCAAAGAACCGGCAGCGCAAGGCGTCATGCCGCGCGACCAGGGTCTGGCAGGTGCGTTGCAGTCGAGGCACATCCACGTCACCACGCAAGGCCAGCAATTGCGTCACGTTGTAGGCCGTCGCAGTCGGATCGAGCTGTTGCATGAACCACACCCGTTGCTGGGCGTGGGACAGTGCACGCGGCGACGCCAAGGCTTCGGTTGCCGGCGGTGGTGCAACGACCGGTGACACTGAGGCAGTCAGTACCCCGGCCAGTTGCCGGGCGGTGGGGTTTTCCAGCAGTTGCCGGGGCATCAGGCGCAGTTCGGCCTGACGCAGGCGCGCGATCAATTGCAGGCTGAGGATCGAATCCCCGCCCTCGGCAAAGAAGTCAGCGTCCGGCCCCAGGCCGGGCTGCCCAAGCAGTTCGCGAAAGGCCGTGAGGACGGTCAGCACCACGGGGTCCAACCGCCCATCGATGCACAGGGCCATGGCCGCCAGGGTGGGATGTTGCAGGACATCGCGCGGTTGTAGCTTGAGCCCTTCGCGCGAAGCCAGGCCAATCAATTGCAGGCTCAGAATCGAATCGCCGCCTAGGGCAAAGAAATCATCTTCGCGCCCGACCTGGGTGCAGCCGAGGATCTGGCACCACAACTGCGCCAGGCGCTGTTCTGTGGCGCCACTGGGTGGCCGAGCGGAGACAGCGGACGACGCTTGCTCAGCCGGTTCAGGCAATGCACGTCGATCCAGCTTGCCATTGGCCGTCAGCGGCAATGCATCCAGCACCGACCAATGGCTGGGCACCATGTGCTCCGGCAATTGACGCCTGGCCTCGGCTTGCAGGCTCGCCAAGACTTCGGCTGCCAAGGACGGACTGAGGTACGCCACCAGTTGCGTGCGCCCCTTCACTTCACAGGCCAGTACCACCCCTTCGCGCACCTGAGGCTGAGCATTGAGCCAGGCGCTGACTTCGCCCGGCTCAACGCGAAAACCACGGATCTTGACTTGGTCGTCCTGACGCCCCAGGAACACCAACCGCCCGTGGCGATCCAGGCGAACCCTGTCACCGCTGCGATAAAAGCGTTGCCCCTGGGGTGTGGAACCGAAAACCTGGGCGGTCAGCTCCGGTTGACCGAGATAGCCCTGGGCAACCTGAGGACCACCGATCAGCAACTCACCGGCGACACCCAGCGGCACGGAGACATCGTTGCCGTCGACGATGCGCAGCTGGCAGTCCGATAACGGCTGTCCCAAGGGCAGATACAGCCCCGAGTCCAGCGAGTCGGGCGCGAGAATTTCGCCACAAATCACCCCCACCGTGGTTTCCGAAGGCCCGTAGTGGTTGAAGATGCGCAGTTGCGGCGCCAATTCGCGCACCCGTGCGAACAAGGTGGGGTCGAAACCCTCACCGCCCAGGATCAACAGATCCCTGGGCAAGACCCGTCGGGCATCGTCCAGGGCCAACAGACCGCGCAAGTGAGAAGGCGCGATCTTCAGGCAATCCACGGGATGCTCGTCAAGAAAGTCGGCCCAGCCGGGCGGATCGAAGGTCAACGACGCAGGCGGCAGGATCAGCGGATCGCCGGCGCTCAGCGCAGCGAACACGCACGTCAGCCCCAGGTCCGCGGCCACGGTCGCCAACGTCGCCCAGCGGCTGCCCGGCTTCGCTTGCAGGCGTTGACCCACCGCGCTCGCGTAATGCGCCAGGTTGCCGTGAGTGACCAGGACGCCTTTGGGCTGGCCGGTAGAACCCGAGGTATAAACGAGGTAGGCCGGCAGGTGTGGCTGGCTGAGGCTCTCACCCGGCCCCTCGGTGGCCACGGCGGACAAGTCGGCGGCGCCGAGCACCAGGCGCGCCATGTGGACGCCGGTCTCAGGGGCATCGGCCAATGTCACCCACAGGCTCGCGCCACTGTCCTGCAAGAGCTGCGCAAGTCGCTGTGGCGGCTGTGCCGGGTCGAGAAACAGACAGACCGCTCCACGCTGCCAACACGCCAGCGTCGCCAGCAGTTGTTCCGCGCAACGCGGCATGCACAGCGCAACCACCTGCCCCGGCCCAACGCCCTGGCCGGCCAATCGCGAAGCCAAGGCGCGGCTTGCGGCACCGAGGCTGGCATAGTCGACGCTTCCCTCGACGCTGCGCAAGGCCGCAGCGGTCGGCGTGTGCGCGGCCCAATGAAGCACCTGCTGGTCCAATGGCAAGGGGATCGCGCCCAACGCGGGCCCCCACACCTCGCTCGGCGGCGAAGCCAACTGAAGCTCGGCCAGACGGCACTGGGGATGACTTGACGCCTCTTGGAGAATCGCCAACAAGTCGTCCAGCATCTGCTCGACCGTCGCCGCCTCGAACACTTCATCGCTGTATTCCATCTCACAACGCAGGCCCGAATCGGCGCTACGCACCAGGCGCAGCGTGAGGTCGAAACGTGCATGACGCTGCGGTGGATCAAGGACTTCAACCGCGACACCCGGCAATTTCAGGGTGCGGCTCTCGGGCAAGTCCACCTGGACGAACATGACCTGAAACAGCGGACTCGAACGTGGGCGCTCGATATTTTCGAGCACCTTTTCAAACGGCAGTAACTGATGATCGAAGGCCGCGGCGACGGTGTCGCGGGTGCGCAGCAGCGCGGTGGCGAAGTCCGGGTTGTCGTGCAAGCGCTGACGGATCACCAGGGTATTGAGCAGCGGGCCGATCAACGGCACCAGCTCTGGACGATCGCGTTGAGCGGCCGAAGTGCCCAGGCACAGGTCAGTCTCGCCGCTGTAGCGCGACAGCAGGCAACTGAAAGCCGTCAGACCGTAAATGTACAGCGTCACCCCATGGTTACGAATAGCCGCCTCGACCGCTGTCGCCAGTTGCGGCGACAGCGTCCGGGCAAGCACCGCGCCGCTGTGGCGGCGTTGAGCTGGCGCCGGACGTGGGCGGTCCAGGGGCAATGCCAGCGGCGCTGGCGCATCGGCCAGCTGTGCGCACCAGAAATCGATGTGCCGTCGGCAGCTTTCGCTGTCCAGCCACTCCTGTTCCCAAGCGGCATAGTCGGCGTATTGGATGCTCAGTTCGGGTTGCCGGGCAGGCTCATCCACTGCCAGCGCCCGGTAAGCCTCGGCCAGTTCAAGGGTCAGTTGTTGAGCTGACCAGGCATCGTAGGCCACATGGTGAATGGTGAAGAACAACCAGGTCGATTGTTCCTGCGCATCGCTGAACGCCTGCCAGCGCCAAGGCGCCGACTGGCTGAGATCAAAAGGCTCGGCCAGTTGCCGGGCGTACTCATCGGCGCACCACTGTTCATATTCGCAAGCCGCCAGGGCCAGCGGTTCGACGCTGGGCCGTGGTACTTGTTGCGCCTCGCAATGAGACTGCAACTGTCCTTGCGCGTCGGTCGTGTAACGGGTACGCAATATCTGGTGACGGTCGGTCAACTGTTGCATGGCCTGTTGCAAACGTTCACCATCGAGGCGGCCGTCGAAACGCAGTACAGAGCACAAGTTGTAAAGAGCACGACTGCTCAGGGCCTCCGCCGACAGGAAACGCCGCTGCGCCTGGGCCAACGGCAAGCGCCGATCTTCGGCGAGCATGGCGGGAACGATCGGCAGGCGCCAGCTATCGATGCCCTTCTCGGCCAGGCGCTGGCGAAAGATCTTTTTCTTGTCCGCGGGCAAGGAAGCCAGCCGCTGCGCAATCTCCAGGAAAGCTTGTTGCGTCATCGCACTCATCCTTACTCTTCCATCTCTAATAACAGGCGCTGCATTTCGTCCAGGGCCTGGTCGGTCGTGGGCCCTTGGGGTTTCTCGATCTGCTCGGCGAGACCGGCAATCGTCGGGTTGTGGAACAGGCTGCGCAGCTCGATCCTGATCCCGAAACGACTCTCGACCTGGGTCATCAAGCGCATCGCCAACAACGAATGCCCGCCCAGTTCGAAGAAGCTGTTGAACACCCCCACTTGCGGCAATTCGAGCAGGTCCTGCCAGATTTCGGCCAGTTGCTGCTCCAGCTCGGTGCGCGGCGCCACCCCCTGTACCGTGACTGGCTGCGGCGCCGGCAAAGCCTTGCGGTCGATCTTGCCGTTGGCATTGAGGGCCAGGCGCTGCTGCGTGATGAAACCCGCCGGAATCATATAGCCTGGCAACAGGCCTTCCAGGTACCGACGCAGTTCCGCCTGGTCAACGGCGCTCGGTGCTTGCAGCCAGGCGAACAGGCTTTGGCTGCGCGGCTCGATCATCACCACCGCCTCCTCCACACCCGGGTAACGACGCAACAGCGATTCGATCTCGCCGGGCTCGATGCGGAACCCGCGCACCTTGACCTGGAAATCGCTGCGACCGACATAGGCCAGTCGACCGTCATCGCGCCGGCGTACCAGGTCGCCAGTGCGATACATGCGGCTGCCAGGCTCGCTGGCATAGGGGTCGGGCAGGTAGACCGCTGCCGTGGTCGCGGCGGCATGCTGATAACCACGGGTCACCCCCGCGCCGGCGATATACAGTTCGCCGGTGGTGCCCAGCGGAACCGGACGCAGCCTTTCATCGAGCACATAGCAGCGGGTATTGAGCAGTGGCGAGCCAATGTCGGCCACACCGGACGGCACCTCTTGCAGCGCCTGGGTGGTCGACCAGACGGTGGTTTCGGTCGGGCCGTAGGCGTTGATCAACACCACGCCCCGACTGCGCAGCTCGGTCACCAGCTCAGCGGGAACCGCCTCACCACCGATCAGCCCGCGCACCGGCGGCCAGTCGGCCTGGGCGGTTTCCAACAGGATCTGCCAGCCGGCGGGAGTCGCCTGGAACACGGTCGCGCGGCGCAGCAAGGCAAACAGTTGGTAACCATCGACGACCTGCTCGCGACGAGCCAACAGTATGGCCGCGCCATTGACCAGCGGCAGGAACAGCTCCGGCTTGCACATATCGAACGCGTAAGTCGTGCTGGCCAGCCAGACATCCGCGGTGCCAAGGGGTAATTGCCGATCGAGGCCGGCCAACAGGTTGCTCAGGTTCTCCCGTGTGACCTGCACGCCTTTCGGGGTGCCGGTCGAGCCCGAGGTGTAGATCACATAGGCGCGCTGCGCGGGATGGATCGCCTGCAGCGGGTTGTCGGGACTGCACGCCTCCAGCGACAACTGATCGAGCCAGATATTGTCGACGCTGCCCAACACATCGCCACACAGGCTTTCGCTGAGCACCAGGGCCGGACGTGCATGCTCGATGATGAAGCGCAGGCGATCCGCCGGGTGCTGTGGGTCCAGCGGCAGGTACGCCGCACCGGCTTTGTGAATGGCCAGCAGGGTTGGCAGCAACCATGGGCCTCGCGTCAGGCACACCGCAACCAGGTCATCCGTGCCGACGCCGCGTGTACGCAACCAATGGGCCAGGCGATTAGTAAGGGCGTTGAGCTGGGCATAGCTCAATTGCTGATCCTGACAATCGACCGCCAACGCCTGGGGCGTCAGCGCCACTTGACGTTCGAAACGGGCAATCAGGTCCGCTTCGCGGGGCAAGGCCTCGGCCGTCTGGTTCCATGGGCGCAGGGACAGGGCATGATCGGTATTGGCCAGGTCGATGTCCCAGAGGCGCGCCTGGGCATTTTCCAGCATGCCTTCGAGCAGGTGCAGGTATTCGTCTGCATAGCGTTGGGCCGTCCGGGCCAGGAACAGGTCTGTGTTGTATTCCAGCACGCATTGCCAGTCATCACCGTATTGCTCGATGTGCAGGCCGATATCCACCAGGGCGCTGTCGCTTTCCACAGCCAGCCGCTGCGCAGACAAGCCGGCGAAACGCTCCTCGCCCTTCGCGGTATCGCGCTGGATCAGGTTGAACAACGCCTGGAACAGCGGGGTGTGGCTGAGGTCGCGGCGCACGTTCAACGCTTCCACCAAGCGTTCGAACGGCACGTCCGCATGCTGCTGGGCAGCCAGGTGAGTGGCTTGCAGCTGCTGCCAGAACTGTTCGACCGGCTGCCGGGCATCGATGTGGCTGCGCAACACTTGGGTGGTCGCGAAGTAGCCGATCAGGTGATCGGTGTGGGCCTGGTGGCGATGGGCGACTGGCAGGCCGACCCAGATTTCACGTTGGCCCGAGTGCCTGGCCAGGAGGATTTTCCAAGCGGCCAGCAACGGCGCGAAGGCGGTCAGCCCATGGTGTTGCGCAGTCTCGCGCAGACGCCTGACCAACGGTGCCGGCAGGCTGAAGCGCAGGCGCTGGCCGTTGTAACCTTGCTCGGCGGGCCGTGGCTTGTCGGTCGGCAGGTTCAGCACCGGCGGCTCCCCTTCCAGGGTCTGCCGCCAGTATTCAAGCTGCGCTTCGATACGCGCCTGCCCGGCCGGGCTTTGCCAACTGGCTGCGATGTCCGGGAACTGCAGCGGCAGCGACGGCAGGCAAGGACTGCGCTCTTCCAGCAGGGCCTGGTAAATCAGCTGCAGCTCGTCGAAGAAAACTTCCAGCGAACGGGCATCGGCAATGATGTGGTGCAAGGTGACCTGCAGCACGCTCAGGTTCTGGCCCTGATACACACGAACCCGCCACAGCGGTGGCGCCGTCAGGTCAAAGGGACGTTGTGCTTCCTGACTCAGTTTCAACGCGAAGACGGGCGAATGTTCGTCTGTTTCCAGCGCCTCGAAGCTCAACGGCACGGTCGAGTGTGCTTCGACAGACTGCCGCGCCCCATCGGCCGTGTCGCTGAACACCGTCCGCAGACTGTGCTGGCGGCTGCTCAGTTGGGTCAGCGCCTGCTCCAGCAACGCCGGTTGCAGGTGACCTTCCAGACGCAAGGCGAGAGACAAGTGATAAGCCTGGGTATCCCCCTGCAGGCGATCGAGGAACCACAAGCGCTGCTGGGTGAAATGCAGCGGTGCCAGGGATTCCTGGAAAGGACGCAGGATGCCCTCGGCTTCAACGTCCTTGGCCGCCACCTGCGCCGCAAAATCGCGCAGCACGGGCTGCTCGAACAGCGTGCGCAAGGGCAGGCGCCGGCCATGCTGCTCGGCAATGCGTGCCACCAGACGCGCCGCCAGCAACGAATGACCGCCCAGGGCGAAGAAGTTGTCGTGCGCACCGATGTCGGTGCATCCCAGCAGTTCCTCCCAGAGTCTGGCTACCTCCTGCTCCCATTCGCTCGACAACGTGCCGCGCTGGCCGTCGCGTTGTTGCGGCGCCGGCAATGCCTTGCGGTCTACCTTGCCGCTCGGGCTTAGCGGCAGGGTGTCCAGGCGAACGAACTGGCTCGGCAACATGTAGTCCGGCAATTGCGCACCGAGTGCCTTGCGCAGCACTGTTTCATCCAGCGCATCGCCGGCGTAGTAACCCACCAGGCTCGCTGTTTCACCGCTGCCCAGCAGCACGACAGCCGCTTCGCGGACCCCGGGAATACGGGCCAGCAGCGCTTCGATTTCACCCAGTTCGATCCGGAAACCGCGCAGCTTGACCTGGAAGTCCAGACGTCCCAGGTAGTCCAGACTGCCTTGGCTGTTGCGGCGGACCCGGTCGCCGGTGCGGTACATGCGCGCACCGGGCACGAACGGATCCGGCAGGAAAGCCGCCGCGGTCAGGCGTGGCGCGGCGAAGTAACCCCGACCGAGGTTGGCCCCGGCCAGGTACAGTTCACCGGGCACCCCAGCGGCCACCGGCTGCAAATCGGCATCGAGGACATAGGCGGCGGTATTGGCCACCGGACGCCCGATCGGCACCTCCACGCCTCCCTCATCGCCACTGCGCAGTTCAAAGGTGCTGTAGACCGTCGCTTCTGTCGGCCCGTAACCGTTGATGACCCTGGCGCCCCGGCCCTCCATGGCTTCGGCCAGTGCGCACGGCAAGGCCTCTCCGCCGGAAACGGCCCGCACGCCTTGCCAACTGCGCGAGGTATGCGCCACCAGCATCCGCCAGGTCGCTGGCGTGGCCTGCATGATCGTTGGCTGCCCGGCCATCAGCAGTTGATCGATCGCTTGCGGATCACGCGCCTGCTCGCGATCGGCCATCAGGATGCTGGCGCCCTGTGCCAACGGCAGCAGCAATTCGACAATGGCAATATCGAAGGTCGCGGTGGTCAAGGCCAGGACCCGGTCCCGGGCCGTCATTGGCAGGGCCTGCTCCACCGCGAGCATCAGGTTCATCAGGTTGCCACGGCTGATCGCCACACCCTTGGGCCGCCCGGTGGAACCGGAGGTATACAACACGTAAGCGAGCTGCTCCGCCGTCGATACCGGCGCCTTGTAGCGATCGGTCGCGCTCGCGGCATCGATGTCCAGCAACGCCACGCCGCTGCTCCATTGCGCCAACACCGCCAGGCTCGCGGCAGTTCCCAGGCACAGCTTGGGTCGCGCCGCTTCAAGGATGTAACGGCCACGTTCCGGCGGCGTGTCTTCGGCCAATGGCACGTAGGCGGCACCGGCCTTGAGAATCGCCAGCATCGCCATGGGCAAGCGGACGTCACGGGGCAGACTGAGGGCCACTCGATCCTCGATGCCAACGCCATGGGCCTGCAAGGTTGCCGCCAGTTGCTCGGCAGCCCGGTCCAGCTGGGCGTAGCTCAGGCGCTCATCACCAGCCAGCACGGCCAGCGCTTCGGGTTGACGGGCTACCTGAAGCGCAAAGGCCTGGAGAATATCCTGATGGCCCGTGACGCCAGGGCCCTCGATGCGGGCCGGGGAGGTTTCGCTCGATTGCCACGCCAGCTCGCCCAAGGCTCGCCCCGGCTGCTCCAGCAGCGCATCGAGCAAGGCCAGGTACTGCTCGGCCATCGCTTGGGCGGTCTGTTCGCGGAACAGGTCGCTGCTGTATTGAAGGCTCAGGCTGATGCCGTGTTCGCTGTCACGCACGTCCAGATGCAGGTCACACAAGGCGCTGTCCGGACGGTTGTCCAACGGCTCGGCGATCACATCGGTCAGTTCGAAACGCTCCAGGGCATTGCCCGGGAAGTAGTTGAACATGGCCTGGAACAGCGGGTTGTAGCTCACCTGCCGAACCACGCCGAGCTGCTCGATCAAGTAGTCGAACGGCAAATCCTGATGGGATTGAACCGACACGGACAACGCTTGCAGTTCGCTCATCAGTTGCAGCAGGCTGCGTTCACCCGACAGTTTCTTGCGATACACCAGCGTGTTGACGAAGCAACCGACCAGGGGTTGCAGCACCCCATGGTGCCGGTTGGCCACGGGAACGCCGACCAGAATGTCGTCTGCGCCGCCACGACTGCGCAACAGCAGCTGGAACGCGGCCAGCATCGGGATGAAGTTGCTCCAGCCATGGCGGGCGCTGAAGGCGCGCAAGCGTGCCGCCAGGGCGTCGGGCAGGCGCCGTTCAACACGCCCACCGGCCTGGCTCGCCTGGGCAGGACGAGGAAAATCGGCCGCCAGCTCCAGCACCGGCAAATCGCCAGCCAACTGCTCGCGCCAGAAGGCCAGTTCCTGCTCGCACGCCTTGCTGTTCATCCATTGGTGTTGCCAGAGCGCGTAGTCGGCGTACTGCATCGACAGGGCCGGCAGCGCGGTCGACAGCCCTTGCCGCAGGTCGCGGTACTGCTTGCACACCGCATCGATGATCAGCTGCAACGACCAGCCATCGGCCACGATGTGATGGCAGTTCAACGACAGGACAAAAGCATCCGGTGCCAGGCGATAGAGTCTGGCGCGCAGCAACGGAGCCGTTTCCAGCACGAACGGTGTCATCGCATCCTGACGCAGCAAATCGTGCAGCGCCTCTTCGCTCGGCACGTCGATCAACGGCAAATCGAGCTCGGTGCGGGCCAGGATCACCTGGCTCGGCCCTTGGGCTTCGTTGATGAAACCGGTGCGCAACACTTCATGCTGATCGACCACAGCCTGCAACGCAGCCTGCAGATCGGCGATGTGCAACTGGCCGGTCAAGCGAACGGCGCCCGCCAGGTTATAGGCAGGGCTGTGGGGATCCAGTTGTTGCAGGAACCAAAGCCGTTGCTGGGCAAACGACAGCGGCAGCGTCTCAGGACGCGGCAACAACGTGGGCGCTGCCTTCACGGTGCCGGCCTGGTTTTCCAGCCAATCGGCCATGGCGGCGATGGTCGGGCGCTCGAACACCACACGCAGCGGCACATCCTTGCCCGTGAGTTTGCCGATCAGGCCAATCAGTTGCGTGGCCAGCAGCGAGTGACCGCCCAGCTCGAAAAAGTTGTCCTCGACCCCGACCTGGCCGAGCCCCAGCACGCTTTGCCACGCCTCGACCATCTGGCCTTGCAACTCGCTGCTTGGCGCAACGTAGCGGGCCTGGCTCTGGGCAGCGAAATCCGGGGCGGGCAAGGATTTGCGATCGATCTTGCCGTTGCCATTGAGGGGGAAGCGCTCCAGGAACACAAATGCGCCTGGCGTCATGTAGGGCGGAAGGTTGCCCAGGACATGCTCGCGCAAGGCCTCGATGCTCGCTTGTGCCTCCCCCACCACATAGGCCACCAGCACCTTGGAACGTTGCTGATCATCACGGGCGACGACCACCGCTTCCCGGACGCCGGGGTAACGGCTCAGGCAGGCTTCGATTTCGTCCAGTTCGATGCGGTGTCCACGGATCTTGACCTGATGGTCGGTTCGGCCCACGTATTCAAGGTCGCCATTGGGCAGGAAGCGCGCCAGGTCACCGGTGCGATAGAGCCGGGAACCATCGTTGGCGATCGGGTCCGGCAGGAACACCGCCGCCGTGCGCGCCGGGTCTGCCATGTAGCCGCGGCCGACGCCGACACCGGCAACGAAAATCTCCCCCACTGCGCCGGCCGGTATGGGTTGCAGGTCGGCATTGAGCAGGTACAAGCGATTGTTCAGCGTAGCGCGACCGATGGGCACGTTGATGCGCTGTTCCGGCAGACGTTCGAGCAACGGATGGAAGGCGACATCATCGGAACACTCGGCTGGCCCGTAGGCGTTCATCAACGGGATGGCGGGATAACGGTCGAACCAGCGACGCGCCAAGGCCGGTGGCAGCGCCTCGCCGGTGGCCAGCACCCAGCGCAGGCGCGAACGCTCGAGCCCTGCGTCGAGCAGGCTTTGCATCAACGATGGCACGGCTTCGAGGATACTGATGCCGTGCCGTTCAATGGCCGACGCCAGCGCATCGGGGTCCTGCACGATGCAATCGCCGAGAATCACGGTGCGTGCCCCCAGCACCAGACCGGCAAGGGTCTGCCAGACGGAAATATCGAAGCATTGCGGCGCGGTCTGGGCAATGACATCGCTCGCATCGAGCCCCAGCCCCGGCAGTTTGCCGAGGATGTTGTTGAGCATGCCGGCGTGCGCCACCATCGCCCCCTTGGGGGTGCCGGTGGAACCGGAGGTGAAGATGCAATAAGCCAACGAACGGTCGTGAACCGGGAGGTTCAGGTCCTCATCGCTGTAACGGCTCAATAGCGCAGGATCATAGCGTACGGACTTGGGACGCTGTTCGAGCAGGTCCACCGCCTCCATCGCCAGCTCACCCTGCCCCGCACTGTGCACCAGCAACGGCGTCCGGCTCTGGCGCAGGACCTGGGCCAGCCGCTGAGGCGGGTTGCGCGGGTCCAGGGGTAGCCAACCGGCACCGGCCTTGAGGGTGGCGACGATCATCACGACCAGGTCCAGGCCACGCTCGTCGAACACTGCGATCAAGTCGTCGGCGTTGACACCTTGCGCGCGCAGATGCCGGGCCAGACGGTTGGCGGCGCGGTTCAACTGATCGAAGGTCAGGCTGTTCTCGCCGTGCACCATGGCGATGCGCTCGGGCGTCTGGCGAACCTGTTGCTGCAATCGCTCGATGTACAAGGGTTGCAGCAGCTGTTCGTCGGCTGCCAGGCCGCCACCGGCCCAGACCTGATGCTGGTGCACAATTTCACGCTCGTCGAGCATCGCCAAGTGGTGCAACGGTGTCCCTGGATTGCTGTGCAGGGCGGCGCCGATGTTCAGCAGCAACGTGCGGAAGTGGCGCAACATCTGCTCGATTTCTTCGCGCAGGAACCAGTCGGTCTGGTAGGTCAATTGCAAATGCAGACGCTCACCCGGAACGATCACCACCGTGATGGGATAGTTGGTGTGGGTGCGGTTGGCCATGTCGCTGATCAGGTAGTCCAGCTGCCCTTGACGCAAGTCGGCGGCAATGGGCGCGTTCTCGAACACGAACAAACTCTGGAACAGGTCCTGGCGTTGCACTTCGCTCCAGCGCTGGATGTCGGCCAGGGACACACTTTCGTGTTCGCGCAGGCTCAGGTTCTCGGTCTGCAAGGCCTTCAGCCATGGGGCCAGCGCATCATCCGGGCGCCAGGTCCAGCGCAGCGGCAGGCTGTTGATGAACAGACCGACGATGCTTTCCATGCCTTGCAGGTGAACCGGCCGACCGGCCACCGTAATACCGAACACCAGGTCGCGATCGCCGCTGTAACGCGCCAGCAGCAAGGCCCAGGCCCCCTGCACCAGGGTGTTCAAGGTGATGCCGTGTTGGGCTGCCGCGTTTTGCAGTGCCCGGGTCTGCTCAAGCTCCAGATGTTCGACGCAGTCTTCAACGGGCTCCGCAGCCCCCTGGATCCGGCCGACATGACCGAAGCCAAACTCGTTGGGGGTGTCGAACCCCGCCAGGCGCTGTTGCCAGAACGCCTGGTGGTCCTCCGGCTTCTGGGTTTCCAGCCAGCGAATGAAATCGCGGTACGGGCGCGGCGCCGGCAGGTTCAGGCGACGACCTTCCTGGGCGGCCCGGTAGCCGTTGAGGAAGTCCATCATGATGATCGAGAAGCACCAGGCGTCCATCAGGATGTGGTGATAGCTGCGCACGAACTGGTAGGTGTCGGGCGCCAGCTTGTACAGTCTGACCCGCATCAGGGGCGCCTTGGTGAAATCCAGTCCCTGGGCCCGTTCTTCACTGAGCAAGGCCTCCAGGCGTTCCTGTTGCTCGCCTTCGCCTAGATGCGACCAGTCTTCATAGGTAATCGGCAGTTCGACCTGTTTGTGCACGACCTGCATCGGGCGCTTCTGCTGCTTCCAGACAAAGGAGGTGCGCAGCAGCTCATGGCGCTCCACCACCTGCGCCCAGGCCTGACGGAAAGCCGCCAGATCGAGATTCGGCATGACCATGACATGACGGTATTGCAACAGGTACATACCCTTGCCCGGGTGCAGCAGGCTGTGGAACAGCAGTCCCTGCTGCATGGGAGCCAGCGGATAAATCGCTTCGATATTGCGCGAAAGTGCTTTGACCTTGTCGTTCATGCTGACGGTATCCGAACCTGTATGTATGGGGACGCAGGGTTAATCACTGCTCGAGTTGTTCGAGCAGCCCCAGGAATTCATCGTCGGACAAGCCGGAGTCAGCGAAGTCCGAAGCCGTGGCGCGACCCACCGTGGGCGCCAGGCAGTGCTCCAGCAAGGCAGCGATGCGCTGCTGGAACTGCCGGACCAACTCGCCGACCAACGCGGGCTCGTGGATCCGCGGGTCGTAGCGCCATTCGATGTGCAGCCGCCCTTCGTTCACCAGCGCGGTGACATCCAGCAGATGCGTGCGGCGGGTGCTGTCGGCGCGCATGCCTGGGCAGATCGGCCGGGCCAATCGCCACAGACTGGAGGCCTCGAGCCACTGGTCAACGCGCCCCAGGTAGTTGAAGGTCAACAGCGAGGCCGCTCCCAGGCCGTTGGCCGGGTCAAGACGCAGCAATCCATAACCCAGGCCTTGTTCAGGTAGGCGGCGCAGGGCCTCCTTGGCCGCGATGATCGAGTGCTCAAGATCCCATGAGGTGTCGATGGCCAATGGATAGCGGCTGGTGTGCCAACCGATCGAACGGGACAGATCGGGACCTTGTTCCCAGCCGCTGCGACCGTGGCTTTCCAGTTCCAGGGTGACGCGTTCGCGTCCCTGCCACTGTCCAATGGTCCCGGCCAAGGCTGCCACCAACAGGTCCTGAACTTGAGTGCCGTAGGCCGCGTGGCAATCGCCCAACAACAACCGGGTCTGCTCGACCGACAGTTGCGCCTCCAGCGTCCGGCTCTCACCGTACACACTGACCTGTTCAGGCACGCTGCCCTCGGCGGCCAGTTGGTCGCGCCAGTAATCCACCTGGGCCAGCACCTCAGGTTCACTACGGTGGCGCTGCAAAGCCTCGCTCCACACATGGAAACCTGCCGTGACGGCGGGCAACACCGCGTCCGGTTGCACATACAGGCTTTCCAGCTCGTGCAGCAGAACCTGCCAGGACACCGCATCGATCAACAGGTGATGGGCCGTGCAGAGCAGCTCTCGGCTTTGGGTGAAATACACCCAGCGGATCAAGGGTGCCTGGGCCAGGTTCCAACCCTGCTGCGAACGTTGCAGCAGGGTTTCGGTCAAGGGGGCTTCCTCCACCCGGAACAGCGCGTTGACCTGGTCCTGGGAAAAGCCTTGATAGCGTTGCTGCCAGCCTTGCGAGGACGCTTCAAAGGTCAGGCGCAAGCTGGCATGACGCTCCAGTAACGCGGCCAGGGCCTGGGTAAACCGTTCCTGATCCAATGGTTCGTCCAGAGCCAGTAACAATGACTGGTTCCAGTGTTCGGCCAGGTTCTGTCGCTGGGCAAAAAACCAATCCTGGATGGGCGTCAAGGCAAACGCCGCGGTGGGCTCGGGCCTGTCGCTGGCGGGCCGCTCATTCGCCGCGCCAAGGTCCACCGCCTGCTCGGCCCAACCACGCACGGTGGGAGATTCGAAGATCTGTTTGGGCTTGAGCTGCAGGCCCTGCTGTTTGGCCCGGGCGATGATCTGCAGACTCAGAATCGAGTCGCCGCCGACCGCGAAGAAATTGTCATCGACTCGCAGGTCCGGGTTATTGAGAATCTCCCGGGCGATGTCGAGCAGGCGCCGTTCGACGCTGCGCTGTGGGGTCTGCACCACACGGGCCAAGGCCCGCACATTTTGCTCGGCGAACAGTTGCTTGGGCGTCATCAGAATCTGTTGCTGACGCGCCAGGGCGATGATTTGCAAGCCGAGAATGGAATCGCCGCCCAAGGCGAAGAAGTTGTCATCGGGTCCCACCTCGGGATTGCCGAGCATCGTCCGCCAGATGTCCAGCAAGGCGGCTTCCACGTCGCTCAAGGGCTGCTCATTCGACTGCCCTGCCCCATGGGATGGCGCCGTCGCTTGCTCAGCCAGGCGCAACAACGCCTGACGATCGACCTTGCCGTTGGGCAACAGGGCAAAGGCGTCGAGACAATGCCATAGCGCCGGTTGCATGTAATCCGGCAATTGCAGTTGCAAGGCGGCCTGGATGTCGGCCAGCGCGGCCGGCGGCGTGACCAGGAAGGCGGCCAGCCGATTGCCCGACAACGGTGTGGGGCAGTTCAACACCCTGACGTCGCTGACCTGCGGCATGGCGCGCAATTGTGCCGCGACCTCGGCGGGTTCTACCCGGTAGCCCCTGATCTTGACCTGCTCATCGAGGCGACCGAGAAACTCCATCTGCCCCTGGTGATTGAGCCGTACCCGGTCACCGCTGCGATAACCGTGCTCACCAAAGCGTGCGTGGTCGGCGTCGCTGGCACTGAGATAACCCAGCGCCACCGTCGCCCCCTGGATGTACAGTTCGCCGCTGACGCCTGTTGGCAACAGGGCGCCGTCAGGGCCGCGCACGCTGACCTGGACATTGGCCAGTGGCCGTCCCAACGGTGCTGCGCCACTGGCATCGACCTCATGGGTCAACACCCCGACAGTGGTTTCGCTGGGGCCATAGTGGTTGACGATGCGCAAATCGGCTTTCAATGCGCGCAAGCGTGTCACCAGATCGTGACTCAGGGCTTCGCCACCGACAACCAGGCATCGACGTGGCAACAACCGCTGCGGGTCCTTGGCGATCAACAAGGCGTTGAGGTGCGACGGCACGATTTTCAGCAGGTCAACGGGTTGACGCGCCAGTACGGCAGCCAGTTCTTCGGCATCGAAGGCCAAGTCCTCGGCCAGCAGGCGCAGACAGCGGCCGCTCAGCAGTGCGCCGAACAGGGCGGTATGCCCCAGGTCCGTCGCACAACTGGCCAGGCTGGCCAGGCTCGCATCGGCCGGCAGGTCCAGGCGCTCAAGGCAGCCGGTCACGTAATGAATCAGGTTGCCCTGGCTGACTTTCACGCCCTTGGGCCGGCCACTGGAGCCTGAGGTGTACACCACGTAAGCCGCAAGATCGGCCGCCAGGGGCGCGCGCAAAGGTGATTCGCTGAACAAGGGTGCAGGCGGCAACGCCAACCACCGGACCTGCTCGGGCAGCCATTCGGGACGCTCGCCCTCACTGATCCACACCTTGGGCATGGCGTCCTGACAGATATCCTGCAAACGTGACGACGGCCACTGCGGATCCAGCGCCAGGTAAGTCGCGCCGCACTGCCACGTGGCGAGCATGTGCATCACCAGCTCACGACTGCGCGGCAGGCACAGGGCGATGCGCTCGCCGGCAAGACTCGAGTTCTCCTGCAAACGTTCGCCACGGGCGACCACTGCACGTCCCAGTTCGGCATAGCTGAGCGTACCCTGCTCATCCTGAAGGGCAATCGACTGGGGCTTGAGCCCACACTGTCCAGTGAACGCCTGCCAGGCGTTGCTCACGGCAACCGGCACATCCTCCCCTTTCAGGAAGGACTGCTGCTCGGGCGCCAACCAATCGAGTTCGGCAAACGGCACCTGGGGCTGTTCGATCGCCGCAAGGGCCAAGGCGACGAACTGGTCCCGATAGCGTTCGATCGTTTCATGGCGATACAACGCCTTGCTGTAACGCCACCGGCAAAGAAATCCTTCTTCTTCGTCGATGATCACCATGTTCAACTCGTGGGCCGCGCCTCGCTGCTCCGAGAGCAAGCGGTCGACGTACTGCTCGAACGGCGCGATGCGTTCCTTGTTCAGCGTAAACATGTGCTGGAACAGCGGCGCCCTGCCCGCTTGCCGCGGTAGGTCCAACTGCTTGACCAGGCGCGAGAACGGATAATGGCGGTGTTGCAGGGCCTGCTTGACGGTAACGTCTACCTGCCTTGCCCATTCGCCGCTGGACAGATCCCGACGCAGCCGGCAGCGGATGGGCAGCGGGTTGACCAGGTACCCCGGCAGGTTGACGTGTTCGCGCCGCAAGCGCCAACCACTGGGCGTTCCCAGGACGAAGTCGTCCTGGCCCGAGAGCACCCCGAGAAATTGCTGGAACAGCGAGAACCACAGCACATACGGCGTCACCCCCCACTCTCGGGCAACGGCACGAAACCGTGCCGTTGTGGACGGATCGAAGCGCACCGACAACTCCCCACCCTTGAATGCCTGGGTGCTGCCATAGGGGAAATCCGTAGGTAGCTCCAGGGCCGGCGCGTCGGCCAACTGTGCCTGCCACCATGCCAGCTCCACCGGCTCGGCCGCTTCGCTACGCATATGCAAGTCACTGCAATAGTCGCGATAGGCGTCGGGATTCACGGCGGGCAGCGGCTGATCGTGGATCAGCGCGAACAGCTCATTGAGCACGATGTAGAACGTGGCCAGATCCGCCGCGATGTGATGGATCACCAGCAGCACGGTGTGCTCGACATGGCCGTCACGTGCGTTGCTCAACAGGACGACCCGGCTGACGTCGCCGTCTTCCAATCTGAAGGGACGATCGGCCGACTCAGTGATACGTTGCTGCAACGTCTGCGCATCCGCGTCTTGCAATGCCACACACTGCAACGGTTGGACACGCTCGCGATGACTCCACTGCAGCAACTCACCGTTGCGCTCGGCGTAGGGCGTGCACAACAACGGATAGCGCTGTTGCACCGTCGTCCAGGCGTCTTGCAGGCGCTGGGGCAGGTCTTGGGTAACCAAGCGTGGCTTGATCCGTCCGGCATAGGCAATGTTGTAGGCGCAGCTGTCAGGCTCCAGGCGCTGAAGAAACCAGAGGGCCTGTTCGTTATCCGTCAGTGGCCGGGCGTCGAAATAGTCGGGGTGCCGTTGCAGCCATTGCAGCACTTCGGCGTTGCGTGCGTGGAGCTGGGCACTGAGTTCCTCATCCAGCGCGCCTGGCGATCCGTGGGTAACGATTACGCCACCTTCGGCTATCGATAGGCGAACTCCACGCAACCAGCAGCGATGCATCAGGCGATCGAGCATTTAATGTCCTTCATTGTGCTTGTTCGAAACAGGCCGCCCATTGCGGCGGCCTTCTGAAAGGCGGAGGCGATCAGCTTGCCGAGGCAGGCTCCGCCATGGCGACAACGACCTTGCGCGTCCCCTGGAAGGTGGACCGACCGTGAGCGACCAGCATGTTGTCGAGCATCAACACATCACCCGCCTGCCAGGGAAAGGTCACCTGACAGCGCTGGAGCACTTCGCGGATGTGCTCCAGCGCTTGCAGTTCAATCGGCGAGCCGTCGCCATAAAACACGTTACGCGGCACGCCCTGCTCCCCGACGATGGAGATCAAGGTCTCGCGTACCGGCGCTGCAAGATTGGAGATATGGAACAGATGCGCTTGATTGAACCACACCCACTCCCCGGTCACCGGGTGCTGGGCCACGGCCTGGCAGACCTGGCGAGTGGAAAGCTCACCGTCGTCCTTCCACTGGAATTCGATGTTGCTGGCGCGGCAGAAGCGCTCGACCTGCGAACGGTCCTCGGTGCTGAAAGCCTGCTGCCAAGGCAAGTCCAGGCCATTGCCGTAATTGCGCACATACATCAGGCGCTTCTCGGCAAAGCGCTGACGGATAGCGGGGTCGATTTGTCGGTAAACAAGGCGGCTATCGGCGATGGGTGTCTCACCGCCGACCGGTGAGGCCTGCACACAATGAAACCAGATCTTCATCGGCCAATTCAGCGAATAGGACTGCTCGTTGTGCAGCGGGATGACCTGATGGGCCGGGTATTCGGTGGAGGTGTATACCCGGTTGTTGAGCTTGGTGCGCGGGGTGGAGGCATAGTCGTAGGTCAGCAGCTCGTGACCGAAGCTGCGGGCAAACGCTTCGAAATCCGCTTCATCCTTGAACGCGAAACCGCGAAACAAGATACCACCGGCACGAGGCAACTCGGATTCCACTGCCTGCAGGATCTGCGCTCGGCTGGCTTGCCAGGCATCGCCGACAAGTGGAGCCTGGAATATGAACGGCAGGTTCTGCTCGTTACCCGGTACATCATCCATGGATTGAACCTGTGCACGCACCAAACCGCTTTCCATAAAAGCCCTCCCGCCATTCCAATCAGCGTATTTTTCGAGAGCACAAACTAATACAAACGACTAACAACCGCAATAGAGAATCATTGTCATTAGTATCGTTTGTATCGCAAATGATACGTTCATTTGCCTTGCAGCACGCTCTCCCGCTCAGCGACATGGGACATCAGCAAATAGGCAGACCCCAGCAGCCCCTGCATCGTATCGGCATAGCGGCTACGGTTGAGGTACAGGAACTGGCGGTTCTTCACTGCAAACAGATTCTGCCACTGGGGAGACTGGCGAAACGCCGCTGTGCTGGCTTCTGAGTCGAGCAGCTCTTCATAGGTATCGATAATGAAATCACTGTCGAAGTCGCCGATTCGTTCCAGGCTGTAAGGCACGTTCTGCCGCGCCTCGCGGTACGCGGCGACACGCCCCAGGCCAAAATCGGCAATGACGTCGTCCATGCCGCCGCGGCCGATCAGCTGAAAGCCATCGCTGTAGACTTCCAACGTCGTGACGGTGATGCGCGAAGGATCTTTCACACGCTTCTTGAACTCACTGACGACCCATTGATACTCGCTGAGCATCTCTTCATAGCGCTGCTGCTTGCCAACCAGCTCGGCGAGCTCCTTGGCGTAGGTCTTGATGTCGCTTTCCCGGGCAGGCAGCAGCACGACCGGGGCGATCTTGCTGAGCTTTTCCTTGATGTCGGCGTGATACGACAACCCCACGATCAAGTCAGGCTTCAAGGCCGCGATAGCCTCCAGGTCGGGTGACTGGTGCGAGCCGATGTACTGGATACCCGCCACATTGAATCGCTCCTGCGTTCCACGAAACAGCACATCCGAGAACAGCTTCTTTCTCCCCGTCGAACCACAAGGCTTGACCCCCAGCTCGAGCAATTGGGCCGTCAGACTGAAGTCATGCAAAGACACGATGCAGTGCGGGGCTACGGGAACCTCGACTCGACCAAAACTGTTCTCGAACACTTTGGTTTCAGCGGCGCTGGCCTGCGCAGCCAGCAATGCCAACGGCACGCACAGCATGCCGGCCACACCTCGAAAAAAACCCTTCACCCGTTCCCGCACGCGTTTACCTCCAGACAATTCAATGAACGTCGCCGTGTTTTCAGCGACTACGCTGACGCGCCAACAAAACAATCAGATAAGGCGCGCCGATGATTGCGACAACCAGCCCCGCAGGCAACTGCAAAGGCGGGAAAAGCCCCCTCCCCAGGGTGTCGCCGGCCAGCACCAACAATGCGCCCACCAACGCCGACAAGGGGATCAGCGCGCCGTGGCGGTCACCGGCCATTTGTCGCGCCAGGTGGGGCGCCACCAGCCCGACAAAGGTCATGGTGCCCACATTGGCCACCGCGGCCGCCGTCAACATGACACTGCACAGCAGCAAGGAAATCATGACCCCTGTGACATTCAGACCACGGCTGAGGGCGACTTTTTCGCCCAACTGCAACAGGTTCAACTGGCGATGACAAAACAGCAACGGCCCTCCCGCCAGCACCAGCCAAACGCCCAGGCTATGGACCTGAGCCCAGCCGGCCCGGTGCAGACTGCCGCCAAGCCACATCAGGGCCGACTCTACCTGATCGATGTTGCCGTACGTGATCAGCAGATCGGCCACCGCGCTGAGCATGGCGGTAAGCCCCACGCCCACCAGGATCAGGCGCAACGGCGAGATACCCTGGCGCCAGGACAGCAGCGCGACGAAGAAAGCCACCGCCAACCCGCCGGCGAGCGCCGCCAATGGGTAGAACTCCAGGGGAAGAAGCGTCGGCCAGAGCACGATGATCAGCAACATGGTGACACTCGCGCCCGACTCCACGCCCACCAGGCCCGGCGCCGCCAGGGGGTTACGAGTCAACGACTGCATCAACAGACCGGCCAGGGACATGGCGGCGCCAGCCAGGATCGCCAGCAAGACACGGGGCAACCGCAGCTCCCAGAGCAGATTGCGCGTCGTCGAACTGACCTGTTCAGGCGCCAGCAACGCTTGCCATGCCTGGGCAACGTCCAATGAATAACTGCCGACGGTCAATGCATACGACGCTAATGCAATAACGGCAGCCATCAGCACCAGCACCGAGATCAAGTCGATTGGTCGAGCCACCCAGGGCAGCAACGGATAGGTCCGGGGCAAGGTCAATCCAGCTCGCATCATCGGACCTTCCTCAAGACCAGCACGACAAAAATGGGGCCGCCGATCAGAGCGGTCACGATACCGGTGTTGAGCTCGAATGGGCGCACCACGGTCCTCGCCGCGATATCCGCCAGAATCAGCAGCAACGCCCCCAGCAGAGGGGCGGCCAATAACAGGCGGCGGTAGTCATCGCCAAACAACAACCGCGCCGCATGCGGCACCACCAGGCCGACGAACCCAATGGGCCCGGCCAAGGCCACTGCGCCCCCGGACAGCAGCACCACCGAGGCCAGGCCGAGCACACGCATCTTCAACAGGTTGACACCCATGCCGGCCGCCGCCTGAGGCCCCAGGCGATGGGCATTCAAAGCGCGGACGTTCACCAGGCACAGGCACATGCCCAGCAGGACGTAGGGCCAGACCCAGGCCTGCATCGAGCCCCCGGTCACGCCGATGGAGCCGGTCAGCCAGCGACGCAGACTGTCGAGCCCCTGCTGATCGAGCAGCAGCAGGATCGAGGTGATCGCGCTGAACAGCGCCGCGATCATCGCCCCGGACAATGTCAGTCGAATCGGGTTGTGCCCCCTCCCCGCCAACATCAGGACACCGATGGAGGCCACCAATGCGCCCGCGAACGCGAACAAGGGAATCATCGACATATCGTTGCCCGGCACTACCAGCAAGCCGAACACGACGAACAACGCCGCACCGCTGTTGATACCGAGAATGCCCGGATCGGCCAGCGGGTTATCGCCCACCGCCTGCATGATCACCCCGGCGAGCCCCAGGCTGGCGCCTACCAGCATCGCGACCAGCAGGCGTGGCAAGCGGCTGCCACGAATGACACTCTGGTCGGGGTTGCCTGGCGCATAGGCGACCAAGGCCTGCCAAGCCTCCTGCCAGGGTATGTCCTTTGCGCCGACGGCCAGATGAAGCAGCGACGTCAGGGCAATCGCCACCAACAAACCCAACCAGACCGGCAATCGCAAACCGTGATTCACATCGCCTCCCGCACGGCCAGCGGCTGGCTTCGATTCGTCTGGGGCACGCACAACGGATCACCGGAATAAGGGTCGGTGATGATGTGCGCATCCAGGTCGAACACTGCCTTGAGGTTTTCCCGCGTGAAGACTGCGGCCGGCGCACCCTGGGCGAGCAAACGCCCTTCGCGCATCATCACCAGATGGTCGGCGTAACGCGCGGCCTGGTTCAGATCGTGAAGGACCGCCACGATGGTTTTGCCTTGGTCACGCAGATCCACCAGCAATTCAAGCAGTGTGATCTGATGGGCAATGTCGAGAAACGTGGTTGGCTCATCCAGTAGGATCACCGGGGTATCCTGGGCCAGGGTCATGGCGATCCAGCAGCGCTGCAACTGTCCACCCGACAAGGTGGCCAACGAACGATCCAGCAAAGGACCGATACCCGCCAGGTCAATGGCGCGGTCAATGGCCTGTTGATCCTGCTCCGACCATTGGCGCCACCAGCTCTGCCAGGGAAAGCGGCCCTGCATCACCAGCTCTCGCACACTCATGCCGGCAGGCGATGTGGTGCGCTGGGGTAACAACGCCATTTGTTGTGCCAGCGCTCGACGCGAATATTGCCCCAAGGGTTTCCCCGACAGCTGCACGCTGCCAGCGCTCGGTCGCAGCATGTGTGCCAGCACGTTCAATAACGTGGTCTTGCCGCAGCCATTGGCTCCGATCAACGCGGTGAAACAACCTTCAGGAATATCCAGGCTGACACCATTGAGAATCTGCTGTTCGCCATAGCTCAGCCGCACATCGGTGGCTTTCAGCATGATTGTCCCTCCATGCCCAAAAAGGCCTGACCGAATGGGTTATCGAGGATGCCCCCGCGGCATTTTTCGTCCTGTGACGCGACAGGACCTCAGCCAGGGGGCCATTAAGTGGGCGACAGGATATGTCGAAACTAAAATAATTGCCTACAAGCCTGACAATACTAATGCAAACCCTTATCATTTACAGCTAACATGTGGCCAGTAGACACCTACCCTGAAGGTCTGCCTGGTAGAACAGAATCAGGGCATACAGCTCCCCAAGAGCACAATGTAAACTCAAGGACTTCCTCGATGCTCGGAAAAAAAACAACAGTTGGCAGCGAAAAACGTTACGGCGCACGTCATCCAGCCTTTCACTTGAGCACCCTCGCGCTGGCTTTGGGGAGCATTTTTTCCGCGCAGTCGATTGCCGCACAGGATGAGAACTCCGACAAGGGCACAGCGGTTCAACTGGGCGAAATCAACATCAATGCCGCCGCCGTTGAAAACCCGACAGGCCCACTCACCGGCAAAGTCGCCTTGCGCAATACCAGTGCGACCAAAACCAACGCGGCCATTACTGAAACACCACAGTCGTTGTCCGTGGTGACCGCCGATGAAATGCGCGATCGCAAATCGGACACCATGGCTGACGCCCTGAGCTACACACCGGGTTTCACCAGCCAGCCAAGCAGCTTCAACCGCACGTCCGACCGGTTCCGCATTCGTGGTTTCGACGTGGAATCGGCCACCGGCGGCTCGCTGCGCGACGGCCTGCGCCTGCAAAACAACTCCTACGACGGCGTCCAGGAACCCTACGGCATGGAGCGCGTAGAAGTGATTCGCGGCGCGGCCTCGGTCCTGTACGGGCAGCTTTCACCGGGTGGCTTCGTCAACGGCGTCAGCAAGCGCCCGACCGAAACACCGCTGCACGAGTTGGGCCTGCAATATGGCAATCACGATCGCAAGCAACTGACTGCGGACTTCAGCGGCCCCCTGGGCGACAGCGAGACCCTCAGCTATCGCCTGACCCTGCTCCAGCGTGACAGCGACACCCAACAGGACTACATCAACGACGACAAGACCTACATCGCCCCGGCCCTGACCTGGCGCCCCGACGAGGATACGTCGCTGACCTTGCTGTCCTTCTATCAAAAAAGTGACACCCGCTTCTCCGCCCCTCTGCCCTACCAACTGGTCAAGGGTGTCGGCAACGGGCCGTTCACCATCGGTCGCCACGACTTCATCGGCGAGCCTGACTACGACGATATGAATGGCGAGATGTCCGCCATTGGCTACGAGTTCGAACACCGTTTCGACGAGCACACCCGCATCAGCAACAAACTGCGTTATTACGAAGCGGATGTGAAATGGAAATATCTGCAGGTTCGGACAGGGGCCCCAGTCAATACCGCAGCCACCACGGGCCTCCTGGCTCGTCAGTACAGTGATCGCCGTGAGCGCTCCAGAGCCCTGGCCAGCGACACCAATGTCGAAACGCGCTGGAACATCGGTGGTGTGGAAAACACCTTCCTGGTGGGCGCCGATACGTACGATGCCTCGTACGATTCGCATAACTTCCGGGCCAACACGTCTTCTATCAATATCGGTGACTACAACTACGGACAACCCGTAGTGGTGGACAAGAGCCCAAACCGTGATCGCGGTTCGCAGATCGACACCCTGCAGACAGGCATTTATCTGCAAGACCAGATCAAGTTCGACGACCACTGGTTGCTGTTGCTCGGTGGCCGACATGACTGGGCCAACCAGGATCAAAAAGCCTTTGCTCCTGGTCAGGACCCGATTCATCAAAGCAACGAAGCCACCACCTGGCGTGCGGGCCTTGTGTACCAGGCGGATAACGGCCTGGCGCCGTACATCAGCTACAGCGAGTCGTTCTTCCCCGTCGCGGTGTCCGAAGCACCTGGCCAGACCTTCGACCCCACCGAAGGCAAGCAGTACGAAATCGGTATCCGCTACCAGCCCCCTGGCAGCAACACCCTGTTGAGCGCAGCGGTTTATGAGCTTACGCAAGAGAACGTAGTGAGGCGCGACCTGGCGGGCCAAAATCCCCAGCAGATTGGCGAACAACGCTCCCGCGGCCTGGAACTGGAAGCCAAGACGGACGTCACGCCTCAACTGACTGTCATTGCGACCTATGCCTACACCGATGCGCGCATTACCAAAAGCGTGATCCAGAGCGAAGTAGGCCAGCGCAGCGAAGACACGCCCTACCATCAAGCCGCCCTATGGGCAGACTACAACTTCGCCCTGCTCGGTTTGCCGCAGTTGAAGGTCGGTGGTGGTGCTCGCTATAAGGGAACGACCCAGGCTTCGGGTATCGATTCGCAGATGCCGGCCTATACCCTGTTCGATGCCATGGCCAGCTACCAGATCGACAAGAACTGGGACGTTGCCCTCAACGCAAACAACGTGACCAACAAAAAGTACACCTACTGTGAATTTGCCATCTGCCGCTACGGTGACGAGCGCGAGTTGGTGACTTCCGTTAACTTCAGGTGGTAAGGATTCATCCAGCATTGGATCAATGCACTGAAATCGCGGAATGAAAAAAGAGGCCAAGGCCTCTTTTTTCATTTACTGCGCGCGTTCCGCCTTCCGATTGCGGTTCTGACTCAATAAAGGGGAACGCGCAACGCTAGCGTATTGCTCCAACAGCCCAGCCAAGTCCCGGTAACAGATCGCTAGATGATGTGCCCCGAGTCTGCTCATCGACCTTGATGTGCGCCGGGCATGGACGGCACCGATTGCCGGATGGTGAGCATATCGAGCGATCCGCCGGGCTCCGGTTTGTGCGCATTGGGCGACGGGCGATTCAGGATCGATACCGCTGGCGTTACGCTGTAGCCGGTTCAATTGTTTACTCAGTTGCAGCGACAAATAACCCGCCTGGTAATCCTGCGGGCTATCAGCGCCTGGCAAACTTTTCAACGCGACTAGCCGGGATTGTTGTTTCGCTTGCCATTTTGGGTGATTGATATGGCTTCCACGGCGAAGTAGCCGGCGTGTGTCCTTGTGGAGCGAGTGTTTCAATGCCCGGACATGTTTAGCGGGATCCTTCGGCAAGACCTGGAACGCTAATAGACAGACAAGCATTGCAACGATCCAGGCCAGCGCTTGGTTCGCGAAATCGACGAAATTGTAGAAGGCGGTATCGCCGGTGCTCACCAAGGTATTGAACCCGATCAGGTAGGCAATCCCTTGCAGGGCGTAGCGCGGTTGGCTCGTCGCATGAATCCCGAACGACCAGAACGCAGCCAGTAACAGGAATAACAACGGGAAGCCATTGATCTGTGGCATCAGCAGGAATTTGCACAGTGCTGCCGCCAGAATGGCGTAGAACGTGCCCCGAATAAAGCTGGCGAGGCCTTGGGCAGGCGCGGGGGCCGGCGCCAGCAGTGTGCAGCAAGGGCCCAGGACCGCCAGTAGCGCGGGCCCTTGGTCCCAACCGCTGAGATACCAGACCGCCCCCGCGGCCAACGTGGCGAGCAGTGCCCTGATGCCGTTTCGCGCCGCATCAGCGTAATTGCGCGGATACACCACGGCACGTACCTGCTCGCGGCGAGCGTGGTCGAGGCTGGAGAAGTTCAGCAAGGCCTCGCCCAGATCCGTCAGTTGTTCGTCCAAGCGTTCGCTGGGCAACCGCGAGGGGTGGTTTGAGTCAGCGAAATCATTCACCAGGCTACGCAGTTGCCCCACCGTATCGGCGGCGGCGAGAAAGTCGCACTGGGTGTCACTCATCCGTTCGCCCAGTTGCCGCAATGCCGTGCTTATCCGCGCGAGCAACGTGGGGTCGATCCCGGGGTATGGATCGTCGCTGTGCACATCGAGAACAGCGGATTGCAAATGCGCCAGCCCGGCCTGAATCGCCAGCTGCCGGGAGCGAATCCGCGACGATTCGCCCCGCCCTATTCCCAATTGGTCGTCCACCTTACCGATATCCATGGCGAGCGGGTGGTGTTGCGTCGCCAGCTCCGCGGACTGCTCGCCCGAGAGCCTCGCTGCGAGCAGCCGAGCACTGCGAACACAGACATCGACCAGCGAGCTTCGGAGCTTCTTCTCCATCGTCTTGGAACTGAACAGCGTTGCCACCAGACTCAAGCTCAGCACCCCGAGCACCACCGCCGTGCCGCGTGTGATGATGTGATCGAAGCCCTGTTCAGGCGCGACGATGGCAGGCCCCAGTGCCAGGCAGACCGTATAACCCGCCACCACTGCCGCCGTAGCTTGGTAATGGCGCAAGACGCTCATTGCACTGACGCACAGCCCCAGCCATATACCGATGCCGAGTATGAACAGCAGCATCTGTTGAGCGAACAACCCTGTCAGCACGAAAGCCGCGACCAGGCCAACCAGGGTTCCCAACATCCGGTAGAAGCCTTTTCCCAGCACCGCCCCTTGGATGGGCTGCACCAGCAGCAACACAGTGGATGCCCCTGAGAACGGCGATTCCAGATGCAGTTGGAAGCCGAGCCACAGCGCCAGCCCCGCCGCCAAGATACTGCGCACCACGTAGAAGAAACTGGCAGGTGTCCAGGGCAAGGGGATGGCCGCGAACAGGCGTGTCGCCAGGCGAGTCATCACAGGAATGCCTGCAGCCATTGGGTGAGTCGCCAGCGTGGCGCGGCGTTCGGCGGCGTCACTTCGACACTGGCGGTCATGCCCGCCGCCAACTCCACCCCGTCCGGGACCCTGTCCAACTCGATGCGCACGGGTACGCGCTGTGCCAACCGAATCCAACTGAAGGTCGGGCTCACCTGAGGCAAACCGCTGTCGTTGCGCAATTCATTGGCATCGGCGATGCCTCTGCCCATGCTTGCCACATGCCCTTCCAGCAGCGGGGCAAACCCCATCAGCTTGATCGACACCGGCGCGCCGATGCGCACACCGGGCAGTTTGGTCTCTTCAAAATAACCCGTGATCCAGAAACTATGGCCATCGACCACGAACAGGTTGGTATGGCCAGCCTCCGCGTAGTCACCGGGCTGCAGCCGCAGTTGAGTGACGTAGCCGTCCACCGGCGAACGTATCGTCGTGCGGTCCAGGTCGAGCTGCGCATGGGCTAACTGGCTGCGTGCCGCGTCCAGGCGTGCCTGGGCCACAGCCAAGTCACGCGCCGCATTGTCGATCTCTTCCCGGGCGATGGCGTCGGCCAATTGGGATCGCCGCTTCAATTGTGCACTGCGCTGCTCGAACACACTGTGCGCTTCAGCGAACTCCGCCGCACGCTGTTGCAGTTCGAATCGATAAGCACGCGCATCGATGCGATACAGCAAATCGCCCTTGGCGACCCATTGGTTGTCGCTGACCAGCAACTGATCGATTTGGCCGGAGACCTCTGGTGCGATACGGATGACCTGCGCGCTCACCCGTCCGTCCCGCGTCCAGGGCGCCAAGACATAAGCCCGCCAAAGTTGCAGGCAGAACACCAGGGCTAGCACGCCAAGTCCCAGGGTGGCGGCAGGTTTGAGGATTTTGACGATAGACATGGCCGGCCTCACTCAGCAATTGACGACCATCGCCGACACGACGATAAGCGAGACAAAAAAACGCGCCAGCGCCGGGTGCCACGCCTCGTCCAGCCAACGCCGGGCCAGGCGCTCGATGAGCTTGTAGGCCAAGACCGATGCCCCCAGGTAGATCAACAAGGGGGGGACGTAGAGGTTGGCAATGGAGATTTCGCTAAGCATGGCAAGCACCAGGATTCGGAGGGGGTCTAGGATTCGCCCACGTACTGAAGGGGGCCTGGTGATGATGCTAAGGGACGACCACCGCTGCCGATATTGAGTACACTGCCAAAATATAATCAAATTCAGACAAACGCCGACGACACGCCATGGCCGAAATCCACCGTTTCCACGTCGATCGATTCGAGTACGACAACCTGTCGCAACCTGCCGTAGCACTGATGCTGGAAACCCAGCGCAACGACATTGAGTCCGCCGAACACAAACATCGCAAGGGGCAACTGGTCGTGGCTTATTGCGGCGGCATTGTGTGTACGGTGGAAGATGGCGTGTGGATGGTCCCGTCAGGGTTCGGCGTCTGGATTCCGGGAGGGGTCGCCCATAGCAACCGCGTCACGGCCAACGGGCAGGTCTGTTTTTTATTCGTGGAACCCGGCGCCGCGTCGCTTCCCGATCGCTGCTGTACGCTGGCGCTATCGCCACTGATCCTGGAACTCATCCTTCACCTGAGTGGCCAGGTCCAGGATTACCCCACCGATTCGCGCCTGGCACGGCTGGCCAACGTGCTGCTCGAAGAACTCGAACTGGCGCCCACGGAACAGCTTTACCTGCCTTTGCCCGCCTCGAACCAGCTTCGCACAATCGCCCGGGCGCTGGCGCAAGAGCCGTCCAACCGCGCCACCATGGCCAGTTGGGCACGGCATGTGGCCATGAGCGAACGCTCGCTGGCCCGCCTGATAAAAAGCGAAACCGGGCTTACCTTCGGTCAATGGCGCAAGCAATGGCAGATCATCGTCGCGTTGCAAAACCTGGCCGAGGGGCAGTCGGTGCAGAGAACCGCTGAAGCGCTCGGCTACGAGTCAGTCAGCTCGTTCATCACGATGTTTCGCAAGACCTTGGGCACCTCACCGGCACGTTATCTGCGCAATACCACGCTACGGCAATGAGCGGTAACCATCGTCCACGAGGCCTCAATTGCCGCTCGCCTGCTCGACATCCATAGTTCGACGCGCCTCGAAGTAAGGGCTTGGCCACCGCAGTGCAATGGACGGGCGATACGGCGCCACGACCTGGATAGCCACGCTCCTGATCGGTTTGGGCATCGGCAATGCCGCCTCCTTGCCGCCACTGTTAACCCCTCTTAACCCAGCGTTGATAAGCACCGAGGTGTCATCCAAAACGATCCCGATAACGTGGGCCTCCACATTAAGGTTTCAAGCCAAGCCGTTCCATGGCCTCATGGGCTTCGATGATCATCCCGGACACCTCGGCGACGGTGACATGCAACTTGGTTGCCCGCGATCTCATGTGTTCGTAAGCCTGAGTTTCGGTCAGGTTTTGACGTTCGACCAACACACGAATGGCTTTTTCGATCTGTCGACGAGATTTTATGGTCAACTCCAGTTTGTCGATCTTCCCCTGCAAGCGTTCCTGATAGCTGTACGAGGCTCTGGCCAGTACCAGCGTGCTGAGAATTCCGGAAGATCGAAACGGTTTTGAAATCACCCCGTGAGCGCGCGTATCGAGCAACAACTTCAAGATGGTCGGGCTTTCGTAGTCGGAAAGCGCGATGAGCGCCGCGTTGACGGAGGCGCCCGACCAGATCTTGTTGCCTTCCAGCTCCTGCGTTATCTGAAAGAGAATGACGTCGACGTCCGCAGGCGGCTCTGAGGGGAATGGCCAGACGATCTTCACCCGGCAGCCAATTCTTTTCAGCTGCTGCATGACAATATCGCGGTCATCCCCAGGGGGATAAACAAACGCAACGCAGATACTGCGCAAATCTTCATAGAGACGGCGAAGGCTGGAACTCATGGCGTCACCTCAACCAAAACTCAGAGAAGCCAAAAGTGGAGAGGTAAGGATCGGGTTTGACCGGCCCCGAACCTTCCCATACGACGTCGAATTGCCCATCGCTGCGGCACATGCCAATTCGGGGAGTCAGGGCACAATGGTTGTTTTCGGCATCAATAGCGATCGGCCCTTCTGGAGAAGCGAACTTCACCTTGTGTACGGCGTCGACTAATTTGCGCCTGTCCAGACTACCAGCTCGCTCCAGGGCACGCGCAAACAGGTGAACCTGGGAATAGGCCATTTCCGACCAGGTGCTGGTTGGCCGATCACCGAAGCGTGTGCGCCAAAGCTCAATGAACCGTTGATTACTGTCGTTGCGCAGCGAACCGAAATAGGTGGCGGCTGTGATGTGGCCTTCACACAGTTGCGGCCCGATCAGGCGAATTTCTTCTTCGGTCATTGAAAGGCTGGCAATGGGCATTTTTTTCGGATCAAGCCCATGCTCACCATACAGCTGATAAAAAGAACGGGCCGACTGCCCGACCAGAGTCGAGAAAACGACATCCGGCTGGGCTTCGCGGACTTCATTCAAAACATCCTTGAGTTGCTCCGCGTCTGCTTCGATGGGCAGGTAGACCTCATCCACAATTTCACCGCCGTATTGTTCAACGACGTCCCTCATGATGCGATTGGATTCACGCGGATAGATGTAGTCCGCCCCCACCAGAAAGAACCGGGTGCCCTTGTTTTGCAACAGGTAGGCGGCGAGTTGAATACTGTTCTGGTTGGGTACTGCGCCGGTATAAATGATGTTTGGTGAATATTCGAACCCTTCATAGAACGAGCAATACCAGAGCAACGCGTTATGGCGTTCGATGAGCGGCAGCACCGCTTTTCGGCTGGAAGATCGGGAACAACCAAAAATGACGTTGATCTCATCTTCGATCAGCAACTTGCCGGTCAAGCGTCGGTATTCTTCCGAAGAACCCTTGGGGTCGTAAACGGTTGGGATCAACGGCAGATTCAGGACGCCACCCAGTGCGTTTATTTCCTCGATCGCCAGCGCAGTTCCAAAAAAGTGTTCGGACTCGGTGACACCGGTAGCACCCGAGCGCGAGTACAAGATGCCGATAGGCCATCCCTGATCTTTAGTGACTGCTGTCTTGGTGCTTGGCATGACGCTTACCTATTGATCAAAAATGTCTTGTAGTTCGGTTGCGGACCTGAGGTTTTGGATAGCCAACATCAATAATATCCTCGCTTTCTGCGGACTCAGGTCATTGGCGAAGATCACGCCGGCCTCTTTCAGCGTACTGCCGCCACCAGTAAAGCCATAAAGGGGCCTGACGCGACCACGGGGAACTCGGGTGGCAACGACCACTGTGATACCGGTGTCGATGGTCTGTGAAATGGCCGCATACACCTCGGCATTCACATTTCCCGCCCCCAGCGCCTGGATGACGATCCCCCTGGCGCCCGCCTGCACGGCAGCGTTCAACGAGGAGGCGTCCGCACCGGCGTACATGGCTACGATGTCAACGCGAGGCAAACTGAATCGCCCTAGCGACAAGTATTGTCGACGACAGGATGAGCGATAAAAAACGACCGTGTCGCCGTCCACTCTTCCGAGAAAACCCGCGTCGCCCGAGTTGAACGACTCAACGTCGCTGGTGTGGGTTTTGCTGACTTCCCGTGCGGCGTTGATCTGATCGTTCAGAACCACCATCACGCCCTTGCCCGAAGATTCAGGCTCAACGCAGACCCTGGCACCGCTCACCAGGTTGCGTGGCCCGTCGAAGTCCGATTCGGACGCATTGCGTTGCGCGCCAATAAGCACAACAGGCTTGCGGGAGGTCAACGTCAAGTCGAGAAACCACGCAGTCTCTTCAAGGGTGTCGGTGCCGTGCGACACCAGCACACCCGCGATATCCTGACGGGCCAGCGCGGCTTCAATGATCTGATGCAGCTGTACCCAGCGCGGCGGCCCCATTTCAACTGACGGGACATTCGACAAGTTGTCGATTTCGAGCCGCGTAATCTTCGCAATGTCAGGAACGACCTTGATCAAGTCGCGGCCCGACAACGCAGGGATTGGGGCTGACGTCGAAGGGTCAACGCGCATGGCAATTGTTCCGCCTGTTGCGATGAACAGGCACAACGGAAGGTCGTCAGAGCTGGACAAGGCCATAAGCGTCACACCCTCAGATGGTTGAAAATGGCTTCGGTAGCTCCCGGCGCCCGGGCGTCGCCCTCCTCTTCGATCTCGCCTTGTTTAAGCACCAGGTATCGATCCGCCACCTTCAATGCGAACGGCACATTTTGCTCGATAAGCAGCAGGGTCGTGCCGTGGAGTTGCCGCTCGTGCACCAGTGCGACAGCGATCCGGTCAATCACTGAGGGCTGCAAGCCTTCAGTGATCTCGTCCAGCAGAATGAGGGAGGGGCGCATCATTAACGCACGCGCCACCAGCAGCATTTTTTGCTCGCCTCCCGACAGCGTACCGGCGTATTGCTTCAGACGGTCCTTGAACACCGGGAACACAGATTCGATGGCAGCGAAACGCTCATCGAACAACGCGTCTTTCTCGAGCCCCATACGCAGGTTGTCCCGGATGCTCAGTTCGGTGAAAAGCGCTTTTTCCTGAGCCGCATAAGCAATACCTACTTGTGCGACTCGATGAGGCGACAGTCGGGTAATGTCACAGGCGTTGACTTGAACAGTGCCTTGTTTCTTGGGCAGGTACCCCATGATGGTCTTGAGCAACGTCGTCTTGCCCATGCCGTTCTTGCCCAGCAATGCGACCGCTTCGCCGGCCGCGACTTTGAACGACATATCCCGTAGAACGACGGACGCCCTGTAACCGCTCGTGACTGAATTCAGTTCCAATGTGGCACCGTTCATACGACCTCCTGTGGAGCAAGTGCAGATCCGGCATAAATCGTCTTGACCAAATTCGAATTGACGACTTCTTCGAAAGTGCCCTGCATGACCATCGTCCCTTGGTGTAATACCACGATTCGGGTAGCGATCTGTTCCACAAAATCCAGATCGTGTTCAACCAGCAGGCAGCACAACTTGTAGCGGTTTGCGAGCATGGAAAGCACCACACCAATTTGCGTGCGCTCGGTCTTTGTCAGCCCAGCGGTAGGCTCGTCTAGCAGCACGATGCGAGGTTCCAGGGCCAGCACCATGGCCAGCTCCAGCGCTTGCTGTTCACCGTGCGACAAGTCTCGAGCGACCACATCCAGCATGCTATCCAACCCGGTAACCCGCAGAACGTCCAAGGCATAAGATGGCAAGGCCAACGTACCCGCCCGAGTGAAAAACAAGGGTCGTTCGTGAAGAGTTCCGGCCATACGCAGACACTCGGCGACGGTCAGGGATTCGAAAATATTGGCATTCTGGAATTTGCGCCCGAGACCAAAACGAACACAGGCCTCTGCCGGAAGCCGACGGATATCGTTACCGCACAAATGCACCGTCCCGGATGTACGCTCAGCCCCGTCGCTCATGCACCGCATCAGTGTTGTTTTACCGGCACCATTGGGGCCGATCAGTCCAACCAGATCACCGGCCTCGGCCTTGAATTTGATCCCCTGCAAAACCTTGAGCGAACCATAACGCTTGGTGACGTCCGCCATTACAAGCGCAGGCACATCATCCGATTCGGGAACCGCTTTCCCTGCACGCTCAACCAGCGCCGGAACTCGCCGCGAACGTGTGCCGAACCCGAGGGGCTTGAGCAGGGCCGGGACGATCCCTTGCGGTAGCAAGACGATCACCAGCACAAAGGACAGGCCGAGAATCAGTTGCCACAGAAACGGCATGCGACTGCCAAGATAGGCCGTGGCAACGTTAATCAGAATCGCCCCCGCCATGGGCCCCCACAACGTGCCGCGTCCACCCAGCGCAACCCAGATGATCAGCTCGGTACCCAAGACGAAACCGGACAACTCGGGCGCCACCACGCCACTAAAAGCGCCGTAGCCAAAACCTGCGATCCCTGTAATCGCCGCAGTGGCGATCAGCAGAAGGATTTTGATGTTCGGGACGTTGATCCCCAGGTACGCACATCTGGACTCGTTGTCACGTATCGACGCCAGCACACGCCCGGCATCACTGCGCACGAACAGCCAGGCGAAAAGCCCTATCAGCGCCACGCCACTCCCGGCGATCCAGTACCAGGCGTTCAGCGACAAGTCGAAGGTGTCATAGCCGGTCAGGCCCGAACTGGAACCCGTCCACTCACCGCCGGACAGCAGTAACTGAGTCATTACGATGGGCAACACCAGCGAGATAACCGTGGCAAAAAACGGCGAGGCGCCCCGGTAGAAGGAAAGCCACCCCACCAGCCCTGCAACCAACATCGGGACGACGATTGCGAGCCCGATGGCGCTGGCAATAGAGCCTGGAGAAAGGCCAAAGTGAGTAAAAACCAAGCCTGCGGCATACGCACCAATACCAAAAAACGCCGACTGCCCGAAGGTGAGATAGCCGGTGTAGCCCCACAGCACATCCACCGTGATAACCACGATCGCAAACAGAAAAGCCTTGATCAGCAGGTTGAGCACGTAACCGTCGAAAATCCACGGACCGGCGATCAGCAATGCGACGGCAATCAAAGCCAGCACACCCGAACGCCCCCATGCTCCCTGACGACTGGCCCCCGTAGATCGGGTGTTCGCCGCCTGCAACGTAGTGTTAGTCATGTGCGAACCCCTTAGGACGAATACGCAAGGTCAACGCCGCCAACACGGCAATCGTGAGTCCGCCAAGGACTGGGCTCGCATAAGTGCTCACGATAACTTGGCACGCACCAAATACCGCGCAAGTCACGATAAGGCTGGGCATCGAATGCCCGGAGACCATGACGAGCATGAAGGCAGAAACCAGCCAGGTAATCCCCATGCCTGGGTCAATACTCGAAAGCGGACTAATCAAGGCCCCGGCCAATGTTCCCAGGCCCGCGCCCAGGCTGAAGGTAATGAAGCGTATGCGCCCGGCATGGATGCCCAGGCCGCTGGCCAGTTCCTCGTTCATGATGACCGCACGGGTTTTGACACCGAAGCGGGTGCCATTGAGAAGCGCCGCCAGCAAGGCGCACAAGCCGAGAGCCAGGGGCACCAACAACAATCGATAGGCGGAGTAATCCGTTCCACCCAGCGACCAGGTTCCTGTCAGGGGCACGTCTGCAAATTTCACGTCCCGGCCAAAGACGAGAATGATCAGTTGACCGATCACGATGCCCAGCCCCCAGGTTGCCAGGATGGCATCCAGAGGGCGTTTATAGAGTGGCCTAACAATCAAGTATTCGATAATCGCGCCAACGATCATTCCGGTCGCGAGAGCCAACGGCCACGCAAGCCAGGGACTCCATCCCAGTTGGGTCACGACAAACGCCGCATACCCTCCCATTGTCAGCAAGGCACCATGGGCGAAGTTGACGATTTTCATTATTCCGAAAATCATCATCAGGCCCGCAGTAACAATGAACAGCATGGCTATTGTTGTTGTTATATCTAGAATTAACACCATGACGTCTCCCTCCGGGGAGAATGCAACGTGAAGCGTTACTTAATAATCAAGCAATGGACTATTTCAAATTCGGGCATTGAGTACCTGGACTGACGCCTTCTTGGGTTTCAAGGATGCGAATAGAACCATCGCTTTGTATTTGGCCCAGACGCATGGCCAAGGGGGTATGGCGGTTGGCATTCATCTGCACAACACCCCGAGGCCCGTTGATCGAGACATTGTTCAACGCCTCTACGACCGCAGCGGAGTCGATAGAGTTGGCTTTCTCCACCGCGGCTTTATAGAGAAAGAAGGCTTCGTATTGCGGTTCGGAAAGCTCGTTTGGCGTGGACACGTTCCCGGCAAACTTCTGGCCGAGGTCACTCAGGAATTTTCTGTTTTCCGGCGTATCGATACTGGTCAGATACGAGGCCGACATGTACATGCCCGTTGCCACATCCCCCATGGTCTTGGCGGTGCCTTCATCGATGGCCAGGTTACCGTAAGGCAGTGTCAACGCCGCCGCTTTCAACTGTTTGGCCAATGAGACGTTAGGTGCGCCACCTGCCGTGGCACTGATAAGCGCGTCAGGGTGCGACGAGCGAATCTTTGAAATAACAGCGGTCCAATCACTTCCGTCCATCGGCAGGTACTCTTCACCGACCACCTTTCCACCATGTTGCTCAATGTACGCTTTGGTGAACTTCAGCATGCCCCGGCCAAAGGCGTAATCGCTACCGACAAGAAAGTAGTTTTTAGCCCTAAGCTTCTGGCTGAAGTAATCCACCACAGGGGCAACTTGCTGCTCTGGTACCCAACCGTTGACATACATCCACTTATTGCAAGAACGACCCTCATAGAACGAGGTATAGATATAGGGCACACGACCTCGGGAGATAATCGGCAAGGCAGCATTGCGCGCAGCGCTACTTTCCATCGCGATAATGGCGTTTACTTTCTTTTCCAGCACCAGCGTATCAAAGGCTTTCTGTGCACCTATTGCACCGGAAGCATCATCAACGATCTCCAACTGCACCGGGCGACCGAGGATTCCGCCGGCGGCGTTGATTTGCTCCACAGCGAGTTCCGAGGACTGAACGACAGCCGGCGCCACCACGCTATTGGCGCCTGACAACCCCACCGCAACGCCAATCTTGATAGGTTCAGCGGCATGTCCCTGGGTGGCTACGATCGCCGTAGCAGCCAGAACAGCGATACGGACGAGGGGATAAGTGGATTTCATGTGAGTATCCTCGATCTTTGTTATGCAGAGATGGGGGGTTAGTAGCGAGGCAGTTGCCAGCCCGTGCCTAACATGGGGTCATAGATATCGGTACGGCGATCACGCAGGACCGTATTGAACGTTGTAAGGCGACGGGATTGACGGGACGTCTTCAGATTGATATCGGCATAAAGTATTTGCTGGTTATCTGCACTGCCTGGAGCCACCAATGGCCAACCGTCGGCACCGACAATGATGCTGTTACCCACAAAGAGCTGACCGCGTTCGGTGCCTACGCGATTCGCGCAAATGATGTTCAGACCGTTGACGTGGGCATTGGCCATCGCCAATGTATTGGCCATGATCATGGTGCCGTTGCCCTGTCCCGGCATGGGTACCCAGTTGGTTGGCATGCAGACGATATCTGCGCCTTGCATGGCCAACAGTCGATAGACCTCCGGGAACCAGCCGTCATAGCAGATGATCATCGCCAGACGGCCAAAAAGCGTATGGAACACCGGTAAACCAAGATCGCCGACCTCGAAATACAGATGTTCGTCACCCCATAGATGGAGCTTGCGATAAGTCCCCACGTAACCTTCGGGCCCGACCATGACGGCAGCGTTGTAAAGCTTGTACCCCACTCGTTCAGCAACGCCGCCGATGACGTAGACGTTGTGCTGGCGGGCAGCATCTTCCCATGTCTGAGTGCTGATACCTGCCGGTACGGACTCCGCCAGTTCAAAGGCCTCTTCACGACTGGAAAAGACATACCCGCTGCTGACCAATTCGGGCAGTACAACGATCTGCGCACCGGCGCTGGCCGCCTCGGCTATCAGGTGCAGCGACACTTTCAGGTTCTCAGCCTTGCAACCCACTCGTGGCTCCATTTGTATGGCTGCCACCGTGATGCTCGGAAATTCTTGAGTTTCGTCAGAGGAGCGAAAAGCCGACATATTATTTTTTCCAAAAAAAAAGCCCCCGAATGCGCTACTAACGCAATTCAGGGGCTTCTATAGCCGATATGTACTCAGCAATATTGCTGAGGGTCTACGATTTCCAACAAGAAACGGTGACCTATGTGCAAACGTTATACAGACCTGCCGTGCCATGTCAAAAGATTTCTTAACAATAGAACTGAACCCCACTGATCTGGCTAGGCTCCAGCGTCGCGCCATGAACCGCAATGCAGACACTCAGGTTGGCCATGCTGCCTCATTCGCCGTGGGCCTGCGATGGGCGCACGCCTCCTGGTGTGCTGCGCCTTCCATACCCAAACTATCGACTGGCCAGATCCGCTCCGAACCAGAAGCAGCAAATGGATAGTAAATGTCAGCACAAAGGAAGATGACGGAACGCTGATGGTTGGTATTGGATGCAGACCTTATGGTCGGAGCTGGAGCCACAGTGAAAAGCATGTCATAGCCCGTTGCCTATCGAATGGTTTAGCTGCTTGATGGCCAGGCAGGCTCGCGAGGCGACGGGGACTAACAGTCCCCCTCTCCTCATCATCACGCAACCACACTTGCAGCCGCTCTGGAACGCCAGGCAAAAGCCAGCACCATCAGCAGCCCCAGCCCCGCCATGGCCGCTCCGGCCAGGGAAATCGCCGGATAACCCAGCCCGGCATTGATCACCGCTCCGCCCAGCGCCGCCCCTATCGCGTTGCCGAGGTTGAAGGCACCGATGTTCACCGCCGAGGCCAGATTGGGCGCGTCCTTGGCGGCTTCCATGACGCGCATCTGTAGCGGCGGCACCAGGGCGAAACTGGCGATGCCCCATATCAGGATGGCCACGGCGGCCGGCAGTGGCCAACGCATCAGGACGGTGAACGCCAGCAAGACGAGAATCAGCACGCTCAGCGAAGCGATCAGGGTGCGGTCTATCGAGCGGTCGGCGGCCTTGCCGCCCCACATGTTGCCCAGCGTCAACCCCACACCGAACAACACCAGCATGGCGGTGATGTAAGCGGTGGACCCGTGGGTCTCGTTGCTGAGGATCGGCGCGATGTAAGTGAAGACGGTAAACATTGCACCCGAGCCGACGACGGTCAGGGCCAACGCCCCCAGCACCGGGCCACGGCCCAGTACCCGAATTTCAGCCAGCACACCGACGCCTTGCGACATTTTCAGGTTGGGCAAGGCGAACCACAGCGCGGCCATGGTCACCCCGCCGAGGCCGGTGATGCCCCAGAATGCCGTGCGCCAGCCGAACAGTTCGCCGAACCAGGCGGCCAGCGGCACACCGCCGATGGTCGCCAGGGTCAGGCCCATGAACATGGCCGCAACCGCCCCGGCACGTTTGTCCGGGGCGACCACGCTGGCGGCGACGATGGAGCCAACGCCAAAGAACGCACCGTGGTTCAGCGAGGTCACCACCCTGGCGACCATGAGGCTGTAGTAATCGGTCGCCAGGGCCGACATCAGATTACCCAGGGTAAAAATCGCCATGAGCCCGATCAGCAGATAGCGCCGGGGGATCCTGCCGGTGGTCAGGGTCATCAGCGGCGCGCCGAGCAGTACGCCCAGGGCGTAGGCACTGACCAACAGACCGGCGGCGGGAATGGAAACGCCGAGATCCGCAGCGATGCCCGGCAACATGCCCATGGGGGCGAACTCGGTAACGCCGATGCCAAAGGCACCTATGGCGAGTGCGACAAGTGGTGGATTGATACGCATGGTAGGCTCCTTATCTATGCCGCCAATGCTACGATTCAGTCTTTTCAGGCGGTAGATAGCATTTTTGGCAATCACCTTTGCGCAAGAGGCACAAATGGACTTCAACGGCAGGTCAGGTGAAATGAGCGTGTTCGCCACCGTTGCGCAGGAAGGCAGCCTGTCAGCCGCCGCGCGTGCATTGGGGCTGACACCCTCGGCGGTCAGTCGGATCATCGCGCGTACCGAACAACGCCTGGGTACCCGCCTGCTGTTACGCACCACCCGGGCTATCACCTTCACCGCCGAGGGCGAAGCTTTCCTGCGCGGTGCCCGGCGTATCCTGGCCGACATGGACGAAGTCGAAGAAGCCATCGCCGACCAGGGCGTGCCCAGGGGCCGATTGCGGGTCAGTGCCGCCCTTGGCCATGGACGGCTGGCCATCGTTCCTTTGGTGGCGGCATTCAGCGCCCGCTACCCGAACATCGTCGTCGACCTCACCCTGGGCGATGAAGTCGTCGACATTCTCGGTGGCCAGGCCGACGTGGCGATACGCTTCGGCCATCTGCCGGACAGCCCGCTGACCGCGCGCAGGATCGGCGACACTGGCCAGGTCGTGGTGGCATCGCCCGAGTACCTGCAGCGCCACGGCATCCCCCAGGAGCCGGAAGACCTGCTACGACACAACTGCCTACGCTTCAACTTCCGGCGTGCCGAACCCAACTGGCCGTTCATCCGCGACGCAAGGGAGTTTTCCCTGAAAGTCAGCGGCAATATCGAATGCAGCAGTGGTGAAGCGCTGGCACAACTCGCACGAGTGGGTGCCGGCATTGCCCGTATCGGCGAGTTCAGCGTGAGCGAGGACCTGCAGCGCGGTGACCTGATACCGCTATTGGAAGCCTGGAACCCAGGCGACCGGGAACCGATTCATGCGGTGTTCGTAGGGGGCTCGGCAATGCCGGCACGGGTGCGGGTGTTCGTGGATTTCCTGCTGGAACATCACCGGATGTAAGCGCTGGCGTCACCGGGCGAGACGGATGACTGATAGGAAACTTGGGCATTTCAACGCGAAAAATTCTGCTAGCCTCATTGTGACCGTGAATCACCGAAACCTGGTTACAGGGTAAGCAAGGGCGGTGCTTTCGTGGTTTCCAGTCGGCACAGCGGGACGTGTTCACGTCATGGTGGCGTCGAGTCCTGGCTATAGCACCACGGCAGATGGAAGAGGTTCCCATGTCCAACGAGTACTCAGTCTATTGCCGAGACGGTACCTACTACATTCGCGACTTGAAAGGTAATCGCTGGACCGTGCAGGCAAGGTACGGAACCCGGGAGCTTAGCGATGGCTCGCCCATCGATCCGTACGAAGAAATCTTGCTGGAAAATGACCGGTCGATCGTGCGTGTCATCCCCAAGACGGGCCGCGCCCCGACCTACGGACGCTTTTCCAACTACAAGAATGCCTCACCCGAAAAAATCACCAAACGCAGGTTTCGAGCCGTCAATCACGGGCTGATGAACTTCGTGCTGCTGCAAGGTTCCTGGGCCTGGCTTGTGCCCTACGAGGGCAAGAAACAACCGCAGATGCACGATCTGATGCATGGCTTCGTCGGCAAACGCATACACACTAAAAAAATGAAAGCTGCGACATTGGAAGAAGTGGGCGAGGAACTATCCGCGACGCAGTACGCCCGCAAGGGCGGGGTGTTCATCTTCAACAAGGGACATTTAGCGATTCGGTACGACTGGTGCCATCTGGTAGGCCATGGGCTGCTTGGCAAAGACATTGCGGGCAACATCGTAGCTGCAACCACGTTCCAGAACTCGGAACAGCTGATTCTCGAAACCGTCCTGCATGACTACCGAATGGAGAAAATGATGTTGAAAGTCGAAGCCAAGCTGGCATACGGCTGGAAACACCTGGCAGAATCCATCTGGTTCAGGGTCATGCTGAACGGCGACACCATCTACTCACGAACCATGGACGCAAGACGGGCCACCAAGCCAGACTTCAATGAGTACACCGAAGTCTCGACGGATATGCGGCGTCAGTTGAACCGTGGACTCAAGAAGCATTACTCGGGCGACGACATGACCATGGAAACCTTCGAAGCCATCAGCAACAAATTGGGGATCGTTGACCCGTCATCGTCCACCGGTCTGTGGAAGTCTCTTATGGAGACAATCCGCGGAGAGGACGAACTCGCTGCGGACTTGGTGGACTGAACGTTCGAGGGGGTGCTCCCGAGGACCGTGGACGCCACTGCAACCTTCTTATCACCGCGCAAGCGATTTCACGATCCGCATGTCGGCCGTCTTGTGGCTCGGCGGCTCTCGACGCCGTATCACTCTGCAACCAAGAGCCTCTTCACCTCGGCGACAATCGAATCTATGTCGAATGGCTTGGGCAGCACGGCATCAAACAAATCCGATCGCTTCATCCCCACGTGAGCCTGGGCACCGCTCATCAAGATGATCGGCAACCCCTTGACGGACGGTAAGGCTCGCACGGCCGTGGCGAATTCAAGACCATCCATGACCGGCATCATGAAGTCAGTGATGATCAAGGCTGGACGCTCTCTTTCCAGCACTTCGAGTCCTTTTTGACCATTGCTGGCTTTTACGACCATGAAGCCCTCGTCCTCTAGCGCAAAACCGAGGATGTCAGCGATCAAATACTCGTCGTCGACGACCAGGATGGTGGTCATGTTAATTCAACCCGCTCAAAGACTTATGAAATTGAACCAGGCAATGACTCAGCTGCGGCTGAAGGTTCATTTTTCAAAGCCTTTTCAAGGAAAACATCTTGATCCCGGATGACCACCTCGAATCGCGAGGGGTCATAAGCGCTGTCTCGTACCTTAAGAATGGAGAGCGTCCTTCTTAGTTCAGAGCGATCTTCAAGGAAACGCATGAGCATCAGGTTATCGACGATGCTGGACAGGTCCGAGTTCGGTGAACTGACCTCGGAACCGAATAGATCTCGCATCTCCCAGGAGGCGAACACCGTAACGCCCCGGGATCGCAGCTCGTTCATCAGCGCACTGTAGAAATCGGTAATCCGCGCGGGATTCGTCGAAGTCCGTGTCATGCCGCTCAGGCTATCGATGAACAGGCGCTTGATACCCTTTTCCCTGACGATGTCCAGCAGCCGTGCGCCGAGTCCATCCAGCAAGCCTTCGGTGGTGGGCTGCCAGGCAATGCTCAACGCACCGCTTTTTTCCATGTCTTCGATATCGATGCCCAGGGAGAGACCTTTGAGGCGCAGTCGCTGCGGGCTTTCATAGAATCCGAAATGCAAGCCAGGGGCATCTGCCGTCGACTTGGCGAGGAATTTGAGACCCAGCGTCGTTTTACCAATCCCGGAAGGACCGATGACCAGTGACACGCTGGAGCTGTGCAAGCCTCCGCCCAATATGTCATCCAGGGATTCAATCCCGCTGGCTATACGCGTCATGTCGGCGCTGTCGGGGGCGGAAGGACGGCTGTAGAGGCTTTCCAGGCGCGGATAGACAACCAAACCGTCGTCGTTGATTTCACATTCGTGAAGACCGGTCAACGCACCGCTGCCGCGTGTCTTGCGCAGTTGAATGCGCCGAACCGAACGCGTCCCGAACAGCTCTTCACCCATTTCGATGACACCGTCCACCATCGTGTGCTCGGGGCTACCGTCGTCGAGCCGCGAACTGGTGAGGAACAACACGGTGCAACCGGCGAAAGCGGCGTGTCCCTGCAGCTCCGAGATGAATTTCTTGGTGTCGATGGGCGAGTCGGCCTTGGAGCGCGCATTGAGCAGACCATCGACAACCATCACGGTAGCCTTTTGCCGACTGATCTCGCGTCGAAGCAGTTTCACGACTTCATCCAGGCCTTCGTTTTCCAATGTGTCGAATGCGCTGACAAATTGGATTTCGGCACCGACTTTGGCTGAGTCGAAAAAGCTCAGCGTAGAAAGAAACTGGAAAAGTCGATCATGTGATTCGGCCAGCAGCGTGGCGACTAAAACACGACCGCCACTGCGGGCATGATGGAATCCAAGTTGGTTCGCGAGGATAGTCTTGCCTGAACCTGGGCGTCCTTGGATTATGTATGAAGCACCCGCGACCAGCCCTCCCTGGAGCAGCGCGTCGAGTCCTTCGATTCCGCTTTGAAGGCGTTTTAGCTTTTCCACAATGCGACCCTGATCTGAAAAAACAGGCTGTTTAAGCCCAATGGAGGGGATGCTAACGCCATTTCCACTTCGGAGCCATTCAGGTTGAATGGAAATTTGGCTTGGCGGGCGCTCGCCTTGGGCCGATAAGACGCCACCGACAACGCCCGACCGGTGCCCGCAGTTTTTTCAATGAACGCTCAAAACAAGGCATCCAATACCCGGTAATAGCTGATCCCGGCAGCGAGATAAAGCCGCTGCAACGCATGAAACGGAATTCGCCGCAGTGGCATGGCCGGGAACGGGAAGTCCTGCGTCGCCCCTGAGAGCTTCGCGGCCAGATGCTTGCCCAACGCCGTGGACAGGGCGATGCCGCGGCCGTTGTAGCCGAGCAAGACTGACAGCCCCGGTGCCGGATCATGCACATGGGGAAGAAAGCTTTGCGTCAGGGCGACCCGACCACTCCAGCGGTACTCGACAGGCACATCCGCCACTTGCGGAAACAGCGCCCCCAGCGAACGCTCCAAGTGCGCCCAGTCCCGCTGCCGGGAAGGCTCCGAGAACGGCCCCCGCCCTCCCAGAAGCAAACGCCCCTGGGCATCCTGCTTGAAGTAGAGCAGCAAACGGCGTGAGTCCGAACAGACCTCGCCACCGGGCAGGATGGTCTTGCGGATCGCCGGCGGGAGCGGACGGGTCGCGATGATGAAGCTGTTGGCCGCGACGACGGTCTGGCGCAACCCGGGCCACAGGTCGTCGGTATAGCCATCGGTGGCCAATAACACCCGTTGCGCACTGACCTTGAAGCCTTGCGCGGTGGATAACAGCCAGCCTGATCGATGCCGCTGCAGCCCCGTGACGCGGCTGTGGCCGTGGATCATTGCGCCCTGCCCCACGGCGGCCTTCGCCAGGCCACGGGCGTAACTCAATGGATGCAAGCTGCCGGCCCGAGGATCGACCCACCCCCCCAGGTAATTCTCGGTACCGATACGTTGGCTGACCGCCGCCCGGTCCAACAGCTCCACCTTGACGCCCCGGCGTTGCCATTGCGCGGCGCGCTGCTCGATGGTCTTCATCGCAGTCGTCGAACAGGCCGGTTGAATCCAGCCTTTGCGGGTGGCATCACACTCGATCCCGTACTGGCGAATCAGCGCGAACACTTCGTCAGCGGCTGACCCGGCCGCCTCGATCATCGCTTCGGCACGGGCCGGGCCGAACTTGGCGAGCAATTGATCCGGGTCGAACTTCAGCCCGGGAATCACCTGCCCGCCGTTGCGCCCCGAGGCCCCCCAGCCTGGCTCCCCCGTATCCAGCACACAGACGCTGACACCCGCTTCGGCCAAGCGTAAAGCCGTCACCAAACCGGTATAGCCAGCCCCCACGATGGCCACCTCCACTTGCTTGTCTTCGGCCAAGGCCGGCGTTTGCACCGCCGGTGTGGCCGTCGCGGCCCAGAGTGAGGCCGGCAGTTGCGGGGCGAAAGGTGCATTCATGCCGGCACCTCCCCGCTGTGGTTGAGCAACCGGCGAAGAAAGTCCTGTGTGCGAGGATGCGTCGGCGTACTCAGTACTTCCCCGGCGGGTCCTGACTCGACGATCTTGCCGCTGTGAAGAAAACAGACCTTGTCGGCGACGTCTCGAGCGAAGGCCATTTCGTGGGTCACCACGATCATGGTCATGCCCTCGTTGGCCAGATTGCGCATCACCGCCAACACTTCGCCGACCAACTCCGGATCGAGCGCCGAGGTCGGTTCGTCGAAGAGGATCGCCTGGGGGTTCATCGCCAACGCCCGGGCAATGGCGACACGTTGCTGCTGCCCCCCGGACAGTTCGTCCGGGTAGGCATTCATCCGATGGGACAAGCCGACCTTTTCCATCAGCGCCTCGGCATTCCTGCGCGCCGCCTGAGGGTTCTCCTTCTTTACGTAGATCGGCCCTTCCATGACATTTTCCAGGGCCGTGCGGTGCGGGAACAGATTGAAGCGCTGAAAGACCATCGCCACCCGAGTGCGAATGTCGTGGATGTTCCTGGCATTACGGTCGACACGTTCATCGCCGACCAGGACCTCGCCCTGGTCATAACTTTCCAAGCCATTGATACAGCGCAGCAACGTGGACTTCCCCGACCCCGAAGGGCCAATCAGGCACACCACTTCACCGCTCTTGACCTGCAAATCGATGCCTTCGAGGACCGGCACGCTGCCGTAACGCTTGTGAATGCCCTTGATCTCGATCATGACGTTCTCCGGGTGCTGAAGCGTGCTTCCAGACGACGCAGCGCAAAGGACAGCGGCAGGCTCATCGCCAGGTAGAGCAATGCCACCAGGGTGTAGACCGTCATGTTCTCGAAGGTCGAAGAGGCGATCAGTTGCCCCGCGCGAGTCATCTCGGCCACGGTGATGGTGGAGACCAGCGACGAGTCCTTGAGCATCATGACCAGGGTGTTGCCGTAAGGCGGCAAGGCGATGCGGAATGCCTGGGGCAGCACCACGCGCCGCATCACCATCGCACCGCGCATACCCAAGGATTCCGCCGCCTCGATCTGCCCTTGCTGGATCGCCTGGATACCGGCCCGGAAGTTCTCCGCCTGATAGGCCGAATAAGCGATTCCCAGGCCAATGACACCAGCCTGCATGGCCGTCAGTTGAATGCCGAATTCCGGCAGGACGAAATAGATATAAAACAGCTGCACAATGATCGGCAGCCCCCGGATGATGTTCACCACACTGATGGCGAACAACGCGACCGCACGTATTTTCGAGACCATCATCAGGGCCAGGAGCAGGCCGATCAGCGAGCTGAGTACAAACGACCCGGCCGTCACTTGGAGAGTGACCACCGCCCCTTTGAGCAAGATAGGGAGGAAGTCCAACGCATTCTGGAGAATCATAAAAATCTACCCACGGAACAATGAGTGGACCCGCCCGCCACCGCAGGCGGTCGACAAAACCATCAGTTGAGCTTCCACTTCTCGATGATCCGTTCGAGGGAACCATCAGCCTTGATCGCAGCGATGCCTTTGTTGACCTGCTCCAGTGTTGCGTTGTCGCCCTTGCGCACGATCAGGCAAACGTCCCCCATCACCACCGGCTGATAGCTCTGTACCAGGTGCACCTTGTTCTGGGTGCCCTGGGCCAATTGATAGGCGACGATCGGGCGATCGGCGAAACCCGCCTTGATACGGCCGAGGGCCAGGTCGCGCATCAGATCGGGGATCGAGTCATAACCGCGGACTTCCTTGAAGACGCCACGCTTGTTCAGCTCATCGATGAACACGGTGCCGACCTGGGCGCCGACAACTTCGCCGGCAAAATCCTCCATGCGGGTGTACGCGGTCGGGTCGTCGGCCTTGACGATCAGCCCCTCGCCATAGGTGAAGACCGGATCGGAATACTGCACCACCTTTTCCCGCGCCGGCGTTCGGAGCATGGCGGCGGAAATCAGGTCGATCTTGTTTGACGTCAGTGACGGGATCAGCGAAGCGAAAGTGGTCTGCTGGATCTCCACCTCGAAGCCGCCCGCCTTGGCCACCGCCTGCGCGGCGTCGATCATCATGCCTTGGATACTCTGGCTCTTGACGTCGAGAAAGGTGAAGGGAATCCCCGTTGCGGTTGCACCGACCTTGTAGACGGGCTCGGCGACGGCATTGGCTGAAGCGATGCCAGCAGCCAGGGCAACAACGAACGTGAGTGCACGAAAGCGAGTAAGCATGGCGTATCTCCCATTGGACGCTTTTATTGTCTTAAGTCCGGTAAGGGTTGCCCCATATGGATGGCAGGAGGCTCAAAATGACTGTAAAGCGATTTACAAAAATCGTAAAGAGATTTATAAGTATCGAATATCGATATTCAAAGCGCAAAATATAAGGATTTTCCATGAGCGATAACCCTCATCCGCTGTTCAATCAGTCATTGGAAAAAGGCCTGGCGGTGCTGCGGGCGTTCAACGCAGCCCGGCGCACCATGAACCTGGCGGATATCGCGCAAGCCGCAGAGATCAATAAAAGCTCGGCGCAACGTATGATCCATACCCTCGAAGAGCTGGGTTATGTGCGCAAGCATCCACAGACCAAGCGCTTCCAGTTGACCCCGAAGGTCATGGAGATCGGCTACAACTACCTGGCCGCCGACACACTGGTGGACGTGGCCAACCCGTTTCTTGCCGAGTTGGCACAGGCTACCGGGGAGACGACCAACCTGACCGAACCCGACGGGCTGGACATGGTGTACGTGGCACGCTTCGTGGCGCCGAAATTCATCCCTATCCACATGCCCATCGGCAGCCGGATCCCGATGTACTGCACCGGTTCCGGACGGGCCTTCCTGAGCGCCCTGCCCGACGACGAACTCGTTGCCGCACTGCAAGCCAGCGAGCGCACACGCCATACCCAGCACACCCTGACCGCGGTCGACGACATCATCGAACAGATCGAGACCACACGGCGCAGGGGCTACGCCACGAACAAGGAAGAGTTGTTCCTGGGCGACATGTCCATTGCCGCGCCGATCATTGGCAGCCAGGGCCTGCCGGTCGCAGCCGTCCATGTGGTGGTGCCCACGAGTCGCTGGAGCATGGAGGAAGCCGAGCGCAAGCTGGCGCCTGCGGTGATCGAATGTGCACGGGCGATTCGCTCGTCAATACGAACCCTTTAGCAGATTGATCCCATGAACAGCCACCGTTTCCCTTGCACAAATCCAATTATTACCGCCGTCACTTAGAGGGTGGGACTGCGCATACTGGACGGGGTGATTGAACCCTCGGATAGTTCAACTGAGTGCCTTTCCAACGGAACACGCCGGAACAGGTCGCGGTGTTTGAACGAAAACAGCGCCAACGGTTTGATGGTGCAACTTACCTATCACTCCGGTTACCGCCAAGGTTCGTGAGTGACGACCCCATAAACATCAAAGCGGAGCCTTCAGATCCACCCCCAACGCCTGGGCAAAGGCCTTGACCAAGGGGCTGCGCACAGTGTTGTGACGCAGTATCAGACTGAATGGCGTGACGATATTGATCAGGTCCGGACACACTGCGCGAAACTCTCCCCGCGCCACCATCGATGCGGCGTAATGCTGAGGCAGGAACCCGAGGAAACGCCCCGTCTTGATCAGCAACGCCACAGCTTCCACCTGGGTGGCTGAGGCGGAGAAGCGGTCGTAGTGCGCAAATTTCAGTTTGTCGCGATGAATCGCGTAGCGATGGTTGACGCACTCATACTCCTTGAGCACATGTTCCCCCATGTCCGCGTCCGCCATGGAGAACAGCGGATGACCGAGTCCGCAATAGACCTGCGAACGTTCTTCATAGAGTTCGTAGTAATCGAACTCTTCGCGTTTTTGATAAATCGGTACGATCCCCGCCACCAACCGCCCTTCGACGACACCTCTTTCGACTTCATCGAGTTGCGAAGCCTGAAGTTGAAACCTGACCTTGGGCGACTGTTCATTAATTTGCCTGAGCGCAGCAACTAACGGGGAATTATCATCCGAAATAGTATTATCAATAACCCCCACACCAAGATCACCTACAAGTTCGTTCTGCGCTGAACTAAGGCGATCACGAAAGTTATCGACCGAGGCAAATAAGTCTATCGACGCCTGATACACCAGGCGCCCTTCTTCCGTCAGATGAAAGCCCTCGCGCCCGCGCGTGCAAAGGCGCATCCCGATACGGATTTCCAAGTCGGAAATCTGTTTGCTGATGGCCGCCAGCCCCACATTCAGTTCATTCTGTGCGGCACTAAAGCCTCCCGCCTCGACCACGGCCTTGAACACTTTGAGCAATTTGAAGTCCAGCCCGCTGAGGGCCAACGGTGCCCTTTGCGGGGTTCTCGGCGGCGGGTTTCCGGAATTGGAAAGTGGGGTTTCCATAATGCTTATTTACCTCTGGCGCTCTATTCAACAACCTGTGTCCAACAACAAAAACAAGCTGGCCCAATAATAATGAACACAGAAAACCAAGCTTGGCAACCGACAATAAATTCCGAACATCAGCGCCAAAACGCTGGTCGCGAAACATCAAAAGCTGACAGTTCGATCAGCACTCGCACCGATGCAACTGCCCTCTTGAAAACTGCTCTGGCCTGACTGCGCTCGCTGATTTCGTAGCGACGCCGTGGCCTCGAGTGCCCGTTTCAGTTCGCGTAACCGACGAGGAAAAAACAATGTCTCAAACCACCGACCGACTCTGGGGTGCTCGCTTCAAATGCGGCCCTTCCGAAGCCTTGGCGGCCCTGTCCCGTTGCCCTGAGCGCTACTTCCGGCTCACCCCGTACGACCTCGCCGGCTCCAAGGCCCATGCCCGGGAATTGCAGCGCGCCGGACTGCTGACCGAACAAGAAACCCAGACCATGCTCGACGCCCTGGAACGCATCGGCGCGGACTATCGTGCCGGCAGCATCGCCCCGACCCTGGATGATGAAGACGTCCACACGTTCATCGAGCGCCTGCTGACCGAACGGCTTGGCGCCCTGGGTGGCAAGCTGCGGGCCGGCCGTTCGCGCAACGACCAGACCGCCAACGATCTGCGGCTGTTCCTGCGTGACCACGTACGCACCGTGGCCGTTGAAGTGTTGGGCCTGCAGCAGGCGCTGGTGGAACAGGCCGAGCAACACATCGACAGCATCTGCCCCGGCTTCACCCATCTGCAGCAGGCGCAACCGATCGTGTTCGCTCACCACCTGCTGGCCCACGCCCAGTCGATGCTGCGCGACGTACAGCGGTTGGTGGACTGGGACGCACGCACGTCGCTGTCACCACTCGGTGCGGCGGCCATGGCGGGCTCGGCGATCGCTCGCCTACCTCAGCAATCGGCAAAGGAAATGGGCTACAGCGGCGTCTGCGAAAACTCCATCGACGCCGTGGCCAGCCGCGATCACGTCGCCGAGTTCCTGTTCATCGCCAGCATGCTCGGCATCAATATCTCGCGCCTTGCCGAAGAGTTCTGCCTGTGGTCGTCGCGGCAATTTCGCTGGGTCGAACTGGACGATGCCTACGCCACCGGCAGCTCGATCATGCCGCAGAAGAAGAATCCGGACATCGCCGAACTGGCGCGAGGCAAGGCCGGTCGCCTGATCGGCAACCTGACCGGCCTGCTCTCCACGCTTAAATCCTTGCCACTGTCCTACAACCGTGACTTGAGCGAAGACAAGCACGGTGTGCTCGACAGCGTCGACACGCTGCTACTGGTGCTGCCCGCCATGGCGGGCATGGTGGCAACCATGAAAGTCAACGTCGAGGAATTGCGCCGCCAGGCACCGCTGGGCTTCACCCTCGCCACCGAAGTTGCCGATTGGCTGGCGATGCGCGGCGTGCCGTTCAAGGAAGCTCACGAAATCACCGGTGCGTTGGTCCAGGCGTGCGAGAAACACGACCTCGAACTGTGGGAGGCCTCCCCCGCTCTGCTGGCGGAAATCGACCCGCGCCTCACCCCAGAAGTACGCGAAAGCCTGACCCTCGAAGCCGCCATCGCTGCACGCAATGGCTGGGGCGGGACGGCGCCACAACAGGTACGCGAACAGATCGGACGCTTGAAAACCGCCCTCGCCGCCCAGCAGCAATGGACCGAGGACTATCAGGGCTTTCGCCTCTGAGCAACACACCGAACTGCGGGAGCGAGCTTGCTCCCACAGCGATAGCGCCGAAACCGAGTACGGAGAAACAACATGAGCCAGACACAGGCAGAACGACTCCAGGCGGAGCACAAGCTGGCGGAAAACCAGTTTGACATTACCCAGTACGATCATGTGCCTCGGCGCTACTACGGGCGGATCTTCTTCGCCACGCTGATCGTCATCGCCCTTGTTGGCCTGGTGCGCGCCTTCGCCGAAGGCAAGATCGAATGGTCGTACATCGGCCAGTTCCTGACCTCCGAGGCGATCATGTGGGGCTTGCTCAACACCATCGTCATGGCCGTATTGGCCATGGCGCTGGGCATCGTGTTCGGCGTGATCACCGCGATCATGCGCATGTCGGCCAACCCGATCCTGCGCTATGTGGCCGTGACCTATACCTGGCTGTTTCGCGGCACGCCGCTGATTCTGCAACTGCTCCTGTGGTTCAACCTGGCGCTGATCTTCCCCACCATCGGCATTCCCGGCCTGTTCGAAATGGACACCGTGAGCCTGATGACCCCGTTCGCGGCGGCCTTGCTGGGCTTGAGCATCAACCAGGGCGCCTACACCGCCGAAGTGGTGCGCGCCGGCCTGCTCTCGGTGGACACCGGGCAATACGAGGCTGCCAAATCCATCGGCATGCCACGCCTGCAAGCGCTGCGCCGGATCATCCTGCCCCAGGCCATGCGGATCATTATTCCGCCGGTCGGCAACGAGTTCATCGGCATGGTGAAGATGACCTCGCTGGCGAGCGTCATCCAATACTCGGAATTGCTCTACAACGCCCAGAACATCTACTACGCCAACGCCCGCGTGATGGAGCTGCTGATCGTCGCCGGCATCTGGTACCTGGCCACCGTCACCGTCCTGTCCTTTGGTCAGAGTCGCCTGGAGCGTCGTTTCGCCCGCGGCGCCGGCAAGCGTTCCTGAGGAGTTCCCCATGAGAAGCATCGTCAAGGCCGTGAGCCTGAATAAATATTACGACCAGTTCCACGCGCTCAAGGACATCAACATCGAAGTCGAGCAAGGCGAAGTGCTGTGCATCATCGGCCCGTCCGGCTCGGGAAAAAGCACCTTGCTGCGCTGCGTCAACCAGCTGGAAAAAATCGACAAGGGCGGCCTGTGGGTCGACGGTGAACTGGTGGGTTACCGAATCGTCGGCAACAAGCTGCACGAACTCAACGAAACGCAGATCGCCCGCCAGCGGCTGTCCACCGGCATGGTGTTTCAACGGTTCAACCTGTTCCCGCACATGACCGTGTTGCAGAACATCATCGAAGGGCCATGCCAAGTGCTCAAGCGCGCCCCCAAAGAGGCGAATGAGGAAGCCCTGGAATTGCTCGCCCGAGTCGGTCTGGCGGATAAGCGCAACAGCTACCCGATCGAGCTTTCGGGCGGCCAGCAGCAACGCGTGGCCATCGCCCGTGCATTGGCCATGCGCCCCAAGCTGATGCTGTTCGATGAACCCACTTCGGCACTCGACCCGGAACTGGTCGGTGAGGTGCTGTCGGTGATGCGCGATCTTGCGCACACCGGCATGACCATGATCGTCGTCACCCATGAACTGGGCTTCGCTCGCGAAGTTTCCAATCGCATGGTGTTCATGGACGGCGGGCAGATCGTGGAGGCTGGAAGCCCCGAAGAAATACTAATAAGTCCGCAAAACCCTCGCACCCAAAGCTTCATTTCTGCCGTTCGAACCTAAGCGTCCGTTGACGCTCACAACACTCATAAGAGAACGACCATGAAGAACTTTTTTATCCCCGCAGTACTCGCAAGCGTCATGGCATCCAGCCTCACCTTCGCGGCCGAACTGCCGGCAAGCATCAAGGCCAAGGGCGAAATCGTCGTGGCGATCATGCCGAACTACCCGCCGATGGATTTCAAGGACCCGGCCACCAACACCCTCACCGGCTTTGACTATGACCTGGGCAATGCCCTGGCCGAGCGCCTGGGGGTGAAGATCAAATGGCAGGAAACCGGCTTCGAACAAATGATCAACGCCCTGACCACCGACCGCGTGGACATGGTGCTGTCGGGCATGACCGACACCGCCGAACGCCAGGCCAGCGTGACCTTCATCGACTACTTCACCAGTGGCCCGCAGTTCTACACCTTGCAGAAAAACAAGGACACCAACGAGATCCTCGACCTGTGCGGCAAGAAAGTCGGCACCAGCCGCCGCACCACCTTTCCAACGGAAATCGCCGAGTGGAGCAAGGCCAACTGTGAGGCCGCCGGCAAGCCGGGGATCAACGTGGTCGGCACCGAAGGCTCGGCCGATGCCCGGGCGCAACTGCGCCAGAGCCGCATCGATGCAGCCATGCAAGGCAGCGAAACCCTGCCCTACCTCAAGACCCAGGAAAAGGACATGTACAAGACCGTGGGCCTGCCAATCTCCAAGCAATACACCGGCATGGGCGTGAGCAAGAAGAAACCTGAGCTCAGTGAAGCGGTGAAGGTCGCGCTGCAAAGCATGATCGATGACGGCAGCTACCAGGCGATCCTGAAGAAATGGGATCTGGAACTGGGGGCACTCAAGACCGCGACCATCAACGCCGGGAAGTGATCGCACAGGCCATCTGATTCCGATGTGGCAATGGGCTTGCTTGCGAGTGGTTCAACGTCAATGTTGCCTGACTCGACGCCATCGCGAGCAAGCCCGCGTCCACAAAAGGTCTGGTGTCTACGAATAAAGATGGAGCACTACCGATGCCCTCCTCACCTACCTGGCCCGCGCCGCACAAGGCGTGCCTGGCTCTTGCCTTCGATCTCGATGGCCCGACCGGTGACGCCATGCTCAACGGCTCGATCTGGCGCAAACCCGAGTACTTCGGGTTCGGCGGCTATGGCCCTTACCGGGCACTGCCACGCCTGCTCGATCTGCTCGACGAGTTCCGGATCCCGACGACATTCTTCGTTCCCGCCTGGGTCGTGGAGAACTGGCCGAGACAATGCCAGGCGATTGTCGAGCGTGGGCATGAAGTGGCTTATCACGGCTACAAACACGAATCCTTTTATGCCCTGACACTGGATCGGCAAAAGGAGGTGATGCAGATCTCCCGCGAGGTGTTCTGGAAACACCTGCATATTCGCGCCGAAGGCTTTCGCACGCCGTCCGGCGACTGGCGCGCCGAAACCCCGGCCATGCTGTTGGAAGCCGGCGTGACTTATTCCAGCAGCATGCGCGGCGATGACCGGCCGTACCTGGTGGACGTACCAGGTTTCGATATGCCGCTGGTGGAAATCCCAGGCCGATGGGAAATGGACGATTACGCGTCCCTCGCCTACACCCGCGCGCCGAACTTTCCTTCCGGATTGGACCGTACAGCCAGTTACGCGCTGACACTGGACAACTGGTGCCGCGAATATGACGGCGCGATGGACGAAGGGTTGTGCCTGACCACGCTCTTCCACCCAAAGATCATTGGTAAACCGGGACGCATCCTGCTGCTGGAACAGCTTTTCGAGCACATGCGTCGGCGCGATGACGTGTGGTTCGCCACCTGCCGCGACGTCGCCCACTTCTGGTTGAAGGAGCACCGCCATGGCTGATACCCCCATCTGGCCGGAAGGCTATCGCTGCGCTGTGGTACTGACCGTCGATTACAACGACATCCACGGTATCCTCACGCAAGCCCCGGAAGTTGCCGGGCGTGACAAAACCTTGTCGGTATGGCGCTACGGTACCCAACGCGGCGTGGCACGCTTGCTCGGCCTGTTCAAGGAACTCGGGGTCTGCAGCAGTTGGTTTGTCCCCGGCATCGTTGCCGAGGAAAACCCAGCGCTCATCCAGGCGATCCATGGCGACGGTCATGAGATCGCCTGCGCCGGCTACCGTCATCAAGATTACGACGCGCTAGACCTGGTCGCCCTGATCGATGATGTCGCCAAAGGCTGCGAGACCCTGGCCAGGCTGACCGGCACGCGCCCGGTCGGCTTTCGAATCCCGGCGGGCAATGGTGCGCCGGGATTCATCGGCGCATTGAAGGACCAAGGCATCCGCTGGTCCTCGTCATGGCGTGGCGATGACTTGCCATTCGCTCACCCGACGGCGCCCGCTGTCATTGAAGTGCCGCTGCATTATGAGCTGGAAGACGAGCCTTACTTCGCCTTCAACTTGAGCCCGGCGGTGCCACCGGCACAATCACGGATCGCCTCCTATAGCCACACCTTGGGCAACCTGCAAATGGATTTCGCCGGGTTTCACCGATTCGGCCTGTGCTACGTGCTTCGCCTGCACCCGGAAATCATCGCCACGCCGGGACGGATAGGCGTGTTGCGCGAGCTGATCGAGGGCATTCAACAGCACGATGACGTGTGGATCGCCACCGGCGCCGAGGTCGCGCAATGGTGGGCAGACAGCGCGGCGCCGGTGGCCGAGGATCATCCCGCATCGGTGTACGAGCGCCATTACCGGGGTTACGTCTCATGAGCGAACGTTTGCAACGGTTGGCGCAATTCTGTGTCGATCTGCGGTTTGAAGATCTATCGCCTGCGTTGGTAGCCCAAGCCAAGCGACACATTCTCGATACGTTCGGCGCAACGTTGGCCGGCGCCGAGAGCGATATCGCCAAGCAGGCACACAAGGTGTTCGCCGCTGAAGCGGGCGAGGTACCGGTGTGGGGAACCGATCTGCAGGTCGGCGCGGGCCCGGCAGCGATGCTGAACGGTATCGCCGCCCATGCGCTGGAGCTGGACGACACCGGCGGTTGCGATCACTCCGGGGCCGTCGTGCTGCCAGCGGCGATGGCGGCGGTTTCGCTGCGCGCACGGCCCGTGAGTGGTCGTGAATTCATCAGCGCCGTCGTGATCGGCTATGAGGTTGGTCGCCGAGTGCTCGAAGCCTGCGGCGGCTATAGCGCCCACAATGGTGCCGGTTGGCACTCCACCGCGACCTGTGGGGTGTTCGGCGCAGCCGCCGCCAGTGCGCGCATCCTGGGTCTGGATACGCGGCAAACCCTGATGGCACTGGGCATTGCCGGCAGCTTCAGCGGTGGCCTGTGGGCCTTCATTCACGACGGCTCGCACAGCAAGAAGCTGCACAGCGGGCGCGCCGCAGAAGGTGGCCTGTTGGCTGCGCGGTTCTCCCAACAGGGCATCAGCGGGCCGATGCAATTATTCGATGACGTCTGGGGTGGCTTCCTGAACACCCTCGCCCCAGCGACTTCGAGGCCCGAAGCGCTGGATGCGGAGCTCGGCGTGAACTGGAAGCTCGCTCGCTGCTCGATCAAACCCCATGCCTCCTGTCGTGGCACCCATTCGGCCATCGATGCCCTCGGCCAGCTGTTGGAGCAGTTGAAGGTACCCGTCGACCAGGTCGAAAACGTGCACGTCGGGCTGAGCGGTTTTCTTCACGGCATGTGTGGCGGCCGGGATATCACCCGCCTCGCAGCCGCGCAAATGAGCCTGCCGTATGCCCTCGCCGCGCGGTTGGTGCATGGGCACTGCCGACTGCACGCTTATGATGACCGGCAACGCAACGATCCGCTGCTGATTCAGTGCATGTCGCGCATCCAGCTTGAAGTGGACCCGCGACTGGATGAGGATGGCGAGCCTGTGGTGACCCTGCGGACCGTGGACGGCCGGCAGGCAAGCCTGTGTGTGGAAGTGCCCTTGGGAGCGCCGGGCAATCCACTTGCCGATGAGGCCCTGGATGAGAAGTTCTTCAGCTTGACGACGCGGGTCATGCCGCAGGAACGGGCCGCGGAACTGCTGAAGCAACTGCGACGCATGGAAGACCTGGAATCGATACGTACGCTGGAACGGTGGCTGGGTTGATCAGCTATTGACGGCTCGGGCGCCATCGCGGTGTACGCCAACAATCTGAATAAGGACATTTGCCCCCCGTGGCCACTTACTCGCTCGTTATTCGGCGCTTGATGATCGTTTCGCTGACCATCGTGGTCAGCCGCGCCATCACCAGCCCTTTGCTCACGCTGTTCCTGAGCAACAAGCTGGGCCTCAATCAACAAGATGTCGGCTTGCTGCTGGGCATCGCGGTGTTCATCGCCACCCTGCTGGCCTTGTACGGTGGCTACATCATCGATCGCCTGGAGAAGCGCCGACTGCTGATCCTGGCGATGCTCTCCAGCGCCGTGGGTTTCGTCCTGCTGACCTTTGCCGAAAACCTCTACCTGACCACCCTGACCGTGGTGATCACCGAGACCGCGTCGGCCCTGTTTCTGATCGGTTCCAAAGCGATCCTCAGCGAAAACCTGCCCATCGGCCAGCGCGCCAAAGCGTTTTCCCTGCGCTACACCCTGACCAACATCGGCTACGCCACCGGCCCCATGCTCGGCGTGGTGATTGCGGGGGTCTACCCGATCGCGCCATTCCTGATCGCCGCAGGCATCGCGTTCTCCAGCATCTTTCTGATGATGGGGATCCCCGGCGATGGAACGCCGACAGCGGCCATGGGCCCACCGCCCAGTTTCCTCAAGACCCTGAAGACCCTGAAAAACGACCGTACCCTGATCATGTTCACCTGCGGCTGCCTGCTCAGCACCGTGGTGCACGGGCGTTTCACGCTGTATCTGTCGCAATACCTGCTGGTCACCCACGACCCCAAGCGTGCACTGGAGATCATGGCCGCCCTGCTCGCCTGCAACGCCATCACTGTCATCCTGCTGCAATACCAGATCGGCCGGTTCCTCGATCGCGAGAAGCTGCGCTACTGGATCGCTGCGGGCACCAGCCTGTTCATTCTTGGCCTGATCGGATTCAGCCTGGCGGACGACATGCTGAGTTGGTGCGTGGCGATGTTTATTTTCACGCTCGGTGAAATGATCATCTACCCGGCCGAATTTCTCTTCGTCGATACCCTGGCCCCGGAAGAACTGCGCGGCAGCTACTACGGCGCCCAAAACCTGGCCGCCCTCGGCGGCGCCCTGAGCCCGGTGATCTGCGGGTACCTGCTGATACAAACCCCGGCACCGACGATGTTCTATGCCTTGAGCGCCTTGACTGCGATGGGTGGGCTGCTGTGTTTCATGAGCGGGCGTCGGGTGGCGGTGGTGCGAAAGTGATTCATGGAACGGCATCCTTGCTGCAAGATGCCTCGGCGGCCCCGGTACTCGGTTGAAACGCTCTTGGGGAATAGAGCAATTTTTAATATCGCCCGATTTTGATGGCATGTACCTTCTTACGCCTTTTCGAAAACCAACTAATTTTCAACGGATACGGTAGTGTTTATTAAGTCCGTAAATTTTAATTCCTTCTTGGTCAATACGGAAATTTGACGTCAACAATCAAACCATCCGAACAATCCCTTAATGACTCACGCCACTGGGGAGCGTGGACAGGATCAGCAGCATCTACAGAACAATGCTTTCACTGGTTTAGTTTTCTCATTAGGTAGCTATGCAATTTAATGGAGCTTATTTTTTTGGTTTTTTAAAAAAAAACTGGCACTCAGAAAGAATCGAGCTAATTTCTACATCACTCTTCTAGCATTCCTTTGGCTGTCGGTATTCTGAGGTAACGAGTCTGCATCTCGTAAACAGATGAGCGCGTTTGTAACTGATTTTGGTCCACCTGTACCAATTGGTTCTCGCTTGACATCAGGAGGTGCACATAATGTCCAACTGTTTTCACTACCTTGCGTCTGCGGCTTTTTGGACTGTCTTGGCAGGCTGCTCGCAGAACCTTCAACACAACGAAGGGGCAGTTCAAATCGCCCACTCCCCTGACGGTATCCACGTCGTAAGCGTATTCCTCCTTCCCTCGCAAAAAGACCTCACGCCGATCACAAAAGGCGAAGCGATCTCAGTGAAACTCACGGCTGCTTATATCTGCGATTTCCGCGAGCGCCTTACCCCTCGAGACTGGTTCTCCAGCAGCAATACCGGCGCCGTGCCCTGCAACGGAGGAGACGGGAATGCCAGTGGTCTGGGAGCGGCGCAGAACACCCGAGGTGAAATAGCCATTTTGGCGAACGTCGGAGAGCGCACCACGACCACTGGGCTCACCTTTAACCCCGCCGATATCCAACGCAACGGCCGCGTTGTTTATTACAACGAAGACGTCCGCGAAAGCGGACAATTGATCAACGCACTGAATATCCCCCTCTATGGCCCCAAAACCTTTGAGGGCAGCACGTTCTTCATGGATGTGGCGATCATGGAGCTCGACAACGACGAAAACGAGCAAGGTCGCCATCTGCTTCAAGAACTGGCAAAAGTCGGCAGCACAGCCTATGCACCTGGCACACCTGTACTCAACTTGCTCAATACCTTGGGCGGTGCACTATTAGGAGCTAACGGCGACGACGTTGAGCTTCGCTATCAGATGGAGTTCGATCCCCCCTACACCGGCAATACCCTGGCTCAGTCCCAGACCGTACTAGCGCCACGAACCAGCCGTGCGCCCCTACAGGAAGGTTATTACGCGATCATCAGAATGGAGCGCCGAGACAAACTTCCTGACTTTGCGTCTATGAGAGTCATCGAGGGCAGCCATAGCCCCTATATAAGCGATCCTGCGGGTACCTTATTTAAAGGCGGTTCCTGGTTGCTGGTCAGAGTCTCTCGGGAAGACCACGTCCAAGCGGCGTCTCAAGACTTCGCCACCAAGCTGACCGATATTCTCAATCCTTCAGGCAAGACCGAAGCCACCCGCAGCGCAGAGTTAGAGGCAATCGTAAAGGCTGTCGGAAGCGTACGTGAAGCGTCCGCCAAAAAGTAGAAAATGGAATAACACTTACAGTGCTACTTCGTCTTCAAGATCGAAATTGCGCCGGTGTTTAATGCAATTTTTGCTGTTCAACCTGAACAGAAAAGAGAGAGCCATCGTGAATAAACATCACCCTTACCACCCGATCATATACGTGCGCGGGTTCGCCGCCACCAACGATGAAATTGAAGAAACCGTCGCCGATCCTTACATGGGTTTTAACGTCGGCTCCTCCAAGTCACGGCAATTGTGGAACGGCAAGGTTCAGAAATTCTTCTTTGAGTCGCCCATGGTTCGACTCAAAGATGAAATCGTTTGGCTCGATCAGGGCCGAGAACAAAGCAAACGCCGCTATGATGATATTTACGTTAACGGCCAAGACCTCACCGAACCCGACCCAGGGGATCCGACCCAGCCGTTGTTACGCAGCATCGCGCTGCCCTATCAATCGATTATTATCTTCCGTTACTACGATGAAGCTTCCGAGACTTTCGGGAGTGGGAACACTCCGCCCATTCAGCACTTTGCCCAAGGCCTGAGCGATCTAATTCTCAGAGTGCGTACGCTCGTATGCCGCAAAGGCGATGATCCCATCACCGGCAAGCCGTTAGACAATGAAGTCACCGAAAAAGACTTCCGCTGCTATCTGGTCGCTCACTCCATGGGCGGCCTGGTTGCCCGAGCCTTTCTACAAAATCCGAAGTTAGGAAGTCCCGAGGCCCGGCAAGCCGTCGACAAACTATTCACCTATGCCACTCCTCATAACGGCATCGATCTGAGAATCGTACGTAATGTTCCGGCATGGGCCACTTTTGGTGATGCCGACAACTTCAATCGCAAGCGCATGGCCGACTACTTCGCCATTCCCCCGTCGCAGTTGATCCCCGCCAGTAATCCAGACGTCTCTTTACTCACTAATTTCCCCGCCGAACGGGTATTCAACCTCGTGGGCACCAACCCCAGCGACTACACCGTTATGAAAGGCATGAGTGCATGGGCCGTGGGCGATGCAAGTGATGGCTTGGTCAGGATCACCAACGCTACTACGTTCTCGCGCAGCGCAAACCAGATCGTTCGTTCACCTGCCGCATTTGCCCATCGTAGCCATTCCGGGCACTACGGCATCGTCAACTCTGAAGAGGGATACCAGAACCTGACGCGCTTCCTGTTCGGGAGTCTGCGCATTGACGGGATATTGGATATCGACAGTTTGACTTTACCTGCTGACATACAAGATGAAAAAGACAAGGGCAAAGAGATCAGAGCCTCTTACCAATTCGAAATCGTCGCTAGTGTACGCGGCAGCCAATGGCAGATTCATCGCCGGGTTGTACGCGAAAACTCAGCGATCCACCGGATGTACGACGAACTCTTTCCACTCATTGCCGGCGTACCCACTCCGGACAGGAGCGCCAGCCCTCAACTGTTCTCAGTATTCCTCGATGAAACCAAAAGTGTCAGCCAAGCCAAGTCTGTAGCGTTCGCGTTCGATCTGGCAGTGTTGGTACCAGATTATATGGTTGAAAACACGTTCTGGCCAAATCAGCATTACGAAGGCAGCTACATCTACAGAGAGCTGATTCTGGTGGAAGCCATTCCTGATGCCGCAGAGCCCATCGGGTACAGGATATTACGTGGCGAGCAAAGCAAGACACCTAACCTGGCAACGACTCCTTGCATCACCCAGGCCCTGCCGGATCAAACAGGAGTGAGTTTCGATATCCCGATAAAGACCGAAAACGGCATCCGGCCTGGTATTTCGGCGATATTGCGTATAGAGGTTCGTCCGTGGAACCAGGACACGGTGTAGAGGCAGGAGGTTGATTCCCCGTGATGCTTCTAAGGCAGCACGATAGCTTATAAAACTGCCTTACCCAATGATGGACATATCGCCACGATGGAGTGACTCAATGAGCCTGCACAAAACCACCGTCCTACTGTCTATGCTGCTTGCTTCCTTCGAGACGTACAGTGCAGAGATTATTGATTTGGCAGTTTCACCTACCGATTCCGTTGACAGCGCGATCGGCATAGGACCGAAAAAGCCCCGCCGCTGTTGTGTTTCTTGGAAGCCAGGTATAAATGAGCAACCAGAAGAGTTCCGTTTGCGTCTAGAGGAACAGCGCGAGGGCGTCGAATTGTGGCGGCGCTCGGACGAACTGAAACCTGAGAACGGACAACCGTCATATCATGATTTAATCGAAAGGTATAAGGGCGGCATCGAATTGTACAAGGAAATGCAATAAGCATAGTGTACAGCGAAACTAAACTGTCATTAATTGGGATGACTGCATGGAAAGCCTTAATCCACTGTTGCACTCCATCACCTATATGGCGGGCCCTTCGCTTGTCGCCATAATATTGAATATCACCCTATGCCTGGCAACATTAAAGCTATCCCGGCATAAGCTTGAGCCGGGGCATACACCGCTGATAATAGCATTATGTTTTCTTGGCACGATTTTGGGCGTGATCGCAGGTGGCAGTGCAACGCCGCTTGGACAGTCATTAGTCACAGGAATCCTAGGCATCATTGCTACCTTCCTCACTTATTTGCTCGGTAAAGAGTCAGCAGCCGACTGGCGCAGTCTGATGCCTTTCGCGATGATTGCACTATTGGTCGCGGCGTTCGCCGGCCTAATGATCGGTGGTAACTATAAAGCAGTACGACAAAACAACGAAGAAACCATGGCGCAATGGCAAAAATATTACGAAGTCGTGATGCTACCCATTTGCACCAAGGAACTGGCGTTACTTCTTGATGGCAGAACACTTCCCGAAAATTACATCAGTCAGTGCGAACAAGCGAAGTCAATCATTGAGCAATGACCAAACACTTCGGAAACAGAACACTTTACTTCGACATCATTGCGTTCTACCGCGTCCAGAAAGCCATCCCCCTCGGCAGTGGTCAACGCTACAGGTTCCAGAGGACCGGATCGAGGGCTGACGATTCAGCGCCGCAACCAGTGATCAATAGTTTAGAAATCTCTGAACTATCTTTTTGCGCTTCCCTATTCTTCCCGCCAACCGCCCCTCCCTACTATTGACGGCAACAAAGGAGCCTTTCCATAGAGATGCGGCCCGAAGATTGCTTTTTCTGATTGCCACTGCCGTTCGTTGTGCGTTTCGGTTAGCCGCAACGTCGCCGTGTCAATCATGCGAAGGAACCTTTGGAGCAGATCGATGAAGTTGGAAATATTCCGAACGTTGTGGGGCTACACCGCGAGCAAGGCACAAGCGCTCGACGAGCTGCTTGAAGCCGGGTTCGATGGCATGGAAGCCCGCCTGCCCATGACCGCCAGCGAACGTGCCGAGTTCGCAGCCTTTCTACGCATCAACAAAGTCAGCTATATCAGCACCGTCTTCAGCGCCTACGACGTTCTGCCGGAACAGTCGGCAACCGTCGACGAACACCTTCTGGACCTCGACAAGAAACTCGGCTGGGCGGCTGAGTTGGCGCCGCGCTTCATCAATCTGCTAGCTGGCAACGACCGCTGGCCACTGGCACAGCAAGTCGACTTCTTTGGCCGCGCGATGGACCTTGCGCGCAAACATGGCCAGGTGTGCGCCTTCGAAACCCATCGCGCTCGCTCGTTATTCAACCCCTGGGTCACCCTCGAGCTGATTCGTCAACTGCCGGACCTGCGCTTCACCAGCGACATCAGTCATTGGGTCGTCACCTGCGAGCGCCTGCTCAACGATCCGGAAGACGACCTCAGCGCCTTCGTCGAACGCGTTCACCATATCCAGGCCCGAGTCGGTTATGACCAGGGACCGCAAGTGCCCCACCCCGCCGCCCCCGAGTACAGCCAAGCGCTTGCCTTCCATCAACAACATTGGGAGGCCATCTGGCGATCCCAGGAAAAACGCGGGTATCAGGTCAGCACGCTGACACCGGAGTTCGGCGCCGACGGCTACCTGCATCACCTGCCCTTCACCAACGTGCCGGTGGCTGATCTGTGGTCGCTGAACGTGTGGATGGCAAACACCGAGCGCGAGCATTTTCGGCGTTTCGCCTGCACCTCAACCCGATAAGGAGTGCTCCCTCATGCCTGACAAAACGCCCACGGCCGCCAACTTCAATCGCATTCCGGTGGTGGATATCGCCGGGCTGTACAGCGACGACCTCACCCAGCGCCAGGCAGTGGCCGCAGAACTGGGTAACGCCGCCCGTGCGGTCGGTTTCCTGTACATCAAGAACCACGGCATCGAGTCGTCACTGATCGACGGATTGCGTCAAGCGGCGAAGGACCTGTTCGCACAATCGCTTGAGTACAAAATGCAGCATTACATCGGTACCTCGCGCAGCCACAAGGGTTTTGTGCCTGAAGGTGAAGAGGTCTATGCCAAAGGCAAACCGGATCACAAGGAAGCTTTCGATATCGGTTTCGAAGTGAGCGAAGACGATCCGCTGGTGATTGCCGGCACACCACTGATCGGGGCCAACGAATGGCCGGACCTGCCGGGTTTCCGTCCCGCCGTCGAAGCCTACTACGCCGCGGTGTTTGCATTAGGTCGGCGCTTGTTCAAGGGCTTCGCCCTCGCTTTGGGCTTGGAGGAGGACTATTTCGAGGCAATGGTGACTCGCCCACCGTCGAAGCTGCGCCTGATCCACTACCCATTTGACCTGGCGGCTCAAGACGCGCCCGGCATTGGTGCGCATACCGACTACGAATGCTTCACCATTTTGCTTGCCGACAAGCCAGGCCTCGAGGTGATGAACGATCAGGGGCAATGGATTGATGCGCCGCCCATGGACGGTACTTTTGTGGTCAACATCGGCGACATGCTGGAGGTCATGACCGCAGGCACATTCGTCGCGACGGCTCACCGAGTGCGAACCGTCAGCGAAGAGCGCTACTCGTTTCCACTCTTCTATGCGTGCGATTTCCATACGCAAATCAAGCCACTGCCGCAGTTTCTTGAAGGTGGTAAGGATTACGAGGAAATCACCATCGGTGAGCACATGTTTGGCCAAGCGTTGCAAACCTATCAATACCTGCGCCGCAAGGTCGAACGCGGCGAACTCAAACTGTACGAGCGCGCGCGCAAGCCATCGAGCTTCGGTCACTTGAAGAACCAGACGCAGGAAGCGTCCTGATGCAACCCCCGACCCGTTCCAAAACAACCCTGCTTCAAAACCAGTCCAATCCTACTTTTTCGACGTGGAGTCACCGATGATGCGCAATCCAATGAATATCGCTGTCCGCTTGTCCCTGCTGGCCTTCGCGATCCTCGGTGCGGCAGGTGCCCACGCAGCCACGACGGTGACACCCGGCGTCCTCAAGGTCGGCATGGAAATCACCTATCCGCCCTTCGAGTCATACGACGAACAAAAAAATGTCGTCGGCTCCGACCCCGAACTGGCGCGATTGCTTGCCAAACATCTGGACCTCAAGGCCGACTTCGTTGACACCAAATTTTCCAACCTGCTGCTGAGCCTGAACGCCGGTCACTATGACGCGATCATCTCGGGCATGTACATCACGCCCGAACGGCAGACCCAAGCGCAAACCATCGCATACGCCAAGACCGGCGCAGCGATCATGGTGCTGAAGGACAGCCCGCTGAAACCGAAAGTACCGGAAGACCTCTGCGGCCTGAAAATCGGCCTGGAAAAAGGCACCACTTGGGTGACGCAATTCAACAAACTCTCGACCGATTACTGCGTCCCGAACAACAAGGGCGCGATCATGGTCAGCGAATTTCCGTCCGCCCCTGAAGTGACCCAAGCGCTGCTCTCCGGCAACGTACAGGCTCAGGTGGAGATCGACGGCGCCGCCGGCATGATCGCAGAACGCACCAAAGGCCGGGTCGTGATCAGCACCGAGCACTCGATCTATCAACAGACGCTGGGTATCTACATCAAAAAGGACAACGACGCGCTCTACCAAGCGCTGCTCAAGGCCTTTGATGCGACGAAAGCGTCGGGTGAATACGCCGCCCTGTTGAAGAAGTACAACCTGGAAGAACCGACTAACTGACTCAGTGCAGCCCTGTGGGAGCGAGGCCGCTCCCACAGTCGGCGGCGTTCGCTTGACTGCCCGACATAGGTGAAACCTCCGTCGACGCCAGCAGTTGGAGGTATACATGCAATTTGAATGGCCCTACTTCTTTTCTCTATTTTCGGTCTCGGACTTCTGGAAAGCCTGCATTACGGTGGTGGAACTCAGCACACTGGCCTGGTTCATCGGCATGCTGCTGGGCTTCCTGCTGGCGTCGGCCAAGCTTTCGGCCACGCGTTGGGTCAGCGTGCCGGCGTCGGTTTATATCTGGTTCTTTCGCAGCGTGCCGCTGCTCGTGCTGGTGGTGTTCGTCTATAACCTGCCGCAGATGTTCCCGGTCACCCGTGGCGTACTGTCCAACCCCTTCTATTCCGGCCTGTTGGCACTGGTGGTCACCGAGTCGGCGTACATGGCGGAAATTCATCGGGGCGGCTTGATATCCGTTGCCAAAGGCCAGAAAGAAGCCGGCCGCGCACTGGGCATCGGCCTGATCGGCCTGCAGCGCCTGATCGTGATCCCACAGGCATTCCGCATTTCCCTGCCGACACTGATCAACGAATACATCACTGTGGTGAAACTGACCTCACTGGTCTCGGTGATTTCCTTGACCGAACTGCTGACCGTGGGCCAGCGCCTTTACGCGCAAAACTTCCTGGTCATGGAAACCCTGTCGGCTGTGGCGGTGTATTACGTGCTGATCGTGACCGTGCTCGGCTGGCTGTTTCATTGGCTGGAGCAACACCTGGAGCTCAACAACCGCAAACCACAAACGCTGGATGACATCAGTCTGCGGCGTCTACGCGCGTCACGGGCGGCGCCCTCTCCGGCAGACGCTCGTACAGCGCCGGGGCCCGGCTCGGCACCCGCCCTGCAACTGGTCAACATTCACAAGCGCTACGGCCAGCACGCCGTGCTCAAGGGCATCAACCTTGAGGTCAACGTGGGTCAGGTGATTTCCATTATCGGTCCGTCGGGATCGGGAAAAACCTCGCTGATTCGGACCGTCAACGCCTTGGAAAGCATCGACCAGGGCGAGATCATTCTATTCGGCGAAAGTTATATCCACGCCGGTGACAACACCAACACGCAACAGGTACGCCACGGGGTGCAGCGCATCGGCATGGTGTTTCAGAGCTTCAACCTGTTTCCCCATCGCACCATCCTCGACAACGTCACCCTCGCGCCGCGCTATCACAGCCGTGACAAGTCCATCAGCGAGCAGCGCGCCTACGCCCTGCTGGACAAGGTCGGGCTGCTGGCGCATGCGCAAAAGTATCCGCATCAGTTGTCGGGCGGCCAGCAACAACGCGTGGCAATCGCCCGCGCATTGGCGATGGATCCCCACATCATGCTGTTCGATGAGCCTACTTCAGCCCTTGACCCGGAACTGGTCGGCGATGTGCTCAAGGTGATCAGCGACCTGGCAAAAGAAGGCATGACCATGTTGATCGTGACCCATGAAATGGACTTCGCCATGTCAATTTCCGACAGGGTAGTTTTCATGGAGGACGGCCTGGTCAAACTGGATGCGGCGCCTGGGATGATCCGAGCTGATCAGTGCGGCGAGAGAATCAGAAAATTCATGAGGGTTTGAACTCGGTGTGATTTGCTCCCGACACTCGAGATGGGATATCCGTCAAGCACGCTGGTTTCCCACCCACGTCATGCGTTGCGAAGCGGCTGGCGAGTCATTCTGATGGGGCCTCATCAAGATCGTCGTCAAGGCTCGCAATGCATGCGTCGAGCAATTCGTGCAATACCGCCACGCGCTCCACGCCGAGTAGACCATTGAGTGCGCGCTGTGCCTCCTTCCAGGCCCGCTGGCCTTCGGCTTGCTTTACGCATCCAGCCTCGGTCGCTTCGACAAGGCGACTGCGGGCATCGCCTCCTGCACCAATCTCCAGCCACCCCTGAGCGGTCAGGGACTGCATGTTTCGAGTCAAGGTCGAATTATCCATCTGCATTTGCCTGGCCAGATCGCTCGGCCGAATAGGCCCCAGCCTGACCACATGCGACAACAATGCGTACTGCGTGTTCTTCAGGCCGGACTCGGCGACGTAGCGGTCGTAGTGACGCGTCACCATGCGATTGAGCTGGCGGAGTTTCAGATTGGTACAGCCCTGTGGCTTGATAGTATTTTTCATGGGGTATATTGTACCTGCAATATTTGCATATGCAATTATCTGGAGAGAAGGAAACGCCGATGGAAGTCGATCAGGTCGTTGCTCACTGGGAGGCGGAGGAACAATCGGTTCGTGCGCGCTTGCTGGTCGCCGACACCGCGCCGCAGGATCAGATCGCCGGTCGAACAGGCATGCAAGTGTTCGAAGCAATCTTTGCTGGAGAACTGCCTCCCCCCCCCATCGGCGACACGCTCGATTTCGTGCCGATCCACATGGAGCCCGGCATTGCCGTTTTCCAAGGTCGCCCACAGCGCAGGCACTACAACCCACTGGGCACCGTCCATGGCGGATGGTTCGCTACGCTGCTCGACTCGGCAGTAGGTTGTGCTGTGCACTCGACCTTGCCCGCAGGCAAGGGCTACACCACGCTGGAACTGAAGGTCAACATGGTACGCCCTCTGAACGACCAGGTCCCGTTGGTGCGTGCCGAGGGCAAGGTCATTCATGCGGGGCGTACAGTGGCGACGGCCGAGGGCCGGATCATTGGCCCCGACGGCAAACTGTATGCGCACGCGACGACCACCTGCCTGATCTTCGATCATCCCGCAGCCAAACAGGGGACCTCTCATGGCCAAGGCTGAGACCGATCCTGGCACACCCGTTACCCGCGAAACACTGCGACGCCCAGGCCTTTGCGCCGACACTGTCTGACAATATCGTTCCGACTTGATCAATGGTGAAAACATGAAATATGCATCTTTCGGCAAAACAGGACTGAATGTGTCCCAGGTCGTACTCGGGACAGGCAACTTTGGCACAGGCTGGGGCTACGGCGCGGATCCCGATGTCAGTACGGCAATCTTTAACGCCTACGCGGAGGCCGGCGGCAACTTCATCGATGGGGCCGATATCTACCAGTTTGGACAATCCGAGGAACTGCTCGGGACCCTGCTGAAGGGCCGACGCGAGCGTTTCGTCCTGGCGACCAAGTACACCCAAGGCGCGCAGCCCAATGCCGATCGCCTCGTCACCGGCAATAGTCGTAAAGCCATGGTGGCCTCGGTAGAGGCGAGCCTGAAGCGACTCGGAACCGATCGCATCGATCTCTACTGGGTGCATTGGCCGGATAATGTCACGCCCATCGAAGAAATTGTCCGTGGGTTCGAGGATCTCGCCCGCGCGGGCAAGATTCTTTATGCCGGCCTCTCCAACTTTCCTGCCTGGCGGCTATCGCGCGCCGTCACCCTCGCCGAACTCACCCACTCGGTGCCGATCGCCGCGGCGCAATTCGAGCATAGCCTGGTCCACCGCGAGCCCGAGGTTGATCTGTTCCCGGCTTCACATGCGTTGGGATTGGGTATCGTCACTTGGTCGCCACTCGGCGGAGGCATGCTGACCGGTAAGTATCGCAAGGGTGAGAAAGGACGCGCCGAGGGCCTCGGTGGCAAGGTGTTCCAGGCAGAGAATAGCGAGCAGCGTACACAGGTCCTCGACACGGTGATCGCCATCGCCAACGAACTGGGCGTCAACCCCGGTCAAGTCGCCATCGCCTGGTCCGGCACGCACGGGTCGTTACCCATCATCGGCCCGCGCTCGGTCGAGCAGTTGGCCGACAACCTCGCAGCCCTGTCGGTTGAACTGTCAGCCGAGCAGATTCATCGGCTCGACACCGTTAGCAGCCTGTCTCCTTCGATGCCAGCAAGGACAGCGACCCCTTGGGCTCGCGCAGCAGCGCAGATCGTGGCTTGAACGTGGGTGGGTGATGCAAGCCGACGACAAGAAGGCCGGACTCAACTGTATGCATCACCTGCCCGGCCCCTTTATCGCCTGACATGTTCCTGTCAGCCTCCTGTCACCCTGACGTCAGATCGTTCCGCCTAAAGTAACACCAGGATTGCTCCTGCGGCGCCAGCGTGAACCTGCGGGAGCGAGCCTGCCCGCTCCCGCAGGAACCTGGCTTGACCAGAGACTCCGCACCCTCGGTTGCTTTTTGCTGGAGCTCTTGTCATCAGGCGGAAGGAGAACGCAAATGAACCATCCTGACGGGCACGACAGCGCGCTTGATCAATTCATCTGGCCATCGCCAGACGGTATCCTGGACCGTAAGGACCTGTTGCTTCGCCTGCACGCCGAACAGCGGTTCATGGCCGCACAGGACCCTGCATGCAGGCTCGATCAACAAGACTACCTGCTCTCCCTGGTCGACTCGGTATCAACACGGGCCGAGAGCGCCGCGCAACGCTCAGGTTTCGATGCCCGGCGAATGCGTAGCGTCATCACCGAAGCGGCCACGAGAAGCCATTGGGGCAAGCCTTCAGGCGGTCGCCGAACCCAGGGCATCGCCGCACACTGCGATGCGCAGACTTGCATGGCCGCGGTACTCGATGTCGAGCTGAGCGACGAGGGCCGCTTGATTGTGCATGACACGGTGTTTGTCGCTGACCTGGGCGCGGTAGAAAACCCCGGTCGCCTACGCGCCCAGCTTGAAGGCGCGTGCCTGATGGGAGTCGCATTCGTGGCATCTGCTGAATTTGGTGTGACGGCGGCGGATCTGTGCCCGACGATCGCCCAACGGCCCCGCTGGCCACTCGTCTCATGGCTGCCAGGGCACATCGCGGTACATTTGATCAACCCAACGGGTGCGCTCCAGGCCTGCCAGCCCAGCCAGCTGAGCTACGTACCCATCGTCCGGGCCTTGTGCAATGCGATTCGCAAAGCCTCGGACAAGCGTACCAGCGATTTGCCGCGCAAAAGCCAGTCGCTCGAAAGAATGGGCGGACGTTAAGTCACTGACAGGCTTCAAATCAAACCCGGCGCCAGGGCTTTCAGCGTCGCCGCCGCACCAATGGTGCAGTGCCATTTGGCAATCCGATAGCCACGAAAGCAGGGTAAATTATCTCTTCCAATAAGTGAGGTTTCGCGCCATGCCTTCAACTCCCTGTGTCCCGTCCAGCATCCGTGGGCAACGCGGCGCGGACCTGCTCGTAGACGTACTGCGCAGCGAAGGCGTTCGCCATGTCTTCGGCAATCCGGGAACAACGGAGCTGCCTTTGCTCGATGCGCTCTCGGGCGTCTGCGACATTCACTACGTGCTCGGCCTCCAGGAGGCCTGCGTCGTGGCGATGGCCGACGGTTATGCCCAGGCATCCGGCCGCCCCGGTTTCGTCAACCTCCATACTGCAGGAGGCCTTGGCAATGCGATGGGCGCCATCCTGAACGCGAAGATGGCGAACACGCCGCTGGTGATCACCGCGGGCCAACAGGATACCCGCCATGGCGTGACCGACCCGCTGCTTCATGGTGATCTGGTCAGCCTGGCCCGACCGAGCGTCAAATGGGCGGAGGAAATCCAGCACCCCGAACATATCCCGATGCTGCTGCGTCGCGCTCTTCAGGACTGCCGCACGGGGCCGACTGGCCCGGTTTTCCTTTCGCTGCCGATCAACGTGATGGAGCAACACACCGATGCCGATGCTGGCCAGCCGTCGCGAATCGAACGAGGTGCGGTGACCGTGGCGATTGACCCGTTGGCTGACGCCTTGGCGACGGTTCCCCCCGGCCGTCTGGCGATTATCGTCGGGGAGGAGGTCTTCCAGTCGAATGCCCAAGTGGAAGCGGTGAGACTCGCCGAAGCGCTCGGTGCGCCGGTCTTCGGGCCATCCTGGCCCGGGCATATCCCCTTCCCCACCGCTCATCCTCAATGGCGAGGAGCCTTGTCGCCCAAGGCTACCGATATCCGCGAAACGCTCGCTGATTTCGATGCGGTCTTGCTTCTCGGCGGCCATTCGCTGATCAGTTACCAATACTCGCAAGGCCCGGCGATTCCCCCTCATTGCCGTCTCATTCAATTGACCGGCGATGGCCACCAACTGGGCAGAGTGCATGGAACGGCACTGGGATTGATAGGCGACATCAAGCTGTCCTTGCAGTTGTTGCTGCCGTTACTGGATCGGATACTGGCCCCACACAGCCAGGCCATCGCGACGCTGCGAAATGTCGCTGCGCACGAGCGCAGTACCCGCCGAATCGAAGTGGCCGAGCGCGCGAAGCGCGAATTCCATACACCCGTGACAACGCCTTTCGTTGCGGCCCATGAAGCTGTCCGCGCAATCGGCCCTGACGTGTGGATCGTCGACGAAGCGCCGGCCACCATCGCTCATGTGCGTGCGTGCCTGGATTCGCATTCGGCCCGCCAGTACCTGTTTACGCGGAGCGCCATCCTCGGCTGGGGCATGCCGGCGGCTGTCGGTACATCCCTTGGCCTGGACCGCACCCCGGTGGTCTGCCTCGTCGGCGATGGCTCGGCGATGTATTCACCCCAAGCGCTTTGGACAGCGGCACACGAGCGTTTGCCCGTCACCTTTGTGGTCATGAACAATGGCGAATACAACATTCTGAAAAATTACGCGCGTAGCCAGGCGCACTACCGAAGTGCCGGTACGAACCAGTTCATCGGCATGGACATCCGGGACCCGGCCATCGACTTCCTGGCCCTCGCCTCCTCCCTGGGGGTTGCTTCGCGCAGGGTCGAGCGCGCCGGCGATATCGCTGAAGCGGTCGAGGATGGCATTCGCTCAGGCCGTCCCAACCTCATCGAATTACCGATCATGGCTTGAAGCTAGCGGGCCTTTCGAAAACTGCTCACAAGCGTTGCCAAGTTCATCTGAGCTTAAGGAGTTTGCCTTCGATTCAATCTCGGCGAACACGCGAGCGTAGGATTCCGAAGCTCGCAGCTTTTTAAGGAGATTTGCATCCGCATCTTGTAGGAAGTGAGCGGTCACCGCAGAGTATCGCTCCCGCATACCAGGGTTCACTGAAGAGCACTTGGCCTCCATAAAATCAAGTGGTGCAATAAAGGAAGCCGATGCTTCGCCAATGCACCCATCACCCGTACATGGCGAAGTTGCACTGGCTAATGTGGCCCAAAGCATCGGTAAGCAAGCCAAAGTTCGCAAAGTGTTTGGCATCGGTTGATCTTGATCAGGTTGGAGAGGTGCAATTATGCCTCAATCTATGGACGTTCGATCTCCCAAGCTTCGTAGTTGCCTCGGTCAGCACAATAGCTGTAGCTTTGATCTTCAATCAGCGAGGATATGTCATTGGACGACTCTGAACATCTGAAACAACTGTGCGCTCGTTTCAACTCTGGAGAATGTCTGAGCTTCACGTTTTTCTGGGGGCACCAGCGTAGTAAAACTGGCGTCACGGCTTCGTGCTTCAGCCAATGGTTCGAGGCCGGGTTCATTGTCGACGGGCAACATTACCCGACAGCCGAACACTACATGATGGCCGAGAAAGCGGCCTTGTTCGACGATCAGGATATTCGTGCGCAGGTGCTCCACGCGCCTACTCCAAATGCCGCCAAAGCGCTTGGCCGCAACGTGCGCGGATTCAATGATAAGGTTTGGCTGCAACACCGATACGACATCGTCGCTTGAGCGAACCAGGCCAAGTTCTCCCAGAATCCGCAGTTGAACGAATATCTTCTACAAACCGGTTCGCGGGTTATTGTCGAAGCCAGCCCGGTTGATAATATCTGGGGTATAGGGCTCGCACAGGACAACGCGGCTGCGAATAATCCGAAACTGTGGAAAGGCTTGAATCTGCTGGGATTTGCGCTGATGCAGGTGCGGGACGGGACTGGTATGTCAGCCCCAAGGTAGGGTGCTGACCTTACTCACGAAAAATGCAGAAGCCTTGACGAACGCAAGGGCTTATTACATGCGACCTTATCGAGATAGCGCGTCAATCAACAAAAGCTGAGTCGCCCGAATTTTCGTCGACACCTTCAGGCGGCTGCTTCTGGCCGATTCCTGCCTGTCATAGCTGGTAGCAATTGACCCAAAACAGATGTTCGAAACTCGGAAAATAAACCCATCGAATTTCTTCACGCTTTGAGAATTTGCTGACGCGCTTTTTACACACTCTGGGTCGTTAGCTGCCGTTCGCCGCTGACCGCTTTCGACCATAGCGGTCTGTTGGCAATGAAAGGGGGCGGCAATGAAGGGGGTAGATTTATTTACTGGAAATACTGTCCACTTTTTTATGAGGTTCGCCACTCCTTGGCTTGGCGCGGTTGAACCGCCGACGTTGGGAACACCCGCTGTGCCTGTAAGTCTACCTGTAACCAATCATTGGTAAGGTACAGCGCAATGGATAAGACAATTACCCTGGATCAACTGGCGACCACTGACCTCAGATCAATCAACGAGATATGGCTCGGCGGGACTCATACCCAGCTATGCCTCTGGCGTGGCGCACAAGTCTTCACCCACGAAATGCTCAGCGAAGGCGCCCACGATCAGAATGTCCAACGCCTGTGCCTGCAGTTGGTCAACCCTGACGATCAGGCCGCAGTGGCCAGCGTTGAGCGGATCGCGCGCGAACGGCTGACAAAGATGGGCAAGGAAGGCGAGTTTTATCCGGCTGAAGAGGCGAACACCCATCAATAGTCGCTCTGCAGCGGTGATAAAAAGAGGCTATCGACCAGTCATGAAGGTCCTCAGTACGTCACTTGAGGATCCGGCGCTACACATCTCGGCGATATCCCTCATTGGGCCATTCGATCAGAGGCAAGAATCTCCGCAAGAAAATCGATGAACACATTGATGCGGCTGGAGCCGCGATGATTGGGCAAATACAGTGCATTGATGCAGCTGCTCGCACTGCCCGGATTGACTTCGTAATGCTCCAGCAACCGTGTCAGTCGACCTGCGGCGACGTCATCGCGCACCAGCCAGTCGGCCAGGAGAGCCACCCCGCCGCCCGCGATTGCGGCCTCGCGCAAGATGTCGGCGTTGTTGCTTTGCAACCGGCCATGCACGTTGAGCTGAAGGGGTTGCCCGTCGCCCTGAAACGTCCAGTGATGATGCGATCCACCGTAATCGAAGCGCAGGCACTGGTGCCCCAGCAAGTCATCAGGATGACTCAGCGCCGCGTGACGGCCCAGGTAATCCGGGCTGGCGACGACCCAGCGCTGGAAGGCCCCTACCCGTTTGCTGACGATGTCCTCGCTGACCACCGACGAGCCGAGGCGCACGGACACATCGATCTGCTCGCTCAACAGGTCACCGACCTGATCGCTCAATGACACGCTGATTTCCAGTCCCGGATGACGGTCGAGCAGCCGGCCCAGATGTGGCGCGATGATTCGCCGGCCAAACTCGACGGGAACACTGATCCGCAGGCGCCCTTGCACCTCGCTGCCGCGGTCGGCGACCACGGCATCGGCTTCATCGATGGCCTCCAGAATAGCCACGGCTTTTTCAAAGTAGGCTTGCCCGGCGACGGTCACGCTGGTGTTGCGGGTCGTGCGGTTAAGGAGGCTGGCGCCCAGCTCGCTTTCCAGGCCCGCCACCTGGCGTGTCACCGAAGAGGTGGAGATTCCGAGTTTGCGCGCCGCGGAGGAATAACCGCCGCAACGCACGGTTTCAACAAACATCTTCAACGCCAGCAATTTGTCCATCAGCGGAATCCGGTCGAAAGGGAACGGAGCTGATTGTGCATGACCGTTCGCCCGCCGTCTTGCAGGACTGTGCTTCGCCGCGCACCTCGATGCCTGTTGGTCAGACATCTGCCTTGCGACTCATGAATATCACCAGGGCCAAGGAAGGCAGCAACGCAATCGCCATCGCAGAGAGGCTCCAGCCGAAATGCTCATAGAGCGGGCTCGCCACCAGCGATCCCAAGGCACCGCCGACGAAGATGCTGGTCATGTACACGGCATTCAATCGAGCCCGGCTGTGCGGGTCGATGGAATACACCTCGCGCTGGCCCAGCACCATGTTCAGCTGCACGGCGAAATCCAGCAGCACCGCGCACACGACAAGCCAGATGTAGCCACTGCCGGGCAGCGCAGCAATCAACAAGGAGACCGGAGCCAACAGCAGCGCAACGAGTGTCCCGCGACGGCCATGACCTGCATCGGCCAAGCGTCCGGCAATGGGCGCGGCCACGGCACCGACGGCGCCTACCAGCGCAAAGATCGCGATCTGCACCTGGCTGAAACCGTGGTGGCGCATCAGCTCGATGGGCGCCAGGGTCCAGAACAGGCTGAAGCTGGCGAACAACAATCCCTGATACAACGAACGTTGGCGCAGGACCGAATGGCGCCGGGCCAGCGCAAACACCGAGCCGATCAATGCGGCATAAGTCGCCCGATGCGTCGGTACGCGACGCGGCAGCGCAATGGCGGTGATCAGGGCGATAACAGCCATCAGCGCCGCCGCACTGAAGAACACACCGCGCCAGCCGAACACGTCCACCAGCAGGCTCGACAGCGGGCGCGACAGCAGAATGCCCAGCAACAGGCCGCTCATGATGTTGCCCACCACGCGGCCTCGTGTTGCTTCCGGCGCCAGGTGCGCCGCCAGGGGCACCAGGATCTGCACCGCTACCGATGTGAGGCCGATCAGCAGCGACAAGACGAGGAATATCGACGGCGAGTGCGTCAGCCCGGCACACATCAGGGTAACGCCCGACGCGAGGGTGAGGCCCACCACCAGGCGCCGGTTCTCCGCAAGGTCAGCCAATGGCACCAGCAGCAATAAACCCAGGGCATAGCCGAATTGCGTCAGCGACACGATCAGGCTCGCCTTGGTGCTGGACAGGCCAATTTGCGGCGCGATCAATTCGACAATCGGCTGAGCATAATAAAGATTGGCCACGATCGCGCCGCAGCAGAACGCCAGGAACGCGACCATCAGGCCGGAAAGTGAAGCGGGTTGTTCGGCCTTGGCCGTCGCGGCGGGATTCATGAACATGATGACACCTCGGTAAGTTTGGGGAAGTGATCGTCAGGCTAAGGGCAGCGGTCTGCCCGGAGAATCCATTGTTCGGGCAATGAAGTGATGCGCGACACGCAACGCCAGCGGTGTTGCGGTTGGCGCAACAGGCTTTTGCGTGATCCGCTGATACTCCGGCGCATGGGGCTTCTCTACCCTTGGGCACTCGGCGCAGGACTCTCCATCGGCGCCCTTTTCCGATTGTTCAAGGAGCCGTCAATGACCTCGAATCCATCCTCAATGTCCAGCGCGCGTCCCTCAGGCTTGGGATGCCCATGATCGGCATTTCCACGAGGTCCAGACCGTTTTGGATCGGCGCTGCGGTCCTGGCTTCGATAGGTGCGATCGCTGCCACCCTGCTGATGTGGCGTCCGGCGATTGCGCCCGTCGAGCGGCCGCGAACCTTCGATTCGGTGCAGTTGCAACGCGGTGCGCGAGTCGTCGAAGCGGGCGACTGCGCGGTATGCCACACGAGACCCGGCGGCCCTTACCTGGCGGGGGGACTGCCGCTGGTGACGCCGTTTGGCACGCTCTACAGCACGAACATCACACCCGATCCGCAGACTGGCATTGGCCAGTGGTCGCTGCCGGCGTTCGAGCGGGCGATGCGTGAAGGGATCGCCCGCGATGGGCACTTCCTGTATCCGGCCTTCCCGTACGTGCATTACCGGCGCATGACGGCAGGCGATATAGAAGACGCCTATGCGTACTTGATGAGTGGCCCTGCCGTGCACGCTCCAGCCCGGCAAAACCGCATGAGCTTCCCGATGAACCTCCGGCCGTTGGTGGCGTTCTGGAATTTACTGTTCCTGCACGGCGAGCCACTGCCCCCCGTGGCGCAGCAATCCGATGCATGGAATCGCGGGCGCTACCTGGTCGAAGGCCCTGGCCACTGCGCAGGCTGTCATTCTCCGCTGAACCTGATCGGCGCCGAGAAGTCCGGCGCAAGCCTGGCCGGCGGTACCGTGGATGGTTGGGAAGCGCCTTCGCTGCTGGGCATGGACCGTCGTGCAAATGCCTGGCGCTACGATCAGTTGGTGAGCTACCTGCGAGCAGAAGTGGTGGACGGCCATGGAACTGCCGCCGGCCCGATGCGCCCGGTCAGTCTCAGCCTGGCGCGCTTGCCAGTCGGCGACGTAGAGGCGATTGCCGAGTACCTGCTGAGCTTGCCCGCCAGAACTGTCATCACCGAGGTCCCAGCCGCAGATGCTGATGCCGGGGCCTCCGATCAGACCACTGGCGCCCTGCTGTTCGCCAGCGCCTGTGCCGGCTGCCATGGGCCAGCCGCACCGATGCGTGAAATCGACGAGCGTCCTTCGCTGGACCGTACGTCATCGTTGCAAGCCCCGAACCCGCTCAATTTCCTGAAAACCGTGTTCGAAGGTGTCCCGGCAGCGCCGGGCATGCCGGGACCGATGATGCCGCCGTTTGCCGCCAGCCTCGACAACGATCAACTCATCGCACTCGCTTCGTACCTGCGCCGACAAGCCAGACCCGACCAACCCTGGACAGACCTTTCTTCAACCCTTGAAGCGATACGTCAGGAGACGAAATGACTCAAGTCACGCTTAACGTCAACGGCTCAGCCCAGACATTGGACCTCGAACCGGACATGCCGTTGCTCTACGCGCTGCGTAATCATCTGAGGCTCAACGGCGCCAAGTACGGTTGTGGTCTGGGGCAATGCGGCGCCTGCACGGTCATCGTCGATGACAAGCCTGTATTTTCCTGCGTGACGCCGTGTGCGGGCCTTGGCGGCAAGCAGGTTCGGACGGTGGAAAGTCTCGGTACCGCCGAACATCCCGGCCCTTTGCAAAAGGCTTTTATCGAGAAACAGGCGGCCCAGTGTGGCTACTGCATCGCCGGTATGTTGATGCGCGCGCAGTCACTGCTGGAGAGTAACCCGCAGCCGGATGAACAGACCATTCGTGAGTACATGGCCGGCAACCTGTGCCGATGCGGCACCCACTTGCGAATCATCGACGCGATCAGCCTTGTCGCCAGGCAAAACGGGAGCGCGCCATGACAGTGGTCAATGAGGTCAATCACAGCCGTCGCGCATTCCTACGTGGGGGCGCCTTGCTGATGGCGTTTACCCTGGTACCGGTGCCGCGACGTGCGTGGGCGGACACCGAAGTCGACACGCTTGGCACGGTGGTATTGGCACCGGATCTGCCCGGCAGCCTGCGCACCAATCCCTATCTTGATGCCTGGATCCGCGTCGGTCATGAAGGCATCACCGTCTATACCGGCAAGGTTGAATTGGGCACCGGGGTCAAGACTGCCTTGCTGCAAATTGCCGCTGAACGCCTGGAGGTTTCTCCATCAGCGATCAACCTGCTCACCGCCGACACGGCGCTGACGCCCAACGAAGGTTACACCGCTGGCAGCCACAGTATTTTCGACAGCGGGACCGCGCTGTTCAACGCAGCGGCACAAGTGCGTGAACTGCTGCTGGAGTCGGCCGGGCGTCGTTGGGAGGTTGCACCGGCACTGTTGACGACCCGGGAGGGCATCATTCACGGTCCCAACGGACAACGAATGGCCTACGCCGACGCTGTCAAAAACGTCGATCTGCACCGCTATGCACAGTCCGATTCGCCAGCAGCGGCCGCGACCGCGTTCAGGCTGATCGGCCATTCGCTGCAACGACTGGATATTCCGGCAAAAGTCAGCGGTGGCACCGCGTTTGTCCAGGACATCCGTCTGCCGGGCATGCTGCACGCTCGGGTGATTCGCCCACCCCGCCCCGGCTGCACGCTGCGGGCCTTTGATGCGGCGTCGGTCGAAGCGCTGTCCGGGGTTGTGCAGGTGATTCGCGACGGCAATTATCTTGCGGTGGTCGCGCGGGATGAATGGCAAGCGATCAAAGCGATGCGCAGCGGATACGAAACGGCGCGCTGGAGCGGTGGCCAGGCAACCCCCGAATCCGCGGACATTCATGCGTTGCTCAAACGCCTCCCCTCACGCCCCTACCCGATCAGCCATGAAGGCACTGCCCAGGGTGCGACCGACAACAGCTATCAGGCGCGCGTGACCAAGCAATACCTGATGCACGGCTCCATTGGCCCGTCCTGCGCCGTGGCCTGGTTCAAGGACGGCACCCTCACCGTCTGGAGCCACACCCAGGGCGTGTATCCCCTGCGGGCCGGGATCGCCGAAATGATGCAGCTCCCCCCCGAGCGCGTTCGCTGTATCCACACCGAAGGGTCCGGTTGTTATGGCCATAACGGCGCGGACGATGCGGCAGCCGACGCGGCGTTGATTGCCATGCGCATACCCGGCACACCGATCCGTGTCCAATGGATGCGCGAGCAGGAAAATCTATGGGAGCCATACAGCTCGGCGATGGTCACCGAAGTCAAAGCCAACCTGGACGCCCAAGGTCGGTTGCAGGACTGGAACTATGAACTGTGGACGACGCCGCACAACGAACGCATCGTCAACGCCGGCCGGTTGCTGCCAGCGCGATTGCTGGCTCGACCGTTCGCCTCCGCACCTTCGGTGCCCATCGCTCAACCTGAAGGCGATGGCGATCGCAACGCCGTGCCGCTCTACACGCGGGCTTCTACCCGCATCAACATGAACTTTGTCACGCAGATGCCCTTTCGCACCTCGGCCATGCGTTCACTGGGTGCGCACATCAACATTTTTGCGATCGAAGCGTGCATGGATGAGCTTGCGTCCAGGGCCAGGGTCGATCCGATAGCCTTGCGCCTGGCTCATCTGGAAGATCCCCGGGCGCGGGCCGTGGTGGAGCGGGTTCGCGACGCCATTGGCTGGCAGCAAAAAAGCAATGAGCCTGGCGCAGGCATCGGCTTCGCCTTTGCCCGGTACAAAAACATCATGGGCTACTGCGCTATCGCGGTACGACTTCAGGTACATCCGCTGACCGGTGAAGTCCAGATCGAGCATGTGGTCACGGCGGTGGACGTCGGACAGATCGTCAATCCCGATGGCCTGCGTAATCAGGTGGAGGGCGGGATCGTCCAGTCCACCAGTTGGACACTGTATGAACAGGTCGCCTATGACGCCGGGGGTATACGCAGCTACGACTGGAGTGGTTATCCGATCCTGCGCTTTTCGCAGGTGCCCAGGAAGGTCGATGTTCATCTACTCGACCAACCGGGACAACCGTTTCTCGGCGCCGCCGAAATCGTCCAGGGTCCCATGGCCGCCGCCATCGGCAACGCCGTGGCGAACGCCACCGGCCGACGCTGGTTGAACCTGCCCCTGACCCGCTCGGAGCAACCGTCCTGACCTGCACTGCGTTGCGCTTCACGCAACGCAGTGTTGGGCTTTCCTCGGATTATCAAACGCCCTCCCGCCGATTAACTTGAGCCATCCGGTGCCTGACCCAACGTCCGCCGCCGCCCTGCTTTCTGTACCACTATCGGAGAACACCTCATGCCGCAGCACCTGTTCCAACCCATCGCATTGGGCCCCTACACACTCCCTCACCGCGTGGTGATGGCGCCTTTGACACGCTCTCGCGCCGGGCAACCGGGCGACGTGCCAACGGCCATGAACGCCGAGTATTACCGCCAGCGTGCGAGCGCCGCGTTGATCATTACCGAAGCGACGCAAATTTCCCGGCAAGGCCAAGGCTATGCCTGGACACCGGGCATCTACAACGCTGAACAGGTGCAAGCCTGGCGTGCAGTCAGCACCCAGGTGCATGAGAGCGGCGGCCTGATCTTCATGCAGCTCTGGCATGTCGGCCGCGTGTCCCACCCGAGCTTTCAGCCTGACAACGCGCGCCCGGTTGCCCCGAGCGCGTTACCCGTGCCAGGCAAGACGTTCATCGTCGACGCGGATGGCAACGGTGTCTGGAGCGATGTACCGGTGCCACGTGCACTGCAGGCTCCAGAGATCACCGACATCATCGACGACTACCGCCGGGCCGCGCGCAATGCACTGGACGCTGGAATGGACGGCGTGGAAATTCATGCGGGCAATGGTTATCTGCTGGACCAGTTCATCAACAGTAACAGTAACCAGCGCGAGGATGCTTACGGTGGAAGCCTGGAAAACCGTGCACGGCTGTTATTGGAAGTAGTCGCCGCCGTAGTCGACGAAGTGGGCGCAGAGCGCGTAGGCGTACGCTTGACGCCCATGGGACGGTTCATGGGCATGGGCGACGAGACACCGCAGGCGACATTCGGCTACATCGTGCGCTCGTTGAACCAATGGACGCTGGCCTATCTGCACCTCGTCGAGCCCGCCGTGGTTGGCACCGTCAAGGACGAGCACTTCGATCCACGCTGGGATGAAATCATCGGTCAATTACGTGCAGCATGGGACGGCGTGTTGATGATCGCCGGTGGCTACGACCCCAAGACGGCGGAACAGGCCTTGATCGACGGCCGGGCGGACATCATTGCGTTCGGCAGAGCGTTCCTGGCAAACCCGGATCTGCCCCGGCGAATTCGCGACGGGTTACCGCTCAATACACCAGACCCGAGCACCTTCTTCGGTGGCGATCAGCGTGGCTACGTGGATTATCCGACTTATTCCTGAGCTGGGCTTAACGCAGTTGACCGATCCGAAAGGCGGCCGGCGCGGATTGTTTGGAATTATCACTCCACATAACGCAGCCAAAGATGAGTCCGACCCGAGACCGCCTGAGCGACCGCAAAAATGCGTGCTTGTAGTTTTTCAACGCTCGTGTTGTAGAGCGCGCAAAAGTCTTTCGCAACAAGATTGGCCAGAGATAGGTCAGGCGGCTCAGCACGAATGAAGCCGATGTAAGAGGCACCTACGCCCATTAGCTCATAGCCATGCGCTTCTGAAAAATGACGCGCAACCGCAAAGTTTTTCGCAGGATCCAAATCGGAAGTGAAATAACCGTTGGGAAAAGCAGCGAGCGCCTGGTAAGACTCCTGAACGGGTACCAAAAGCGCTGACATGGGCTGGTCGATTATCGATACAGGTTTTTCCTGATAACCAATCCACTCCTGCAGGGCCTGCTCATCAAGCGTCAAACCATGAGCACAAGCATCTTCGAAAGACGTAGCTGCTACCAGGTTCGTGAAATTGCGAAGGCAGATTGCGAACTCCGCTTTCGTGGTCGGATAACCTACATATTCACCGTTCTCAAAACATTCTTGAGGCAGCCCCGCGATGTCATCCTCGGTGGCGTCATCCATTCCTAAATGACTGCGAGCATGGCCCGACGTGTATCGAGCCTGGTGCAGATCATCGAGCGAGAACAGAGGTTTAAAGCCTGGGTGCGATTCTGCAATCTTACGACGAGCCTCGGTCAGATCGTCAAAGCTGGTAATCCCGCTCACACCGTACTCATCGCATGTACCTACAGACGGGTTCCCATGCATGCCATTACCGCGAAATTCGATCTCCATAAAGCGTGCCTTGCTCCATTGAATTGAGGGAGTAATCCTAAGCGCCCCAAGATCATCATAGAAAGATCCGCTTCCAAGCTACAACAGGACCAGTAGCATGCGACACACACTGCATGTGGCCGTTGCCAATCCCCGCCGCAACCGGCGTGGAGATACCAAAGCTGCACGCTCATAGAACAATCTCAGCCCTCTCGCGCATCGGGCAAACGCAAACGATCTATTTCATCAAAGAGGTTACAAAAGACGTCCACCAGGGAGGGATCGAACTGGGTACCGGCTTGATCGGTGATGTAACGCCTCGAACGCTCGACATCCCAAGCCTGTTTGTAGGCTCTAGGCATTCTTATGGCGTCATACACATCGCATATCGACACAATCCTTGCCGATAATGGAATCTCCTTACCTCGCAATCCCTTGGGATAACCGGTGCCGTCCCAGCGCTCGTGATGCGCCAGGGCAATTTCCGCTGCCAGATCCGTCAAGGGAGAGCCGTCCGGGTCATGCAGGATTTCATAACCGATACGGGCATGTTCCTGCATGATCTCTCTTTCCTGTGGTGTCAACGCTCCAGGTTTTTGCAGAATGGCGTCGGCAATGCCGATTTTCCCGATATCGTGCATCGGCGCCGCCATCTTCATGAGGTCGCACCATTGGGAGGGCATGCCGATTGCCTTGGCCAATAACGCGGCGGACTCGCCAATACGAACAATGTGATGCCCCGTGTCATCGTCGCGATAGCTGGCTGCTCGACTCAAGCTGCTGCTGATCGCCTTGTAGCTGGAAGCCAGTTGGGCCGTACGTAGCTCGACTTTGCGCTCGAGCTCGACATTGACCTCGCGCAACTGCTTCGCCGCCTGCGCCAACTCCAGGCAATTACGTACCCTGAGCAGCACCTCAGGCAGGTCGATGGGTTTGCAGATGAAGTCGTTGGCGCCCTTCTCCAGTCCTTTTCGCCTGCTCGTCTGGTTATTCAGGGCCGTTACGATGATCACCGGAGACTCCGTGCGATCACGTATGCTGAGGCGCTCAAGGATCTCGAAGCCATCGGGCGCGGGCATATCCAGGTCCAGCAACACCAGGTCCCAGGCGTTCGAGATCAGCCAGTCCAGTCCTTGGCCCGAGTCGCTGAAGGTCATGATGTTGCGCAGGCCCACGGCTCGCAAGCATGAATCCAGAAGCCGGAGATTGGTGGGCACATCGTCGATAATGACAATCCTGCTTTCAGCATTTACTTTGGCGAACATGCATCTGCCCTCTTCGTGGCGAGCGTCAATACCAGGTGACGAATACTCTGCCTCTCCAAGGGAGAAGCCACGATGGCCTGGCACTCCAGTTGGCTAATCGAAGCGTGATCGACGGCCGCACGAACCACGACGATCGACAGGGCAGTCTCTGCGATCCTAGTGCGTAGACTGCGGAAAAAAGTGTCCAGCACAGGCACACGGTCCGCGGTGGCGACAATCAATACGCTGACTGCCGTGGTATCAAGCACGACGCTGGCATCGGGCAACGTGGTGACCCGTTGCAACTCGAAATCACCGGCCAGTGCCTCTCGGACCACCTCACCATCCTTGGGGTTGCTGCTGACCAACAGCACGCGTGGCAAGCCAATCGCCGACACTGTGGGATCGCCCCCGGGGGCTGGAAAAGCCGACGAGCACATGTCGATCCAGAAAGTCGACCCCACCTCGACGTGGCTTTCAAGGCCCATGCTGCCGTGCATCAGCAGTGCCAGGTCCCGACACAGCGCCAAGCCAATGCCCGTGCCCTGGATGGAAGAATTCTCTTTACCCAAACGCTGGAAGGGCCTGAACAGCTCGGCCTGCAACGCCGGGGGAATGCCCATGCCGGTATCCGTCACATAAAGACGCAACCGGGCTCCCCCCTCGACAACCGTGGCCCCCAGGGTGATGTCACCCCCGGGCCGGTTGTACTTGATTGCATTGGATAACAGATTGATCAGGACCTGCTTGAGGCGGCGTTTATCCGCCCAGACATGCCATGTATCCAGAGGAGCATGGGTGTGCAGGGTCTGGCCGTGGGCAGCGATCTGCTGCTGGACCATGTCAGCGCAGTTGGATAACAGGCTCGCCACGTGCACCGGCTTGAGATCCAGCAGAGGCCTCTCAGCCTGCAGACTGGAGAGTTCGAGCAGATCGTCAACCAACTGCATGAGGTGCTCGCTGGCCTCGATGATTTCCTGCAGGTTGGCCGTTTGCTGCGATGCCTCGTCAGGCGGCTGCATGAGCCCCAGCTGGGCAAACCCGTAGATTGCATTCAACGGCGTACGCAACTCATGGCTCATGCTGGAGATGAACTTGGACTTGGCCGTACTGGCGGCCTCTGCCTCCAGGGTTTTCTCCCGCAGATCCAGCTGGGTCTGCTTGAGCGTCGTAATGTCGACACACGCCACCACCACGACACTGGCATCCTCAAGCCGCGAGGGTTCCAGCATACGGCCCCGGCAGAGGATCCAGATCAACTTGCCCTGCACGTCCCTGATCCGGAACTCCGCTTCCGGCGCCACGCTGGCAGTGCCCCTGGCCTCCTCCAGAAACCGCATGAAGGTCTGCCTGTCTTCAATGGGTATGTTCTCCAGCAGTGTCGCCATCGGCACTTCATTGGCGGCAAAGCCGAAACGCTGGCACAGGGCGCCCTTGAGAGTAAAACGCTGTCGCTGGGGGTAATACTCCCAGAGCCCTTCGGCAAAACTCTCCATGACCAACTCGAGACGCTGCTGTGTGGAACTGCGAACAAACTCGGCCTGGGCCAACTGCCTGCCCATTCCCAGTGCCTGGTTGGACATTGACCAGAGTTCGGAGATATCGGAGGGGCTCTCCACCGGTTGCCAGTTACCCCGGCCAATCTCTCGCATCATTCGTGAAACCCCCTGCACCGGCGCGCTCAATTGGCGACTGAGGTCACGTGTCCGCCACCACATGAAGGCAAAGAACAAGGTGTAGAACAGGACCAGCCCCGCGATCAACAAATAACCCACATCGCGGTAATGACTGGCGAGCAGATTGGTTTCCTGCATGACCGTTGCTTCGTCCACCACCGCCAGCAACAACCACCCGGTGGAGGGAATCACATTCCAGGCGACCAGATGAGGCCGTCCATTCAACGTCAGGGCAACAATGCCCCCCGGATGGCCCGGTAAGTTCTGATTGAGGCTGGCGAGGTCCGGATGACGGGTAAGATTTAAATCCGGGGACTGCAGACGCTCGCGATCAACAGGCTCTGCGACGGGCTGGTTCTCGACTCGCAGGGAGAAGTCACGTTGGCCCGCCTTGGGTACGGCCATGACATCGAGCTTGTTATTGACCAGCATCAGGTAGCCATCCCACGGCATCTGCAACTGTTCGATTCGCTTCAAGATGCCGTCGACCGTGACATCAACTCCGGCGACACCCTCGAGAAAGTCGCCCTTATAGACCGGCGCAATGGCAGACATCATCCACCCCTGGCCGGCGGGGTCCAGGTAGACATCCGTCCAGACTACTTTTTTATCAGGATTGTGCTGTGCATCGGCCAGGTAGTAGAAGTTGTATTGGGTGATGTCCATATCATGGGGGTATTGCTCGAGCGTATTGAACCAGGGATAAATCCGGTTATAGCTGTCCCAACTGTTGAAATAGATACTGGCAATCAGAGGATCCCCGTCCTTCAACTGCTTCATCATGAAATCCTGATTCGCCAGGAGGGATACCTTGTAGAGATCCTGATCTTGCGGCGCAGTGACATTCGAATAAAACGAGGCGGACGCACCATTGTTTGTTGCGCTGTAACGGACACCGTCGGCACTTAATGAAAGCGATGCCGCCACCAGATGCTGGTTTTCGGTGAATTCATGCTCAGTGGACTTGGCATAGAGGTCGATCGCCTTGTGGATCCGCTCCAACTGTCCTTGCACCAACAATGCATTCTGCTGAACCGATATCTGGATGTCTCGCGTTGCACTTTGATGCAGGTGCTCGATCTGAGAACTTCGAATGGACTGGTTCGTGATGAAATAAGCGGTGATCAGCACCCCTTCCACCAAGATGAGTGGCAACAGGCTCGTACTGGCAAACGCCCGCCAGATCCATCTGCGCAGACTGACCCTCTGTTTTGAAGCTGCTCGCATAAGCACGCTCATTCCGTTGGCGGCACCGCTAATATCACAGCGATATCATTGTGGTCGCATCCCTGATTTCTGTCCAACGGAACTCCTTTCCTTTCGTCCGCCGGCTACACAACCTGCCGGTACCGCCCAGCATTGATCAAAAGCCTGTGGGATAGCCTTATGACCATAGTCGAACACTCGATTTCGGTTTCAAGACTTAAGCTATGCTCAAGAACGGTGACCAGAGGATGGGGCGAATGGATGCAGCCATGGCGGTAGCAACACCGTTCACGCAGGATGCGGATGATGTGGGTGTCGTGTTGCTGGATGCCCAAGGATCGTTGCTCATCATGGATGACTGCGCCAGCGCACTGCTGGGGCTGAACGAGAGCGTCGCCGCGCTTATGCCCTCGCCTGCGTTGTTTTCGCTCAAGCCGCTGACGTTTGAACAGCACCTGACCCATGCGCGACTCAAGGGGAACTGGTATTTCCAGATGACCTCGGCCAGCGGCGACACGCTGAGAGTGACCCTCGACTACAAAGCACAACAATCGACCTACTTGGTGAAAGTCCGCCGCGCCGAACTCGTCCACATTGCCGAACAGGACTATCGCCTGGCGTTCGATTCTGCCGGCACGGGCCTGGCCTTATTGCGAATGAGCGGTGAATGGATCGCGGCCAATCGAATGCTGTGTCAGATGCTTGGCTACACCGAAGCAGAACTTCGCGCCACATCCTTCCAGCGTTTGACGCATCCGGACGACGTCGATATCAATAAAGAGGAATTGCACAGGCTCATCCAGGGACACCGCACGAGCCTGACCCTGGAGAAACGCTACATCCGTAAGGACGGCAGCACGCTGTGGGCACGTTTGACCCTGGGCATCGCCCGTAACGCTGATGCAGAGGCGCTTTACTTTGTATCGCAACTGGAAGACATCAGTGAGCATCTTGCCTTGCGCAAGGCACTGTTCAATAACGAACAGAAGTACCTTTCACTGGCCAAAAACTCACAAAACATCATTCTTCGCTACAACCGGCTTGGACAACAGATCTATGCCAATCCCGAGCTTGAACGCGCCCGAGGCTTTCCCAACACTCACATCACCGAACGCGCTTCGACGCTCAATCAGCTCGACAAATATTTTCGTACGCAAGTAGAACTCACGCTGTCAACCGGCGTAGCCAATACGTTCCTGCTGGAAAACAGGGACTCACACTCACGTCGTTCCGTGGATTTCCTGTGCAACCTGACGCCAGAGCATGACGAAACAGGCGAGCTGTGCGGGGTGCTGGTCACAGCCCAGGATATCAGTGCGTTGCGCCGACAGGAGCGGGCCGAGAATGCGCGCTCCGCCATTTTTCAAAAGATGGTCACTCACGACACACTCCGGGAGGTGCTGCCACTGCTCGGCGCCTACCTGGATATTCTGACGCCCGAGTTTCACAACGCCATGGCCTTCAAGGCTGTGCCTGGCGACGAATCCCTTCGCGCCCCTCTTACGGACACGTCCTCGATTACAACCTGCCTGGCCGAAGATCTTGATCGACACCCCGAGCGGTTCGAACACCATCACTTCATCGCTGATTTGAAAAGCGATGCCGCGGGCCTCGCGTTCAGCCAGCCCGCCTTGCAGGCAGGCTACCGAGGTTGTTGGGTAGAACCGGTGGTCAATAAGACCGGTGTCGCGATGGGCGCCATCCTGTTGTTCGTCGGTGGCGACGCCCAACTGAGCGAGCAGGACCGCAAGCATGCACAAATGGCCAGTCATATCGGTGCCATCGCCTGGGAGCGCTGCTCGGCCCATAACCACCTGGCGCAAAGCGAACGCCGTTACCGCGAAGTCTTCGACCATTCGCAAGACATGCTTTGCCTGCTCGCCGTGGATGCCGACCAGCAACTCAGTTGCCTGGAGGCCAATCCAAAGCTGTGCGAAATGCTCGCCAGGAGTCATTCGGACATGATCGGCCAATCGTTGGGCCAGTGCCTGGAAAAAGAAGCCGCCAGTATCGTCGAGGCGATCTGCCTGCACTGCATTGCCGTGGGAGCCCCCATCGAACTGGATGCACACCTGCCCTGCGGTCAGCGCTCACTCGTTGTCCATTTCAACCTGGTACCCGTAGCCGATTCAAATGGGCGCTTGCATCGCCTGGTATGCATTGCTCGCAACATTACCGATATCCTGGAAGCTCAGCGCAACGAACTGGCCAGGCAGCAGGAAATTGGCACACTGGTTGAGAACTCTCCAGACGGTATCGCACGATTGAGTCGAACGGCGAAACTGCTGTTCGTCAATCCGGCATTGGAAGCCTGGTTGGATCGCCCGCAAATCGATTTGCTGCACAAGGACCTGCTCGAGATCCTGCCGAAAAACCTGCAGAGCCAATTGTTCCATGCGGCCGTCATCGAAGCAGTGGAAAAAGGCCAGCCTCTGGAGCATGAATATGTGCTCACCGCGCAACATCGATTGCAGCGCGTCTATCACATCAGTCTGGTTCCCGAGCAGGACATCCAGGGGAAAATCGCCACCGTGCTGGCTGTCGTTCGCGATATATCGCAGCTGCGCCTGGCCGAACTGCGCCTGGCTTCGCTCAACAAGCAACTGCGCCAATTGATGTCCAGTCGGGAAAGTGCGCGGGAAGAGGAACGCAAGCTCATTGCGCAGGAGATCCACGATGAGCTCGGACAACATCTGACCGCCATACGCATGGGCACTTCGCTGCTGCGCTTCCAGTACGGCGAGCAACTGCCCCAGCTCAGCGAACAAGTGGCGCGCCTGCTGCAACTGATCGACCAAACGGTGCAGGTGGTCAGGAACATTTCCACCAGCCTGCGCCCCTCGATCCTCAACATGGGTATTGCCGCGTCACTGGAATGGCTGAGCGATACGTTCAAACAGCAACAGGGCATCGACTGCAACCTGCAGATTCACCCGCAGAAAATCCATTTGGACGATGCCAGTGCAACCGCTGCATTCAGGATCGCCCAGGAGTCGCTGACCAACATCGCCCGACACGCCGAAGCCACTCGGGTCGATATCAGGTTCGAGCAAGGCGAGAACGGCTGGTCACTGGAAATCATCGACAACGGCAAAGGCTTCGAGCAACGCGAACAAGCGTCCAGGACCCTCGGCTTGCTGGGAATGCGCGAACGGGGCCTGACCCTGGGGGGAACCACCACCATATCCAGCACCCCAGGCAGCGGCACCACTGTCCAATTACGTGTACCGGCTTCAAGGAGTCAAGACTCATGATCCGTTTAATGGTGGCCGACGATCACACGATCATGCGCGAAGGCCTCAAGCAATTGTTCGCGCTGGTCAAGGATATTGCCGTGGTGGCGGAAGCGGAGAACGGAGCCCAGGTCCTGGAGTTGTTGCGCCATACCGATATCGATGTGCTCCTGCTCGACATGACCATGCCCGGTTCGAGTGGCGAGGACCTGATCGGCCGTATCCACGCCCATTACCCCAAGCTGCCGATGCTCATCCTGAGCATGCACAATGAAGCCCACATTGCCCAGCGAGCCCTACGCGCCGGCGCCTCAGGCTACATGACCAAGGACCGCGACCCGGAAGCGCTGCTGGCGGCGATCCGCAAGGTGAGCACCGGCGCACGCTACCTCGACCCGCAACTGGCCGAACAGATCGCCCTGCAGAGCAGCGGTGTGACGCCCGAGAACGCCTCGCAGAGCCTGACCTCGCGTGAATTCCAGATCCTGCGCATGCTGGCCCAAGGGCTGAGTGTCAACCAGATCGCCGAACAACTGGTGATCAGCAACAAGACCGTCAGCACGCATAAGACTCGGCTAATGGAAAAGATGTGCTTTGCCACCAGCACAGACCTGGTGCGCTATGCCTTGAATGAAGGGCTGGTCTGAAGACGGCGCGATTCAGGTTGGATGCCCGCGGACGCCAAGGATGGCTGAAGCGATCTGCTCCAGGGGCAGCTCGCGCTCGACCGCGCCCAGCTTGAATGCCTCGCGCGGCATTCCATACACCACGCAAGACGCTTCGTCCTGACCCAGGGTCCTGGCACCGGCATCGCGCATTTCCTTGAGTCCGCGAGCGCCATCATCCCCCATGCCCGTCATGATGATGCCCAAGGCATTGCTGCCGGCGCTACGTGCGACCGAACGAAACAGTACATCCACCGAAGGTCGATGCCGGCTGACGGGAGGCCCTTGGACAATATCCACCTGGTACTGGGCACCACTGCGCTTGACCAGCATATGGTTGCCACCCGGTGCGATCAGCGCACGCCCGGGAATGATGCGATCGCCCTGTACCGCCTCACGGACCTCGATCTCACAAACGTGATTGAGACGCTCGGCGAAGGCGGCGGTGAACTTCTCCGGCATATGCTGCACGACGACGATGCCCGGACATACCCGCGACAACCCTTGGAGAACCTGTTCCAGGGCCAGGGTGCCCCCGGTGGAAGTGCCTATGGCCACGATGCTTTCAGTCGTGCGGGCCATGGCTACGGACGCAGGGGGCAGGATCGAATCGGCACTGAGCCGGGGCGCTACCTCGACAGGCGCCCGGGCGCCCGCTACGCACCGCATGTTGGCCTTCGCCGCCGCCCTGACGGCCTGGACCAGTTCGTCCGCGTTTTCAGTCAGGAACTGCCGCAGGTTGGACTGTGGCTTGGTGACGATACTCACAGCACCAGCCGCCAATGCCTGCAAGGTGGTCTTGGCGCCCTTCTCTGTCAGCGTCGAGCAAATCACCACCGGCGTAGGCTTTTGCGCCATGAGTTTTTTCAGGAAGGTGATGCCGTCCATTCGTGGCATCTCGACGTCCAACACGATGACGTCAGGCCATTGTTTGTTCATCTTCTCCATGGCGTATATCGGATCGATGGCAACATCGATCACCTGGATCCCGCTGGCCTGGTTCAGAACTGCACTCAGCACCTGGCGCACCACGGCGGAATCATCAACGATCAAGACCTTGATATCCGTCATCAGACATTACTCTTGGGCGATTCGAATACTTTGCGTACCGAGTCGGCATGATTGAGCTGAAGGCGTCCGGTGCTCACATCGAACACCAAGTGGCGATACCCCCGGCCACCTACGTGATAGGCCCGGCATTGCAACCCATGGTCCTGGATCAGGCGAATGGCGGCATTGACGTTCTGTTGGCCAATGCCGATAGCGTCACCGCGCTCCACCCCGGGAAACATGTCAGCCCCGCCAAAAAGGCTCACCTCGAACTGCTCGGGCCGGGCGCCTGCCTGATGAATGCACTCGAACAGCAGCATCAACGCATCCGTCGCATAACGACCGTTCAGGTGTCCCGCGCCGTGCCCTCCCCGACGAGGCAACATGAAATGACACATGCCGCCCAACAAGCGTTGCGGATGCCAGAACACCAGGGCAACGCAGGAACCCAGCACCGTACATAAGCGCATCTGGCGCCCTCCGAACGCCACCTCGCCGGGCTGCAGGAAGTATTCGACCACCCGAGCCATCTCAAGCATCCGGTTTGCGATAGATCGAGGGCTTGACCACCTGCAATTCATCGCTGATGCCGTTCAGGCTTTCCGAATGGCTCACGATGAAATAGCCACCCGGCCTCAGGTGTTTGCTCAAGCGCTTCACCACCTCGGACTTGGTCTGGTTATCGAAATAGATCATCACATTGCGCAGGAAAATCACGTCGAACTGCCCCACCGAAGGCAGCGCATTGTTCAAGTTGATCGAAGTGAAGGTAATCCGTGACGCCAACGTGCGGTCGACCATGAAAATGCCGTTGTTGCAGCCCACGCCCCTCAGGCAGTACTTGTTCAACAGCGCCTCGGGAATACCGCGGATACCATCCAGCGGGTAGCGTCCGCCCTCGGCTTTTTCCAGCACCCGGCTACTGATGTCGGAAGCGAGGATCTCCCATGGCCGGGTGCCCAGGCTGTCGGCCAGTACCATGGCCAGGGTGTAGGGTTCCTCTCCCGTGGAGCAGGCACCACTCCAGATACGCACCGGGCCATTGCCACGAAGCCCGGGAAGAATCACGTCGCGCAGAAACTCGAAATGCTTGGGTTCGCGGAAAAAGTAGGTTTCATTGGTGGTCAGCAAGTCCACCGCCATTTGCAACTCGGCCCGGTCCTTCATCAGCAACCGGTAATAGCTGCCGTAGCTGGTCAAGTTGAAAAACTGCAAGCGCTTGGCCAAGCGGCCACTGACCAGTTGCTTCTTGGCAACGGATAAGCTGATCCCGGCGATTTCGTGAATCATTGACCGAAACTGCTGGAACTCGTTGTCGGAGAGGACGGCATTCATACGTTCAACCCGCCTTCGTTGATGTTCGAAGCAAGGAGTGCCGACCAGTCATTGCGACTGAGCAGGTGTGCGATGTCCAGCAACAGGACAAAACGATCACTGAGCTTGCCAACCCCCACCACGAATTCAGGGCTAAGGCGCCCCTGGAGTGCCGGTGCCGGTTCGATCTGCTCGGCCGGTATTTCCAGCACCTCGCTGACGGCGTCCACGATGATGCCCACCAGGCCTGCGCCACCGCTGCCGTCGACTTCCAGCATGACGATGCAGGTGCGTGGGTTTTCCAAGGTCTGGACACCGCCAAAACACAGCCCGAGATCCAGCACCGGAATGGCCGCACCGCGCAGGTTGGTGATGCCGCGAACCTTCGGCGGCGCCATCGGCAACGGGGTTATCGGGCCGTATTCGACAATCTCCCGGACGCACAGGGTACCTACCGCAAACATCTCCTGACCCACGCTGAAGGTCAGGTACTGTGGGGCTGCCGTCCCTGGGGCCGGCGAACGCGACGCGGATATGGACATGGTTCACTCCTCGGGACCCACCGCAGGCGGCCCCCTCTCAAGACAACGTATGCACGCCTGGGCGCGACGACTCAATGCAACTGGCTGGCGATCTCATTGACACACAGCACCTGGTCGAGCTGAAGCACAGTCAGGAACGCCCCTCGCACCTTGACCATCCCTCGAATGAAGTCTTCACGGATCCGGTTTCCGATCGCTGGCGCGGCCTTGATGTCGGCCAGCTCGATTTCGATCACCTCGCTCACCGAGTCGACAACGATGCCCAGCACGTGGGGTTCGCCCTCCTGGATCAGTTCCAGGACAACGATGCAGGTCCTGCTGCCTTGCTGCGTGACGCCCTTGCCAAAGCGCGCCTGCAGATCGATCACCGGGACCACCGAGCCGCGGAGGTTGATCACCCCGCGAATAAAATCCGGCATCATCGGTACGCTTGTGACCTGGCCGTATTCGATGATTTCACGCACACACAAGGTATCGATTGCATAGACCTCCCTGGCGGACACGAACGTCAGAAACTGCAGGAATTCGCTGTTACACGGACTCTGCGGCGCATACTCGAAATGGCTCAAGACTGCAGCGTCCATGGCTCAACTCCCGAAGCGAATGAAACCGCCTTCCTGGGCATGCTCACTGCTTTGCACGCCGCCCAGGCTGGAAGCAGCGGCCCGAGGAACGGCTGACACCGCCACCCGCCCCTGCAGGGTGAAAAAGCCCATCAACTCCTGCAACTGTTCGGCCTGGCTGCTCATTTCCTCGGCGGTGGCGGCCAGCTCTTCGGAAGCCGAGGCGTTTTGCTGAGTGATCTGGCTCATCTGCGACATGGCGGTATTGATCTGCTCGGAGCCGATGGACTGCTCTTCGGACGCCGCGGCGATCTCCTGGACCAAATCGGAAGTCTTGGTGATCGAGGGCACGATTTCATCCAGCAGGTTGCCGGCCCGTTCAGCCAGGGCGACACTGTTTTTGGCCACCTGGCCGATTTCCTGCGCCGCGATCTGGCTACGTTCGGCGAGCTTGCGCACCTCAGCGGCGACGACCGCGAAGCCCTTGCCGTGTTCGCCGGCACGAGCCGCTTCGATGGCCGCGTTGAGCGCCAGCAGATTCGTCTGATAGGCGATCGAATCGACGATCCCAATCTTCTCCGCGATGGTTTTCATGGCCGAGACGGTGTCCTTGACGGCCTGTCCGCCCTCGCTCGCTTCCTTGCTCGCCTTGCCGGCCATGCCATCGGTCACCTTGGCGTTCTCGGTGTTCTGCGAAATCGACGCCGACATTTGCTCCATCGACGCCGACGTCTCTTCAACCGACGCCGCCTGTACCGAAGCCGACTGGCTAATGCTCTGGGCCGTGGCGGAAATCTCTTCCGAGGCGCTGGAGAGCGAATCGGCGGAACTGCGAACTTCGCCGATGATCTGCGAGAGTTTGCTCACCGTTTCGTTGACCGCGTTCTTCAGGTCTTGCAGGCTGCCCTGGTAATCACCTTTGACGCTGCGGGTCAGGTCACCACCGGACAGGGCCACCATGACGTCCATCGCCTCGCTGAGCGGCGCGACAATCGAGTCCAGCGTGCTATTGATCCCCGCCACGATGCGGCGGAAATCCCCTTGATGGCGAGTACTGTCCGCACGGGTATCGAGCCGGCCGATCACGGCATTCTCGCTGAGCATCTGGGTGTCTTCGATCAGTGCCTGGATGTTGCGGCGCAGTTGTTCGATGTTGTCGTTGATAAAGGCTTTTTTGCCGGGGAACTGCGCCAGGGGCGCCGACAGGTCGCCTTCACCGAAGGAGCGTATGCAAGCCATGGCCTGTTTCTTCACGCTGATGTGGCCATCGACCATGTCGTTGATGCCCTGGGCGATCTGACGGTACGAGCCTTGGAATCGCTGTACGTCGATATGCACATCGATGTCGCCTTTCTCATGCTCGTCCGACATGTGACGCATCTCTTCGATCAACGCCACGATGGTGCTGCGGAGCTGCTCGATGGTGACGTTTATGAAAGCCTTCTTGCCGGGGAACGCCTGGAGGGGCGCCTGTAGATCGCCCTCACTGATCGATTTGATGCAGGCCATGGCTTGCTTCTTGACGTTGATATGCCCGACGACCATGTTGTTGATGCCTTGTGCCATCAGCCCATAACTGCCAGCGAAGCCTGCCGCATTGATTTGCACGTCGATGTCGCCTTTGTCGTGCTCCGCGGACATGTGATTCATTTCGTTGATCAGTTGATTCAAGGTTGCGCTCAGGCGATCCATGGATCCCATCAGTCCGGTGCGCTCAAGGCCATTGCGGCTACTTTGCATATCCAGTTGACCAGCCACGAACCGCTCGGCCAGCAGGCGCAGATCGTCGGGCTCGCCGCCCAAGGTATGCAGCAGCCGGCGTACCAGGAAGAAACCGATCAAGCCGATGACCAGCAAGGTGGCGCCGCCGATCAAGGCAATGCTGTAGATCGCCGTCTGTTCGGTCGACGCCGCGATCGCCGCCTTTTTACTTCCCAGGTCCAGGTTGTACTGGCGGATATCATTCAAGGCGGAAGTGACCTTTTCACGCGTCACCTCCAGCTCGAGCAGCAGACTACGGGCTTCAGGAGCTGCACTCCTGAGGGCATTGTCGAAACGTTCCACGCCCCGGTTGTATTCGTTGACTGTACTGCGCAAGGCGCTGAGCAGCGTTGCATCACGATCGTCGGAGACGAACTCTTTCTGGTAGCGATCGAGTGCCTGGAGGACCGACTCCTTGTCACTTTGCTGGGAATTACCGGCAGGTCCGGACAGGCTCTGCCATTGGCGGCTGTGGTTATCGGCCAGCGCCAAGGCCACTTGATCCAGCAACTGCAGGCTGGGCACGGTATTGACTTGCGCATAGCTGGCGGTGCTCCTGACCCCACCCATCAGATAAAGACTGAGACTGACCAGGACCAGGATGCCCAACAGAGCAGAGGCGACCAGCAGCGAGATATTTTTTTTGACGGTCATGATGCTGTACTCCAGGGAAAACTATTGAGTCAATTCAGGGCTGAGGGTCATACCGTGCTTCTGTTGGCTGACGACTTGCCCGAGTAGTTTGGGAATATCCAGGATCAACGCGACTGCTCCGTTCCCCAGGATGGTGAAGCCGCCCAGTCCATGAGCTGTACCGAAAATCTTGCCCAGCGGCTTGATCACCGTCTGGAACTCACCCAGCAATTGATCGACGACCAGGCCCACCCGCATCCCCGCGTAATGCACCACCACGATGTTTTCACGGCCGTGGTTAGGCTCATCGATGGCGAACATCTCGCGCAGGCGCAGGACCGGAAGAACCGAGCCCCGCAGATCGAGAAACTCCTGATTACCGCCGTCATCGGTCGACAACTCGATGCACTCCTCGACCAGGTCCAGAGGCACGACATAAGAGGCATTGCCGACCCCGATCAGAAAACCATCGATGATGGCCAGGGTTAGCGGCAGGCGGATACGCACCGTGGTGCCCACGCCCTCCTCGCTTTCCAGATTGACCGAACCGCGCAGGGCCAGGATGTTCCGTTTGACGACATCCATCCCCACGCCGCGCCCGGACAGGTTGCTGACCTGATCGGCCGTGGAAAAGCCGGGTTCGAAAATCAGGTTGAGAATGTCGCCGTCGGCCAACTGTTGCCCTTCGGCAACCAGGCCGCGCTCCATCGCCTTGGCCAGGATGCGTTGCTTGTTCAAGCCACCACCGTCGTCACTGACTTCAATGACGATGCTGTTAGCCTCGTGATAGGCATTGAGGCAAACCGTGCCCTGCTCCGGCTTGCCACGGTCACGGCGCAGTTGGGAAGGTTCGATGCCGTGGTCCATGGCGTTGCGCACCAGGTGGGTCAGGGGATCGCCGATACGCTCGACCACCGTCTTGTCCAGCTCGGTCTCGGCGCCAAGGACCTGCAAGACGATGTCCTTGCCCAGCTCCTTGGAGACATCGCGCACCACCCGCTGGAAGCGGTTGAATGTGCCGCCAATCTGCACCATTCGCAGGGTCAGGGCACAGTCGCGCACTTCTTCGACAAGACGCGAGAGCGAACTTGTCGCTTCAATCAGCTCGCCGATGCCACTTTGGATGGCCCCCAGGTTGGCGCCAGCGCCGGCGATGATCAGCTCGCCCACCAGGTTGATCAGTTGATCCAGTTTGCCGGCGTCGACCCGAATCAGATTACCTTCGGCCGGACGGGCCTCTTTTGCCATCCGGCTCTTGGTCACGTCATCGCGCATCGTCTGGTCTGGCACCACGGGGGCAACCGCAACGGTCGTCGACTCGTCAGGAGACGAACCGGCCAGCCAATCCTCACGGGTCACGGAACCACAGGCGATGAATGCCTCCACCATGGCATCGGGCTCAGCATCGAGTCGGCCGATCAGCGCCCGGAAACCTGTCAGGTCGCCGTTGCACGGCAACACGCAGATCTGGCTACCCTCGCGAACGAAGTCGAACGCCCCTTCAATGGTGGCCTGGCCGGCATCGCTGACAAACCCCAGTTCAAACCCCAGGTAACACGCTTCCGGATCCATCGTTGCGATACCCGGCATACCATCGGTGATGCACACGACGGCGCCGATTTGGCCGAAACTGTTGAGGTAGCGCAGCAACGACAGCGGATCCATACCGTTACGCAGGACGTCCGGACACAGGCGAAGGGACAGATGCCAACGCGCGGCACAAGCCGATTGCGGCGGCTCGATCGGTGCCTGGGACGGCTCAGGTTCGTGACGGTTTTCCAGGTAACGGTTGAGACGCTCGACCAACGCCGCGCCCTGCCGCTCATGCGCTGCGGTCATGCCTTGCAAGTCACCGTGGCTGGCAAGCAATTCAATCAGCGTGCACAGGTGGTCCCGCACTTCCAGGAACAAGGCACTCAGCGACTCGTCCACCCGCAGTTCATGTCCACGGACCCGATCCAGTACGCTTTCCGCCACGTGGGTAAAGGCAACGATCGGCGTGAAGCCGAACAGGCCGGCGGAACCTTTGATGGTATGGGCGACGCGAAACAGCGCGTTGATGGTGTCCATATCGTCCGGCGCCTGTTCGATCTGCAACAGCGCGTCTTCCATCAGGAGCAGAAGCTCCTGGCTTTCGGCGATGAACGTCTGTAGCACATCGTCCAGATTCATGGGCGAACTCATGGTTTCAACCTCTCTGCCGACGGGTCGTCGACTCGTCGAAAAAGCTGTGCAGCCCGCTCATATCCAGTGCATCGAGCACCGCTGTGCTGTGATTGCTCAGCAGCAGACTGGAGCCGTGACGCAGTGATTCCTGCTTGATCAGCACCAGCAACTGGAGCCCGGCGGTATCCATTTCGTCCACGCCCCCCAGGTCCATTTCGACCTCCTGGGCCAAGGGAAACAGCTCCAGCAACAGGTCTTTGCGTTCAGCGGCGGTGTAAATGGTCAGCGGCCCTTCGAGAACCAGGATCCGACGCAGACAAGCCGTGGTGTTTGTCATGACAACCTCCTTCCCAGGGACTCTGGGCAGCGCTACGGCATGATCAGTTTGGAGACGGCACCCAGCATCTGAGCCGGCTGGAAGGGCTTGACCATCCATGCCTTGGCACCGACGGCCTGGCCCTGTTGCTTCATGGCCTCACCGGTTTCGGTGGTCAGCATGATCACGGGCGTGAACTTGTAGGCCGGCAGTTGCTTGGCGGCCTTGATGAAGCTCAGGCCATCCATGTTCGGCATGTTCACGTCACTGACGATCAGGTGGATCTTGCGTCCGTCGAGCTTGGTCAGGGCGTCGCGCCCGTCGACACCTTCGATGACCTCGTATCCGGCGCCCTTCAAGGTGATGCTCACCACTTGGCGAATGGAAGCAGAGTCATCGACAATCAGGATGGTTTTGCTCATGGGGAAACTCCCTAGAAAAAAGTGATCTCGGATGAAGAGCTGCTCACCACAGGCTTACCGTGATGGATCGCGTGTTGTTCAGGCATCGTGTAGGTGCTTGCCAGTTGTTCGAGCCAGGTATCCGCGTCGATCGGGGCAGGCGTATCGCCGGTGAGGGCCAGTTGCTGGCGTTCGACGATATGCGCATGCAGCTTGCGCAGATCGTTGTTGACCAGGGAAAGCATCTGGCCGACCCGATCCTGGAACTGCAGGGCAACCAACACCCCCGCTATCTGCGCGGCAACGTTTTCGCCTGTGCCATGGGTAGCAGAAGTACCGATGTCCCCCGACAGCGTCGCGAAGCGGTTGCTCAGCTTGAGGATCGATTCCTCGCTGAGGATGCGCGCCGCATCGATCTGGTGGCTCCAGATCGGCAGTACCTGCGCGCATACTTCGCCCAGCCCTTCATCGGGTGAAACGGCCAGCGGTAGATGACCTGGCTGATCGGCTTGCCGGGCGTGCAAACGGGTACTCGCCAAACGCTTGTTCCACATGCCCATGAACAACGAGCCCAGCAAGACAAAAGCGCAACTGACCGCACTGCGCAGGGTGAAGTCCGCGTTGATCAGAATCGCGGCGCAACCGAGCGCTCCCGTCAGCCCCACGGGCAGCATCAGCAAGATCAGGGGGGAGGAAATTACCTGTCCTTTCACCTTCATCTCTCCAGTTCAGTGCGGATCCGGCGGGATCCTGCGCAGACATCCACCCTTGGGATGCCCGGTTTTGTTCGCTTGAAGAGATGATGGCCAAGTAATAGCGATGGAACTATCGGAGCATCCTGATTTACAGCTAAGGATTGCGGCGGCGTCGTAGGAGAATTCCTACGCGCCGCTGACGGAACCCTGGAACGCAAAAAAAAACCAGCGGCAAGCGCTGGTAATAAACTCAGGCTCGCACCGCGCTACCCAAAACGCGCCTCGCTGCCTTGCACCTTGCCGGCCCAGAGCGCTTCAAGGTTCTTGAAACCCCAGGTTTTCTCCGACTCGAAGCTGACAATACTGTCCTGCCCGCAGGCCAGATCAACGCTTTCGGGCGGCAGCGGCGTGCGACTCGACGCCGAGAAGAAAACCTTCACCCTGGGCGTGAGCAAACATTCGGTGTGCTGTTCCATGACCACCGCCAACCTGCCGCTTTGCAGGCGCACCAAAGCGCCCACCGGATAGATGCCAATGCATTTGACGAAGGCGTGAAACACTTTCTGATCGAAATGCCCAGTCCATCCGGCCATTTTTCGAATGGATTCGGCGGGGCACCAGCGATCTCGATAAGGTCGGTCGGACGTCACGGCGTCATACACGTCACAGACGGCTGCCATGCGCGCGAACAGGCTGATTTGGGTTCCACATAACTTATGGGGATAACCACTGCCGTCCACCTTCTCATGGTGATGCAGACAAACGTCCAGCACCCGGGCCGTGAAATGGCTGCTGTCGGCCAGCATCCTGACTCCCGCCTCAGGGTGGGTGCGCATCGTCGTGTATTCGCTGTCATTCAAAGCTAATGGTTTAGCCAGGATCGCCGTGGGTATCGTCATCTTGCCCACGTCATGCAGCAAGCCAGCCAACCCGGCTTCTTCCACCAGTTGCGGTGGTAGATCCAGTTGACGAGCCAAACCAATCATCAACCCACAGACCGCGACGGAATGCATGTAGGTATATTCATCGGCGTTCTTGAGGCGCACCAGACTGAGCAGTGCGTCAGGATGACGTAACAGCGAGTCGGATATCTCACCCACCATGTCCGTGACGCGATCGAGCTGAACGATCCGTCCCATTCGCAAATCGCCGAACATCTCCATGACCGCAGCCTTGGAACTGGAGCAAAGCTTGAACGCCCTCGACAACTCTTCGCTCATGGGCACCCGGGGATGGGGGCCGGCGGCTTGGGCGCAAGGCCGGTTCGACGCACAAGGGGGTTGCTGTTCACCATGATCCGCCTGCACAAGGCTATCCGCCCCTTTTGAAGGGTCGATCCACGCACCGGCGATGCCCGAAACAAGGATTTTTTCCAGCACCTCTTCATTCTGGATCAGGAAGCTCTTGTTCCAAAATGGACGTTCTACACAGGAACCAGAGAGCTCCTGGACGTACATTCCTACGCAAAGATCGGTCACACCGACATGTTTCAGCACGATGCAGATCCCCTTTCTGTCCGCAACCGCCTTCCCTGAATTGTCCGAACGCAATCCAAGCGCGGTATGTCTTGGATAGATCTCAGGATTGCCACCCCGGCCCTTGAATAATAGCCATGCGCCATTAAGCATAAAATCAGAGCAGTCCTATTTAGGCTTAGGAATTTTGGATGATGGCGTAGGAATTTCCCTACAAGCTGCCGGGGTCTAATGAAACCGAACATTCCATCAAACGAGAATGCTCGCCAGATCGAGGCGCCTGCGTCATCGCATGCGGCGGACGCAAGCTCCGTGGCTTGAGAAAGTCCGTCGGCGCAGCAGTTTTCCCGCTGCCCCGTTCTATGATGTCGGCCGGTTGATCAACCTTGTGCCACCTCTCGGACCTGATACGGAGATCCCATGTCCTGTGTTCCCGCCTTTACCGATTTTCTGCTGACCCATCTGCAACAAGAAGAACGCAAACGCATGCTCAAATCAATCGTCGTCACCGTAGCGCCAGAGCTGTGGCTGAGCCTGGAGTCGGCAGCTCTGCTGGACATCCATCGTGATCGGTTCGGTCTCGGTGGACAGTTGGATGATTGTGAAGCGTTCAAGCCGGACAGCGCCCTGCCCGCCCGCATCAACGTTCCCCGTTGGCTGATCGCCGCCGAACGGCGCAAGGTCGATATCTGGGTCGAAGACAGCTACGGCGAAGCACCGTCGAAAGCTATCGAGTTCAAGATCGTTCACAACAACAAGGACGCTTACAACAAAATCAAGGGCATTCGTAAAGACCTGATCAAGCCCATTGCCTGGACTGAGCCCAACGAAATCATCGAGCGCTGGGGCATCGTACTGCTGGTCTACTCACGCTTTTACCGGGACCAGCAGGGTGGCTACAGCTATGGAAAATTCGCGACCTGCGAAGAGTTTCTGAACACCTTCAGCGAAAGCCTGAGCGACAGCGCTGCCCGATACGCAACAGCTCCCCCGCTTGAGCTGACCATGGCCCCGACCCTGGTGACCGACCTGTGCGACGCCAACTACATCGCTCCTGGCAATGGTGCGGGGGTGTATCTGGCACTGGTCAAACCCAAACAGGCCGCACTCGCTTCGCTGTAACCGTGCTGGCTGCGCCAGATATGGCGCAGCTCTTTGCTCCCACAGGCTTGTATCGTTTGATCCTTAACTGACTGGCATTACCCGAAGGTCCTTTTTTCTTTCACCATGGAGTTCAGTGGAGCCCATGGAACAATAATTGGAGCGGGAAACGAGACTCGCATCTGGCGTCCGCCCCATTGAAATCTTGGCGAGCTCAGGTATGCGGCGGCTGTATTTGTCCAGTGAGCCACTGCAGGGCTAGACTGGCGCTAGCCCCCAGTCGTCACGCCGGTCAGCCAATGCCTCTTCTTCCGCCAGATACCGCCGAACAGACAGCGCTGACCCTCGAAGTGGTGCTGCGTTACCACATGGCGTGGAAACGCCGCGACTTGGAGGCGATTCTCGCGATTTATCACCCGCAAGTGCAGTACAACGATTTTTTCCAGAACCGCAGCATGGGCCTGACCGAGTTGCGCGCTTACATCACCAGCACGCTACCGCGTCATCCCGACGAGTATCTTGAACACAACGACCGCATCCGTGCAGATGGCTGTACCGCATTCATCCAGTACCAGACAGCGCTGAAAGGCAGTGGCGAGCGGGTGGTTTTTCGCACCAGCGAAGCCATCACGGTATGTGATGGCCTGATCCTTCGCATAAACGAATATGCCTCACTGGTGCGCGACAGCGAGCCCCAGACTGGGCGCCACGCCCCGGCCATCAGTAAACTGGGGCTCTCGGCGCGTCAGCTGACGTTCATGGCGCGAGACTTGGCCGACTATTTTACGCGCCAGCAGCCCTTCCTCGACCCGGATCTGGACCTTGCACGGATTGCCAGCGCCACCGGGTACAGTCGCAACCAGCTGTCTTACCTGCTGAATCAAGTGCTGGGACAAAGCTTCTATCGCTACGTGACCCAAGCCCGGTTGGCCTACCTGCTTGAGCACCTGGCCAATCACGGTGAAAACGCGCCCATCGATGCCCTTGCGACGAGTGCCGGATTCAATTCCACCTCGGCGTTCTACAAGGCCTTCCGAAGTCATACCGGCTGCACACCCAAGGCGTGGTTGAAAGCCAATTGCGCGCGTGCCCGCAGATAACACAGCCCCCGTCGCAGCGCATTAATCTCTATCGGCAATCAACCGATGGAGCATGGGATGTCTGGCTGGGGTGGTGTGAGTTTGTGGATGGAGCAACTCGGCGAGGCGCTGACGCCGCGCCCGGCGTTGTATCAGGATCTGCAAGCAGACGTTGTGATTATCGGCGCCGGTTACAGTGGCCTCTGGACGGCCTATTACCTTAAACAGCAAGCACCGCACCTGAACATCGTCATCGTTGAAGCACAGATTGCCGGCTTCGGCGCCTCCGGCCGCAATGGCGGCTGGTTGATGGGCAACCTGCTGGGCGAAGACCGGCTCCTGGGCCCCTTACCTGCCGCGCAACGTCACGCGGGTTACCAACTGCTGCATGCAATCCCCGACGAGGTGGCGCGAGTGTGCCACCTCGAAGGCATCGATTGCGAGCTGCGCAAAGGCGGCGTGCTGTACTGCGCGGCACGTTATCCCGAGCAAGAACGGCGCCTGCGCGAACAACTCGATGCTGTCCGTGCGCAAGGCCTGGGGGAAGACGACTACCGCTGGTTGAGCCCCCAGGCCTTGCATGAACAGTTGAATGTGGCCCAGGCGTACGGCGCCCTGTACTCACCTCACTGCGCGACCATCCAGCCTGCACGGTTGGTACGGGGGCTGGCCGAATCCGTCGAACGGATGGGTGTGCGCATTTACGAGCAAAGCGCGGTGCTCGACTGGAAGCCAGGCCAGGTCCGAACCGAGCACGGTCGGGTGAGCGCCGATTGGGTGGTGCCGGCAGTCGAAGGTTATGCCAGCACCCTGCCCCCGTTGAACAAACATCAACTGGCCGCGCAAAGCCTGATCATCGCGACTGAGCCACTCCCGGCCGATGTATGGGCCGAAATCGGCCTGACCCGTGGCCAGGCGTTCAGCGAGAACAGCCGACAAGTCACCTACGGTCAGCGCAGCCGAGACGATCGCCTGGTGTTTGGCGCCCGCGGTGGATATCGCTTTGGCGGTCGCCTGCGCAGTGACTTCAACCTCACTCAGGCCGAACGAGCATTGCGGCAACACCTGTTTAGTGAACTCTTTCCGATCCTGCGCAATGTACGCCTGACCCATGCCTGGGGCGGCAATCTGGGGGTTGCCCGGTCCTTTCATCCGCACATGCTCGCCGACCGTCGCCAGCGCATCGCACTGGCGGGTGGCTACGGAGGTGAAGGTGTAGGCGCCAGCAATCTGGGCGGCCGAACCGTGGCGGCGTTGATTCTTGGCCAAGACAACGAACTGACTCGCCAACCCTGGGTGCTGGATGATCGTCCCCTGGCCTCGTTGCCACGATGGGAGCCCGAGCCTCTGCGCTGGCTGGGTTACAACGCCATTATCCAGAGCTTCGTTCACGAGGATCAGGTATTGGCCAATCTCCATGCGCCACGCTGGCGTCGCCGGATGGCTGAAGGGCTGGCCGGTTGCATGGAACGTCTAATGAAGTCCAAGGAGCCGTTTGCATGAAGATCGATCATTTCCGCGACACCGCCCGTTTGCCTCTCGGTGAGCCTGGCGCTGTTGGTGTACCGCTGGGCGAGCCGCTTTCACAGGTTGCCACGGCATGCGTCGAACGCGACGACGGCGTCGAGGCCGGCGTGTGGGAATGCACCCCCGGCCGCTGGCGGCGCCAGATCGTGCAACAGGAGTTCTGCCATTTCATCCAGGGGCGTTGCACCTTCACCCCGGACGGTGGTGAGGCCCTACATATCCAGGCCGGCGACGCGTTGATGTTCCCTGCGAACACGACGGGAATCTGGGATGTACAAGAAACCGTTCGCAAGAGCTACGTACTGATTTTCTGAACTGCCTTCATCCATAACGCCTAGAACAAAGGTTGAGGTCTCGCATGTTGAAGTCGATCTTTCCGTTACTGTTGATCGCGTCTACCGCTCAGGCAGCAGACACCGTCAGGATCTACAACTGGAGCAGCTACATCGCTCCAGATACCCTGCAAAACTTTACCGCCCAGACCGGGCACCAGACTCAATATGACCTGTACGACAGCAACGAGGTGCTCGACGCCAAACTGATGGCCGGCCATTCAGGGTATGACGTGGTGTTTCCGTCCAACCACTTCATGGCCCGACAGATCACGGCCGGCGCACTCAAACCGCTGGACCGCGGCAAACTCCCGAACTGGCACAACCTCAACCCGACGCTGATGAAGGTTCTGGAGGCCAATGACCCTGGTAACCGCTACGGTTTTCCCTACCTGTGGGGCAGCACCGGCATCGGCTACAACGTGGCCAAGGTCAAGGCAGTCCTGGGCGATGTACCGATAGACTCCTGGGACATCGTGTTCAAGCCGGAAAACATGAAGAAACTCGCCCGATGCGGCGTGGCTATGCTCGACAATGGTCCCGAGATCCTCCCCATCGCCTTGAACTACCTTGGCCTGCCGCATCACAGCAAGGACAAGGCCGACTACGAGAAGGCCCAGGCTCTACTACTCGCTGTGCGCCCCTATGTGAGTTACTTCCACAATTCCAAGTACACCAGCGACCTTGCAACGGGTGACGTCTGTCTGGTCGTGGGATTTTCCGGCGACGTGATGCAGGCCGCAGCGCGAGCTAATGAAGCCGGGAACGGCCAGCAGATCGCCTACGCCATCCCCAAGGAAGGCTCACCGATGTGGTTCGACATGGTCGCCATGCCCGCCGATGCGCCGAATGAAAGCGCCGGTTACGAATTTCTCAACTACCTGCTGGACCCCAAGGTGATGGCTGGCATCAGCAATCATGTGCACTATGCCAACGGCAACACCGCCGCCGAGGGGCTCGTCGACAAGGCCATCCTCAACGACCCGATGGTGTACCCGCCTGACAGCGTGATGAAAAAACTCTTTGTACTGGAGGCAATGCCCTTAGAGAACGACCGGCTGCGCACACGGGTCTGGAGCCGGATTAAAAGCGGGCAATGAAACCTGTCGCCGATGAAGCAGGCACCCGGATCATCGGCGACATCTCCCAGGCCTCATTCAAAAGCCTGTGGCCAAATGCAGCAGCATCGACGCAAGCCTGAACACTTGAAGAGGCTGGACTCGTTAGGCGCCCACAAAACGATGACGCACTTCCATATTGGTACTCGGGCGCCTCCGGGCAAGCGCTCCTAGAGTCGATGGGCAACTGATACAAGCTCAATAACGAGTTTCATCAATCACGCATTTATGCAGATGTGCTTTGCTCACTTTCCAGAGCAACGGCGTCAGCACCAGCAACAATGCGCATTGGCGAGGCTGGGTCATTCGCTGCACGCCATATCGCTTCAACGACGTCCTGGGCCTCAGTGACGACGGTTGATAGCGACCACTCTGCAAACACCTGCTGCGCCAGATCGGAGTACGCCTCCGGGATGCTGCCTTGCATCCGTGGTTGTGCATTCTTACCGAAGTCGGTCGAGGGAGCGCGCCCCGGAAGCACCAGGTTCACCCGAACATTAAACGGTTCAAGCTCGAGCGCGAGAGACTCGGTGAACGCATTCACCGCAGCCTTGCTGGCTGTATAGATGCTGAGCAGCGGCAATGACTTTATCGTTACGCTTGAAGTGACGTTAATGACAACCCCGGATCTACGCTGCCGAAACTGCGGTAGCACCGCCTGAATCATCGCCATGGTGCCAAAGGTGTTGGTCTCAAAAAGGCTACGAATCGCTTCCATTGAGATGCCTTCGAGGGCGCCGAGTAACCCGATACCGGCATTATTGACCAGCACGTCGATGGGGCCCACGGCCTCTATTACCTGTTGGATACTGCTCGGATCGGTGACGTCCAGGGCAAGCACGCGCAGATGCTCGGATGCTTCAAAGAGCCTTTCGTTTGGGCTCCGCATCGTCGCGATAACCTTCCAGTTGTGCTCGAGAAAATATCGGGTGGTGGCCAGACCAAAGCCAGAGGAACAGCCAGTAATCAGCACAGTTTTCATGGGCGTTTCCGTTGAATGATTGACAGGATTACAACGATAGGCTGTCGTACCCGGACTTAATATCATCGCCAGTCCGCTAATCTTTCGCAGGAGTCCGAGATGTTCGATCCGCTCGCGGAGGTAGTCACCCTGCTGCAACCGGGTGCCTCATTTTCCAAAGTCGTCAGTGGTGCCGGAGCCTGGCGTGTTCGCCGCTCGGTGTACGGTCAGCCTTTTTACTGCGCGATTCTTGAAGGTGGATGTCGGTTTTCAGTAGCCGGGAATCCGACGATAGGCTTGAAGACCGGCGACTTCGTGCTGGTCCCGGCCGCCTATGATTTCACGATGATGAGTCTTCAGCCGATGGCAGCCGAAGACACCGATACCGTGCCCGTCGAGATACGGCCGCGTGACATTCGTATCGGCACACCCGATGTCGCGGCTGATGTTCAATTACTGGTAGGTCACTGCACCTTCGGCTCGCCGGACGCTGCGTTACTGGTAGCGCTGCTGCCCCAGCTGATACACGTTCGCGGCGAACGCCGGCTGGCAGTGCTGGTGGAACTGGTTACCGAGGAAGCGCGCGGGCAGCGCCCAGCACGAGATGTCATCCTGGCACACCTGCTTGAAGTGCTGTTCATCGAAGCCCTGCGTTCAACCGCGACCGAAGCCGCACCGGCCGGCCTGCTGCGCGGACTCGGCGATGAACGTCTAGCTACGGCGATACGTCGAATTCACGAGTTTCCGAACCAGCCATGGACAGTGGTGCAGCTAGCCAGAGAAGCCGCCCTCTCGCGCTCCATCTTCTTCGAACGCTTCAAACAAGCAATGGGCATGGCGCCAATGAAGTATTTGCTGACGTGGCGAATGGCGCTGGCCAAAAATCTGCTACGCACTCAGGACGACAGCGTTGCTGAAATCGCGCAACGGGTCGGTTATAGTTCCGTGAGCGCCTTCAGCGTGGCATTTACACGCTATACGGGGATTACACCTGGACGTTATTCGCGGGAAATAATCACTACTCCATGATTCCCCCCATTTTAAAAGGAATGATCCAGTGATCACTTGCCACGTCAGGTATGTAATCGATCCCTACCAGATCCCGGCTTTCGAAAGCTATTCTCGCCATTGGATTCGTGTGGTGAACCGCATGGGAGGGAGCCACCACGGCTACTTTCTACCAGCTGAAGGCGCCAACAACATCGCTTACTGTCTATTCAGCTTCTCCAGCCTGGCAGATTATGAGCAGTACCGTAGGGAGGCCGGAGTAGATCCTGAGTGCGTTCAATTAGTGACGCAGGCTACCGAGCAAAAATTCATCCTGAGCTACGAGCGCAGTTTCCTTCGTCCCATTCTTGATTGAAATGACTGTTTTCAGCCGCGCTCGGGCGCGCCAAAGAGGTTGCTTTTGGCTTTCAAGCAGCGCCGCCAGCACTTGCTGCGGATCCTCATTAGCACCGTACATAAAGTCAAAGTACGGCGCCTGCGAACCCTGAAACGGGTACAGCGACCCCCAGCCATTGGCGGAACCGGCGAAGCACAGCGTGACATATCGGTACGCCCATTCAGATCCACCCTGCTTGATGCTGCGAAGCACGGCCGCGAGCGGCTGGCTTTCGCAGAAACGGATGCATTCCACTCTTGAGTCAGGCTCCAAAGTCGCGTCGGGTGTGGCTGAAAGTGCTGTCCCGTTCACCGGGCATAGTTTCCAACAGAATGAGATATTTTATTTTTGCTATTGAGCGGCAGGAAGACCTGGCTAATCATGCGCAGGTTCAGCTTTGACCTTACCGCGAAAGACCCAAAATCCCCATGTGTTGTAAGCCAGTGTCACGGGCACCAGAACAGCGAAACCGATGAGCATGAAGCCCTGGCTTGAGGCTGGAGCAGACGCTTGGCTGATTGTCAGCGAGGGAGGCAAAATCAATGGATAGAGCGCAATGATCGCAGCAATGAACGCCGTGCCGAACCATCCCAGCACCGCGAACAGCGGAAGAAAGTGGAAGCGGCTGGAAAACGCCCGGTGAAACCCGACCAGCAGAGCGCACTGAATCAGCAAAAGCTTCAGGCTCAGGTTCGATAGAAGAAGATGTTCTCGATAGAACGGTGCCAACAAGCTGGTCCACGCCAAAATGGTTGCAATGCCTGTCAGCGTCAGCCACCCGAGCATCCGCGCCTGTCTTCTGGCCGCCGTTTGTAGGGTTCCCTCAGTACGCCAGTACAGCCAGCAACTGCCCAGCAACGCGTAGCCCACCACGAGCACCGCGCCACACGCCAGCGGAAATGCGCTCAGCCACTCCCAACCGTCTCCGGCAAACTTGCCATCCTGTTGATCGATGCCCTGTATCACGGAGCCCATGATGACACCTTGGCAAAGCGTTGCGATTAACGAGCCAGTCACGAGATTGATGTCAAGCCAGCGCTTCATTCGTGCGGACGCGTCAGCCCGGAACTCCAACGCTACCGCTCTCGTAATCAACGCCAGCAGCATCGCAATGACCGGGATATAGAGCGCGGAAAACAAGACGCCGTAAACCATGGGGAACAGCGCGAGCAGACCGCCGCCGCCAAGCACCAGCCAGGTTTCGTTGCCATCCCAGATCGGCAGGATGGAGTTGACCATGATTTGCTTTTCATCAGGATCATGGCGGGTTGCAAAGAGAATCCCGACCCCCAGATCGGTGCCATCCAGAATCACATAGGTAATGATGGTAAATGCAATCGCAGCGGCCGCCAGATCGGGTAACAGCGCTTCAGATATGGACATCACGATTCCCCCGCGTTGCGCTGCCGTTTATCCGTGATGTCCGTTGATTTCGCCGGCAGTCGGCTGATCGCTCGCAGCAAATAGAAAAGCCCCAGGCCGAAAACCAGCAGGTACACGACCACGATAGCGAGCGTGCTGCCCACGACGAATGAAAGCGGTTGCTGCGAACTGCTGTGGACAGTGCGCATCAATCCATAGACCGTAAATGGCTGGCGTCCGACTTCGGTGACAATCCACCCGCAGATCATGGCCACAAACCCGGCCGGAGCCATGAGAACCGCACAGCGCATCAACCATCGACACTCGAACAACCCACCGCGCCAGCGCAGAAAAAGACTGGCGACACCGAGTGCCACGATGAGCAAGCCTATGCCCACCATGATACGAAACGCGAAAAAGACCGCGGCCACTGGCGGGATGTCTTCGGGCACGAATTCATCGAGGCCCTGTATGGTGCCGGTCCAATCGTGTCGTAAATAAAGCGAGCCGAGATGGGGAATCGCCAGTTCGAAATCATTTCTATGGTTGGCTTGGTCAGGTATCGCAAACAGCCTGAGTGGCTCCCCCTGCCCCGCTTCCGGGCGATGCCAGGAACCTTCCATCGCGGCCAGCTTCTGCGGTTGGTGGTCCCGGGTGTTTTCACCGTGCAGATCCCCCGCGACGAGCTGGATAGGTCCGACCACCGCCGCCATCCACAATGACATTGAAAACATCACCCGCGCAGGCGCATGGGTATTGTCGCGCAGGAGATGCCAAGCACCCGCGCCGCCCACCAGGGTGGCTGTGCCGAGAAATGCGGCGAGGCTCATGTGCACCATGCGGTAGGGGAACGAGGGATTGAATATGATCTGCAGCCAATCCTCGGCCACGAAGCGACCGTCGCTGGCAATGCTGAAGCCTGCGGGGGTGTGCATCCAGGAGTTCGCTGACAATATCCAGAATGCACTGAACAGCGAGCCAACGGACACGGCACACGTAGAAAGAAAATGTAACCACGGCCCGACCTTGTTCATGCCGAACAGCATGACCCCGATGAAGCCTGCCTCCAGAAAAAACGCGACCATGACTTCATAGAACATCAGAGGCCCGAGGATGCCTCCTGCCCTGCTGGCCAGCGCGCTCCAGTTGGTCCCGAACTCGAATTCCATGACCAGCCCGGATGCCGTGCCCACGGCGACAGTCAGGGCAAATATCTTCAGCCAGAATCGGTAGACATCCATATAGACTTGACGCTTGCGCCACAACCAGAGTGCCTCCAGTACCATCAGGTAATTGGCCAAGCCGATGGAAAATGCGGCAAGCACGATATGAAAGCTGATGGTGAACGCGAACTGGTACCGCGCCAGCATCAGCGCCGAATCCACCGATTCCATGTGCAAGCTCCGCTCAAGCGCCGCTGGGCTTGCCGGCGAACTGGCTGATCGGTTTGTCGACCGGCCTGTTCATGCCCTCACCCATCGCTTTCAAGCCTTCCACCAGCGGCATGATCGCGCGCCAAAGCGATTCGTCATGCAACAAACGGTAGGCGCCTCGCACGCCTGGCGCGATGTCGTCGTTGTCCGGCGAGGTCCATTGACTGACCGCGGCGCCGGCATCCTTCAGCGCGAAGACCAACCGGTAGAACTCATCGGGCGGGACGCGCGAAAGCGCCATCGCGAGGATCGACAGGTTCTGAATGACGTTGAGCGTACCTTCCTTGTTCAAACCGTCCACCAGCACCTTGGTGATCGCGGTGTTGGCACAGACCAGGTCATTGGCCATGCGCAGCACACCGTGCTCATGAAGGTTCTGGATCAGACGATCCAGTTCGTCTTTTGCATCAGGCTCGGTCTTGCTCGGTTTTACGTTGTAATCAATAGGCTCGGCCATCAGAACCTCTCCGGATGGGGCGCCGGTGCATCGATCGGCGCGTAATCAGCTCTGGCCCACTTCACCGCCACAGCCACGCCCTCATTCGGCGTCCTGCGGCCGTTTCGGAAATTGCCGCGAGGCAATGCCGACGGCTGAACGGGCTCCTTCAGTATTGTCATCTTCACAGCGGTTTCCTTATAAGCCGGCGTGTTGACGTCTGGATCGTGGTGTTCCCCGGTGAGCTCATTGATACCGGGCTTGCCTTGGTGAATTGGCAGGAACAGGACTTTTCCGCGCATCCGGTCGGTGATGACCACCGGTACCACGACCGAGCCTCGGCGTGACGTGATCCGCACCTGGGTGCCTTCCACGAGGCCTCGTTCCGCGGCAAGTTCGGGACTGATTTCGACAAACCAGTTCGGTGACAACGAATCGAGACGGGCGCCACGTCCCGTCTGATTGTTGCCCTGGAAGTGCTCCAGCATGCGTCCGTTGTCCAGCATCAGGTCGAATTCGCTGTCGGGTACTTCCGCTGGGGCTTTCCACTCGAGCGGGTACAGCACGGCTTTGCCATCATCGGTGTGGAAACGCTCGGTATAGAGCAACGGTGTATCGGTGCCATCCGGCTTCACCGGCCAGAGAAGGGATTTCCAACCTTCCAGGCGCTCATAACTCGCGCCGGCGAACAATGTGGAGATACCAGCCACCTCCGCAAAGATCTGCGAGGGATGTTCATACCCCCAATCATGTCCCATCCTCTTGGCCAGCTCGGTCAGAATGCGCCAGTCCGGCAGGCTGTTTCCCAGCGGCGCAAACACCTCATAAAAGCGCTGGATCCGTCGCTCGGTGTTGACGAAAGTGCCGTCCTTTTCAACGCTTGGGCAGCCTGGCAGCACGACATCGGCAAACTGCGCGGTGCGACTGAAGAAAATATCCTGCACGACCATGAAGTCGAGTTTCTTGAAGGCCTCGTGCACGTTTTCAGTATCGGCGTCGGAAAAGGCCGTCTCCTCACCAATGACATACATGGCCTTGATCTTCTGCTCGGCGGCGTGCTGGACCATCAGGAAATTGTCTTCGCCGACCTTGTTGGACAGTCGTTCGGGAACAACTCCCCAGGCCTTTGCCCATTTAGCCCGGACGCCTTCGTCAGTAACACTTTCATAGCCTGGATAAACATTCTTCAAGCAACCGAAGTCACTGGCCCCCTGAACGTTGTTGTGTCCGCGCATGGGGTAACCACCGGTGCCAGGGCGTCCGTAATTGCCGGTGACCAACAGCAAATTGGACAGAGCGGTGCTGGTATCGGCCCCATGGCTGTGCTGAGTAATGCCCATTGCCCATAACAGACACACACGTTTTGCCTTGCCGATCATGTTCGCAGCGCTGACCAGGTCTGCCTCCGCCAACCCGGTGACTTGCGAAGCGAACGGCAGGGTAAAAGGCTCCAGCGAGCGGCGGTACTCGTCCACCTGGCTCACCCGTGCTTGCAGAAACGCCGTGTCCACCATGCCATGGTCAAACAGGTAACGTGACATTGCGCTGGCCCAGACAATGTCCGTGCTCGATCTGATCTGCAGGAACAAGTCGGCGCGCTCCGCCATTTCATGCTTGCGCGGATCGACCACCAGCAGCTTTTGTCCCCGATGCTTGCGCGCGGCCTTGATTTTCGAAGCGATAACCGGGTGGTTCTCCGCCAAGTTGCTGCCAACCAGGACGATCAGATCCGCCTGTTCGAGGTCCTTGATCGTACCGGCGTCGCCACCATAACCGACCGTGCGGAAAAGCCCCTGTGTCGCGGGGTTCTGGCAGTAACGCGAAGAGTTGTCGACGCTGTTGGTACCGATGATCAGGCGAGCGATTTTCTGTGTCAGATAAGCTTCTTCGTTGCTGGCCTTGCTGGAACCGATGAATCCGATGGCATCGGAACCATGCTCACGTTTTATCGCCAAGAGGCGGCCCGCGACCCTCGTCAGCGCCTCATCCCAGCTTGCCTCGCGGAACTGACCGTTCTCGCGGATCAGCGGCGTCGTCAGGCGCTTTTCGCTGTTGACGAAATCCCAGGCGAACTTGCCTTTGATACAGGTCGATATGCCATTCGCCGGTGCGTCCACCACCGGCTGCACCTTGAGCAGTTTGCGGTCACGGGTCCACATTTCGAATGAACAGCCCACACCGCAATAGGTGCATACGGTTTTGGTGCGCTTGATTTCGGGCTGCCGCCAATGCATGTCCATGACCGAAATAGCGGTAATGGGGGGTGCACCAATCGTGTTCTCGAGGGTCTTTACCGCGTCGATAAGCGGCCGCTTGATGTTCTCGGGTATCGACGTCAGTGGTCCGGCATCCGGCTGCATGGTTTTCTCCAGCAACGCATTGCAGGGACAAACCGTGACGCAATGACCGCAGCTCACGCAGCTGGAACCCTCTATCTCGGTGCCGCCATCCCACAACACACGTGGATGGTCCATGGTGAAATCGATGCTCAGCGTTTCATTGACTTCGATGTTCTGACACGCCTCCACGCAACGGCCACAGAGGATGCATTGATCGGGGTCATACGTATAAAAAGGGTTCGAATGATCCTTGTTGTAGGGCTTGCGTTGGTATTTGTAGCGCTGGATCACGGGGTTCATGTCGGCGACGGTATTATGGAGCGTGCAATCACCCGTGTTGTGCTCGCAGACCGTGCAATAGAGCTCATGCTTGGCAAGGATCCGGTCCATGCCTTCTTCCTGCGCCGCCTTTACGGAGGGCGTGTCACTCACCAGCTTCATGCCGTCGGCAGAACGCAGGGTGCACCCGCGGACCATTTCGCCGTCGTGTTCGATCCAACAAACATCGCAAGTCTGAATCGGCCCGAGGGCTCGGTGATAGCAGACGTGAGGCAGGTCGATGCCCTGCTCTGCCAAGAAATCGATCAGCGGCTGATCAGCCTGTCCACGAAGGGTAAGACCATTGTATTCGACACTGCACTGGTTATTGACGCTCATGGAAACTCGCCTCATCAGCCAACTCACCGCCGTTACAGCGACCCTGCGAAGCTTGAGGCCGGATGCCTGGACGGAAATGTTCGGTTACAGAATCGATATCTGAGCGCTGAGATTGTTCATTAATTTTGCTAGGTGGTGACACCGGCGGTCACTTCTGCCCAGAGGGTGTCCGATGAGAGGCCCTTTGGCGTGATAACCGGCTCGGTCATGAATCGCCGTAAGGAAAGTGCCATTCATACCCAAGCTAATTCTGGCGTTCCTCTGTCCCTTTGCGGCGAACGACTAGGTCACTTGCACTATTGATATAGATGACTCTCCATCATCAAATGGACCTGAGAAGCGTGCTTCGCTGATTCAATAGTGTTTCTGTACTTGCCACTCATTGGGGCATTGAAAAATAATGCAATGCCCCAGCAAGACTGTAGCGCCCACTTTTAGCTTCCTGACTAACAAGCACTCATTCTAAAACAAAGCGACGCAGTTCAGCTTCACACCTTTAAAAACTTCCAACCCAGCCAAGGAAAGACTGTATGTTTTCTTATAAAACACCATTACTCACACTCCTCTCTGTGCTTGCACTCTCATCAACAGGGTGTTCTACAATCGCACCCGAGCGTTCCGCCGCAAGTGAACTTATGGGAAAAAACATTCAGGAAGCCTATAAAAAATTTGGCAAACCCTCTTTGACCTTGACAGAGCATTCAGTAAGCTCAAGCCATGAATTATATGGACAAAAAATATATGTATTCGACCGCTATGGAACCAATTACGACCAGCAAACAGTTGTAGGCTCCAACATGGACACTTCATCCGGACAACTAGTCAATGTTCAGCAGATTCAAACAAAAAATATTCAGGAGCGCTGCACCGTCGCATTCTGGGTTAATAATAACAGTAGTGTAATAGATTATTATGAGGTAAAGGGGAATTGTGGAATATTTGGGTCAGGGCTAGGAAACACTGGAGCGCTTCATTACATGGGCATCAATTAAAAATATTGAGCAATCTCTAAAAACTTTGATTGCCGTCAAGCCTGCTGAAACAGATGACCGTGCAGAGACCGTTCAACAGGCAATTGAGGCAGGGCAACTGATTATCTGGTGGAATCCCTTGGCGAAGGGCTTCGCAGGGATAGTTCGGTTTCGGCAACCAAAGTTCGGTCAGCATTAAAAGGGGGTGTTCCTTCGGTGCCAATCGGGCGATTCAGCCGATTCTGGGTGTCAGGGCTCCACCGTTCGCGGTTGCATCCTAGTGACCGCTCCTACGCTCGCCTCTCATGTCCCTCGTCCTTGGTTAGCGATCGGACGACGCCCGGGCTCAAGCCTGCGCGGCGGCTCTAGTCCGCGGCGGGGTGGGAAAATGATTGCGATATGACATCGTACAACGATTAAAAAAGAGCTTCCCATTCGCAAAAGCGCTGTTATTTTAAATGCGCATCGAGCCCGCCCCACCCCATCGAAAGACGCCGGAAAACCGTTTCCAGCGCGGCCATATCCGGCCAGGGGATCGGCGTCGAGGCTTGTCTGCCGTTGTTTTCCAAACAGGACCGGTCCGTATCGCGCAGGCCACAAGCCTTGCCGCGTCGACCCAGGGGCACGACCCCTGCACAAGGAGGTGTCATGATCGAACCGCGATGCTTTTCGTTGAGTTCCACGCAACAATCCGTCTGGCTCGACCAACTGCTATCGCCCGACACGCCCTCCTACAACATCGGCGTAACCGTGGAAATCCACGGCACGGTGGACCACGCGCTGTTCGCCGCGGCGCTGCGAGCCGTGGTGGCCCAATTCGATGCGTTGCGGCTGATAATCAGCGACGGCAATGGGCAGGTGCAGCAGCAGGTCGCCGAGCACTTGCAGGTGCCGTTCACCTTCCACGATTGGCGCGGTGACTCCGAAGGCCGGGCTATGGCCGCCATCGAGCAATTGAATCGCACGCCGTTCTCGCTCCGCGGGCAACCTCTGTGGGGCATGGAATGGTTTCAACTGTCCGACACCCATGCATTGTGGAACAGCCGCTACCACCACCTGATCAGCGACGGCACTTCGGTGGGCCTGGTCGGCCAGGCTGTCAGCGCCGCCTACAACCAACTGCTCGTCGGCGAGCCACTCCAACTGGACCCGGTGTTGGCTCAGGGCTATCGCAGCTTTGTCGCCAGCGACCGCGATTACCTCGATTCGGCGCGCCACGCCAAGGCGCGGGATTTCTGGCTGGAGCAGTTCCCGGCACTGCCGGAACCGTTGTTCCAGAGCGCTTCGCCGTCCCGCGATCCGGCCAGCGCCAGCGAGCCGCAGCCCAGTGCCCAGGCGATCTGGACCCTGGGCCACCAGCGCCTGGCCCTCATGACCCAGTGGGCAAGAACCCAGGGCGCGACATTGAGCCATTGTCTGAGCGCATTGCTGGCCGGCTACTTCAGCCGGGTGACCGACCAGCGTGAGCGGCTGGTCATCGGCGTTCCGGTGCACAACCGCAGCAATCCCCTGCAGAAACGGACGGTGGGCATGTTCTCCTCGGTGCTGCCGCTGACGGTCGAGGTCGATCCCGCCGCCAGCTTCGTCGAGACCGTGCAAAAGGTAGCCAGCCAGACCCTGCGCAGCTACCGCCACCAACGCTACCCCCTGCAAAGTCTGCATCGTGAGTTGCGGGCCCGCGCCGGCCACCCCGGCCAGTTGTTCGAGCTGATGCTGTCGGTCGAACAGTACCCCGGCGACGTCAACCTTGCCTCGGCCCGCTGCGCTCTGCGCACCTGGCACAATGGTTATGAGCGCTATCCGCTGGCGATCTATCTGCGGCATTACGAAGCCCAAGTCGAACCCTTCCTGGAATTCAACTACGACCCGCGACTGTTCAGTGCCGAGCAGATGGTCACGCACCTGCGGCGCCTGGAGTGCTTGACCGATCAGGTCCTCGCCGAGCCAACCCGGGCCCTGGGCGACTGGGTGCTGCTGGACACAGCCGAACGGCAGCAGATCCTTGACGATTTCAATGCCACCAGCCGTGACTACCCGGCCGATGAACCGCTGCCGGCGCTCTTCGCCGGGCAGGTGCAACAGCGCCCCGATGCGTGTGCATTGGTGGACGGCGCGCAGACCCTGAGCTATCGCCAGCTCGACCAACGGGCCGAGCGCCTGGCTGGGCATTTGGCGGCCTGTGGGATTGGCACCGGTGATGCGGTGGCGCTGTGCCTGGCCCGGGGCGCGGCATTGATCGTGTCGATCCTGGCGATCCTCAAGCGCGGCGCATGCTACGTACCCATCGACCGGGAGGCCCCGACGGCCCATCAGGCAAGGGTACTGGCGGACTGCGGCAGCGCCTGGTTGCTGGTGGCGGGCGACGATCGGCCCGCACTGGAAAACGTCCGCTTCATTGACGTTGCAGCGCCGGACCATGGATTGGCTGAATCCCACCCGGCCCGCCGGGCCGGCGATGTCGCCTACATCATGTACACCTCCGGTTCCACCGGAACGCCCAAGGGCGTGCAGGTGCCGCACCGCGCCATCACCCGACTGGTGCGCAACAACGGCTTCGCCGGGTTCACCGCCCAGGACCGCTTCGCCCTCGCCGCCAACCCGGCCTTCGACGCCAGTACCCTGGAGATCTGGGGCGCGCTGCTCAACGGTGGCTGCCTGGTGGTCTGTCCCAGGGAAACACTGCTGGACGCGGCCCGCTTCAACGAGCACCTGCTGCGCCACGAAGTCAGCGTGCTCTGGCTCACCGCCGGGCTGTTCCATCAGTACGCCGAGGCCCTGGCACCGGCCTTCGGCGCGCTGCGCTACCTGATGGTCGGCGGCGACGTGCTCGATCCGCGGCGCATCGAAAAGGTCCTGCGCCATTCGCCGCCCCAGCACCTGCTCAACGGCTACGGGCCGACGGAAAACACC
>NZ_FMXV01000034.1:0-63093 GCF_900104425.1 Pseudomonas sp. NFACC13-1 | reverse complement strand
GTAGGAGCTGTCGAGTGCAACGAGGCTGCGATCTTTCCCCAGACACTTGAGTCTCAAGCGAAAGATCAAAAGATCGCAGGCTTCGCCAGCTCCTACAGAGCCCAGCGGGAGCAAGCTCCCTCGCCATAAAAAGTGTTCACTTTAGCTTTGCGTTGTTCCTACATCTGCGTCGCCATTCCCTCCACATTCATGGCCGCCTGGCGCAACGCCTCCGAACGGGTAGGGTGCGGGTGGCAGGTCAGGGCGATGTCCTCGGCCGAAGCGCTGAACTCCATGGCCACGCAGTACTCCCCGATCATCTCACTGACGCTCGGGCCCACCAGGTGCACGCCAAGGATTTCATCGGTGCGCTCATCGGCCAGGACCTTGGCGAACCCTTCGGTCTCGTGGTTGATCTTGGCCCGGCTGTTGGCCGTGAACGGAAACTTGCCGACCTTGTAGGCGCGGCCTTCGGCCTTGATCTGTTCCTCGGTCTGGCCGACGCTGGCCAGTTCCGGCCGGGTGTAGATGACGCTGGGGATCAGCGCATAGTTGACCTCGGCGGCTTTGCCGGCGATCTGTTCGATGCAGGCCATGGCCTCGTCTTCGGCCTTGTGGGCCAGCATCGGTCCGGCTGTCACGTCGCCGATCACCCAGACGCCGGGTGTTTCGGTGCGGTGATGCCGGTTGGCGAGCATGCCGCGTTTATCGGTGCTCAACCCGACGTTCTCCAACCCCAGTCCTTGCGTGTAGGGCCGCCGACCGATGGCGACCAGCACGTAATCGGCGTCCAGGGTCTGTGCTTCGCCGCCCGCCGCCGGTTCGACCTGCAATTGCACACCGCTGGTCGAGGTCGTGGCGCCGGTGACCTTCGAACTCAACTTGAACTGGATACCTTGTTTAGCCAGGGCCCGTTGCAAGGTCTTGCCGGCCTCGCCGTCCACGCCCGGGCAGATGCGATCGAGGTATTCCACCACGGTCACCTGGGCGCCCAGGCGCCGCCAGACCGAGCCCAGCTCGAGGCCGATGACGCCAGCGCCGATCACTACCAGGTGCCGGGGCACCTCACCCAGGGACAAGGCACCGGTGGAGTCGAGGATGCGCTGGTTGTCGATGGTCACGCCTGGCAGCGGCATGGGTTCCGAGCCGGTGGCGATGACGATGTCCTTGGCGGTGAGTTCGGTCTTGCTGCCATCGTCACCGGTGACGGTCACCTTGCCCGGCCCGTCGATGTGGCCCCAGCCTTTGATCCAGTCGACCTTGTTCTTGCGAAACAGAAACTCGATGCCCTTGGTCAGGCCCGTCACGCTTTCGTCTTTCTGTTTCATCATTTGCGCAAGATTGAGGGTAGGGCTGACCTCAATGCCCAAGTTGGCGAACTCCGTTCCCGTGGCCGCTTCGTACAGTTCCGAAGCGTGCAGCAAGGCCTTGGAGGGCATGCAGCCGACGTTCAGGCAGGTGCCGCCCAAGGTGGCTCGACCTTCGACACAGGCGGCCTTCAACCCTAACTGCCCGGCCCGAATCGCCGCGTTATACCCGCCGGGTCCACCGCCCAGAATGACCACGTCGTAGTTGCTCATCGCTGTTCTCCCGCTTGGCCTGATAAAAAATTATGGGCGTAATATGAGCGTTTCCAGAGATTCCGGTCAAGGCTTAAGTCAAGAGGTCGGCGTGGGCCTTGTCATGAAGAATTCAAAACGGAAATTTCACAGTAATCGTTATAAGGTAACGGCCTATAACGAAGCGGCGGTGGCGTCTGCCCACAGGCCCGGATTTTGATCGCCACGAAAGCTGGGGTGGTATGCAAGTCGATCTGGATATCGAGGGGGCACAAGTGGCCGAATGGCCGCGTTTCCAGCGCGCGTCGTTTCAAGGGCGCCGCTTGAAGCTGATCGCCTGCGCCTTGGGAAGCGTGGCGGGATTGGGTCTGGTCCTGGCGTTTTTTATCGGGGTGTTTTCGCCGCAATCGCTGTGGCCAGCCTTGTTGGTCAGCCAAGGCGCGGGACTGTTGGTGCTGGTGGCGGGCTTGCAATCCGCCTGGTGGTTGACGCAATGGCGCAGCAGGGCGTTGTTGCCGGCTGTGGATAACCTGCCAGCGGAAGACGAGCCTGTTGATAACTTGGGTTGGTATGAACGGTTGCTGGAGCGCATCGGTGCCCGCTCGGTCGGCCTGCTCAAGCAAATCGGTGCGCCTGCGTTGTGGCTGGCCGGTTGGGCCGTGCTGGTATTGCTGGGCGTGGAGCACGCCTGGGACTTGCAATTGCCGGCTGCCGCCCTCGGTGTTTCGGCCAGTGTGGAGGCGGTGTTGTCGTTGTTGTTGGCGTTCGGGTTATTGGTGTTCGAGCGGCAATTGGCCCAGCAGCCCCCTGTGGAGTGGCCGGAAGCGCCAGCGCTGGCGCAACTGACGCGGGTGGCGATCATCGTGCTGGTGCTTGGCGCCTTGTGCTTGCTGTTCGCTGCAGAAACGTCCATCTGGCCGGTGCGCCTGGCGGTGCTGATGGGGCTGTTGCCGGGACTGGTGGCGGCGGAGTTGTTGTTGCGCGCGGTGCTATCGTTGTTCATCCCGCGCCGGGATGCCCTGGAGCCGACGCTGCTGGGCCGCAGTGTCATCGCCGATCTGCTGCGCTGGCCGCCGCAACCGTTGCTGGCCTTGCAGCATGAACTGCATAACCGTTTCGGCATCGACCTGCGCCAGATCTGGGCCTTCAGCTACATGCGTCGGGCTTTTTTGCCGGTGTTGGCGTCAGTGGCGCTGGTGGGCTGGTTGTTGACAGGCGTGCACGAAGTGCCGCTGCAGGGGCGGGGCATCTATGAGCGCTTCGGTAAACCGGTAGAGGTGTTCGGTCCCGGCTTGCATGTCGCGTTGCCTTGGCCGTGGGGCAGGGTGCTCAATGTCGAGAATGGCGTTGTGCATGAACTGGCGACCAGCGTCGCGCAGAGTCGTGCAGAGGTCGAGGCTGAACCGGCGGAGGGACCGGCACCGGCCATTGCCAATCGGTTGTGGGACGCCAGCCATGTGAACGACAAATCCCAGGTCATTGCCAGCCGTCGAGCCGACCAGCAGAGCTTTCAGATCGTCAACATGGATGTGCGCTTTGTCTATCGCATCGGCCTGACGGATGCCGCGGCGCTGGCGGCGACTTACAACAGCGCCGATGTGCCGACGCTGATCCGCAGCACCGCCAGCCGCATCCTGGTGCATGAGTTTGCTTCGCGTACGTTGGATGGTTTGTTGGGCGCCGACCGCGTGAGCCTGGCCGACGAAATCGGTCGCGCTGTCCAGGCTGACCTGCAATCCCTCGACAGCGGTGTGGAAATCCTGGCGACGGTGGTGGAGGCGATTCATCCGCCGGCCGGTGCGGCCAATGCCTACCACGGCGTGCAGGCCGCGCAGATCGGCGCCCAGGCATTGATCGCCCGGGAGCGTGGCGCGGCGGCGGAACAGACCAACCAGGCGCAATTGCAAGCCAGCATCGCCCATGACCGGGCCAGTGCCACTGCGCGGGAAATCAACGCGACTGCCCAGGCTGCCGATCTGCGTTTCAATGCCGACCGCAAAGCCTACGCCACGGCGGGGCACGCTTTTGTGTTGGAACATTATTTGAGCCAACTGACCCAGGGCCTCGGCAATGCCCAGTTGCTGATTCTCGATCATCGCCTGGGCGGTAGCAGCAACGAGCCGACCATCGACTTGCGAACCTTCACGCTGCCGGCCGACCCCGCGTCGCCGCGTAACCCTGTCCCGCCAGGAGCTGCCCATTGAGCCAGTCCTCTTCACACGGTCACCACGAGCATGCCGGTCACGATCACGGCCATGCCGGTCATCACCATGGTCATCACCATGGTCATCACCACCACCATCATGGCGACCCGCAGCAAGCCGGTCCGTTTCCTTGGCGGCGGGTGGGCTGGGCGGTGTTGTTGATGGCATTTGCCGTCGCGGCCGCGAGCCTCGTGCAAGTGCGATCGGGGGAGGCCACGGTCATTACCCGTTTCGGCAATCCGGCCCGGGTGCTGCTGCAACCTGGCCTGGGGTGGCGCTGGCCGGCACCGTTCGAGGCGGCGATCCCGGTGGACCTGCGATTGCGCACCACGTCCAGCGGCCTGCAGGATGTCGGGACCCGCGATGGGCTACGGATCATTGTCCAGGCCTACGTGGCCTGGCAGGTCCAGGGTGACCCGGACAACGTGCAGCGTTTCATGCGCGCGGTGCAGAACCAACCGGACGAAGCTGCGCGGCAGATCCGCACATTTGTCGGCTCCGCGCTGGAAACCACGGCCGCCAGTTTTGACCTGGCGAACCTGGTCAACACCGATGCTAGCCAAGTGCGCATCGCCGATTTCGAAGCGCAGTTGCGTCAGCAGATCGATCAACAGTTGCTCACCACTTACGGTGTACGAGTGTTGCAAGTCGGTATCGAACGCCTGACGTTGCCATCGGTCACATTGACCGCAACGGTAGACCGCATGCGGGCCGAGCGCGAAACCATCGCCACCGAACGCACCGCCATCGGCAAGCGCGAAGCGGCGCAGATTCGTTCCGCCGCAGAACGTGATGCCCGCGTCGTGCAAGCCGATGCCACGGTAAAGGCCGCTGATATCGAGGCGCAATCCCGGGTAGACGCGGCCGAAATCTATGGCCGGGCCTACGCCGGCTCTCCCCAGCTCTACAACCTGCTTCGTTCGCTGGACACCTTGGGCACCATCGTCAGCCCAGGCACCAAGCTGATTTTGCGCACCGATGCCGCTCCATTCCGTGTCCTGGTGGACGGCCCTGCTTCCATGGATGGCAAAGGTGGAACACAACCATGAGTTTGGTTCCACGTGGAACAAATGCGTTATCCAGTCCGTGGATCCAGGCCGGGCGTTTGGCGTTTCTAGCGCTTTATGCCGTCACGGTCTTGGCGGCGTTGGCCTGGATCTTTTCCAACGTGCGCCAGATCGACCCGCAGAATCGTGCGGTGGTGCTGCACTTCGGCGCCTTGGATCGTATCCAGAATGCCGGCCTCTTGCTGGCCTGGCCGCGGCCCGTGGAACAAGTGATCCTGCTGCCAGCAGCGGATCGAGTGCTCGAGCGGCGGGTGGAAAATCTGCTGCGCTCGGACGCGGCCTTGCAGGCTGATCGTGTGGCCAGTTTCGCCACGCCGGTCAGCGATGCATTGGCCGGCTCTGGTTATTTATTGACCGGTGATGCCGGCGTGGTGCAACTGGATGTGCGGGTGTTCTATAAGGTCACTGATCCTTACGCTTTCGTCTTGCAAGGTGAACATGTCCTGCCGGCACTGGACCGACTGGCGACCCGCAGTGCCGTGGCCCTGACCGCCGCCCGGGACCTGGACACCATTCTGGTGGCGCGCCCCGAACTGATGGGCAGTGACAACCAGGCGGCCGAGCGCCGCGAACGCTTGCGAGGCGATCTGGTTCAAGGGCTTAACCGACGCCTGGCTGACCTGGCGGCGACGGGGCAGGGGCTGGGCATCGAAGTGGTGCGGGTCGATGTGCAATCGAGTCTGCCCGGGCCGGCGGTGAGTGCTTTCAACGCGGTACTGACCGCCAGCCAGCAGGCCGACAAAGCCGTGGCCAACGCCCGGACTGAAGCGGAAAAACTCACCCAGGTCGCCCGCCAGGACGCCGACCGTGCCGTGCAAGTCGCCCATGCCCAGGCCAGCGAGCGGCTCGCCAAGGCTTCGGCCGATACGGCCACGGTGCTCGGGCTGGCGAAGACCCAAGGCAGCGATCCGCAAATGCTGCTGCGCCTGTATCGCGAACGCATGCCCGCCATCCTTCGCCAAGCCGGCTCAGTGACCACGGTCGACCCGAAAGACGATTCTCGCCTGATCATCCAGGGAGCCGGCCAATGACCGCTCGAACGCCTGCTGTACCGATGTTGTCCTCGGCAGAGCAACGCATCGCCGCCCGGCAACTGACCTTGGCGATGCTCGCTCTCGGCTTGCTCGCATTGGGCCTGGCATGGCGCGGCTGGTCGCCGGAGCAGAGCGGCGTCAGCCAACTGCTGTTGGGGTTCGCCTCGCTGTTGGTGGCGGTGCCGGTGATGCGTTCGGCCTGGTACAGCTTGCGGTACCCGAGCCTGCACGGAATCACTGACCAACTGATCGCCCTGGCGATGCTCGGCGCCTGGGCCACCGGCGATCTGCTGACCGCGGCGTTACTGCCGATCATCATGATCTTCGGCCATGTGCTGGAGGAGCGTAGCGTCATCGGTTCCCAAGAGGCGATTCATGCTCTTGGCCAACTGACCCGCAGCCAGGGTCGCAAGGTACAGGCCGACGGCTCGATCATCGACGTCGACAACGCGACGCTCCAGGCCGGCGATGTCGTGGAGGTGCGTGCCGGTGACCGAGTGCCGGCCGATGGTCGGGTGTTGTCCGGCCAGGCCAGCCTCGACACTGCGCCCATCACTGGTGAATCGGTGCCGCTGGAGGCGGTGGTTGGCACGGAAGTCTTCGGTGGCGCGATCAACCTCGATGGCCTGCTGCGCCTGGAAGTGACCCGTACTGGCGAAGCGTCCACCTTGGGCAAGGTCATCGCCCTGATGCAAAACGCTGAACGCTCCAAGCCACCCATCACCCGTTTGCTGGAACGCTACGCCGGCAGTTACCTGGTATTGGTGTTGTTGCTGGCGGCAGTGACCTGGTTCGTAACCAACGATGCCCAGGCGATGTTGGCGGTATTGGTGGCGGCGTGTCCCTGCGCGTTGGTGCTGTCGGCGCCGGCCACCGCCATTGCCGGGATCGCGGTGGCGGCGCGCCACGGGATTCTGATTCGCAGCTCGGCCTTTTTGGAAGAACTGGCGGACCTGACTTCGTTGGTCGTCGACAAGACGGGCACCTTGACCTATGGCGTGTTGCGCCTGCAATCCATCGAACCTGCCCAGGATGCTCAACCGTCGTTGTTGCTGCCGCTGGCTGCCAGCCTCGGTTCAGCCAGCAGTCATCCGGTCAGTCGTGCCTTGGCGGGGCTGGTGGAACAGGACAATTGCCTGCCCCTGACGGACATTCGTGAGCGCCAGGGGCTGGGTGTGGTCGCGATGACGGCTCAGGGCGAAGCGGCACTCGGTCGGCCGGAGTTGTTTGCCCAGTTGGGCATTCACACCCTGGCGGTTCCTGAGCACGACGGCCCGATTGCCGGTCTGGCGCTGGATGGGCAGTTCCTCGCCTGGCTGCTGTTGGCCGACAGCGTCAAGCCGGAGGCACAGGTGGCCATGGCCGAGCTGCGCGAGTTGGGTCTGGGCCGTCAGTTGCTGTTGACCGGCGACCGCCAAAGCGTGGCCACGGTCCTGGCACGGGATGTCGGTATCGGCGATGTGCAGGCCCAGGCCTTGCCGGAAGACAAACTCAAGCGGGTCATGGCTGAAATCGATCATGGGTTCCGCCCGATGGTGGTGGGCGATGGCATCAACGATTCCCTGGCGCTCAAGGCCGGTGTGGTGGGCGTCGCCATGGGAGCCGGCGGTGCGGACATCGCCCTGGCGTCGGCGGACATCGTGCTGATCGGCAGCGATCTGCGGCGCCTCGGCACTTGCGTGCGACTGAGTCGCCAGTGTCGGCGCACGTTGCAGGTCAACGTGATCATCGGCCTGGGCTGGACACTGGCCATCGTTGCCTTTGCCGCCTTCGGCTGGCTGGGCGCAGCGGGGGCGATGATCGCGGCGCTGCTGCACAATCTCAGTACCCTGCTAGTGTTAGGTAATGCCGGGCGCTTGCTGCGGTTCCAGGAGCCACTGCTCAAGATCCAAGCCAAGGGCACCGTTGGATAGGGTCAGCGAACTGCGCGCTGTACTTGCAGTCTGCTATTGGAGAGGGCGTGCCAGCGCAGGAGTGACCCACCCACAGGAGTGATTTGGGACAGCGATAGAAAAAGGCTATAAATTCGATAGCCTGCTATTTTTCTAGCATGGTCTACCCTCATTTCAGACGTCTGAAACAAAGGGGGATTTTCCATGCTCGCGCAACTTCCACCGGCCTTACAGAATCTGCATCTACCGCTTCGGCTGCGGCTCTGGGACGGCCATGAATTTTCACTGGGGGCCGACCCCAGCGTCACGATTGTGGTCAAGGACCCACAAATGGTCGCGCAATTCACCCACCCCAGCCTGGACGCATTGGGGTCGGCGTTTGTCGAAGGCAAACTGGAACTTGAAGGCCCGATCCACGAAGTCATTCGGGTCTGCGATGAATTGAGCCAGGCCTTGGTCGAGGACGATCCCGACAACCAGCCGGTGCGCTCGGTCCACGACAAAGAAACCGACGCCAAGGCGATCTCCTACCACTACGATCTTTCCAACGCGTTTTATCAGCTATGGCTCGACAGCGACATGGCCTATTCCTGTGCCTATTTCGAGACAGGCAGCGAAACCCTCGAGCAGGCCCAGCAAGCCAAGTTCCGCCACCTGTGTCGCAAGCTGCGATTGCAACCGGGTGACTACCTGCTGGATGTCGGTTGCGGATGGGGCGGCCTGGCGCGTTATGCCGCGCGGGAGTTTGGTGCCAAGGTCTTCGGCATTACCCTGAGCAAGGCGCAGCTGGCGCTGGCCCGGGAACGGGTCAAGGCCGAAGGCCTGGAGGATCAGGTCGAGTTGCAACTGTTGGATTACCGCGACCTGCCCCAGGACGGCCGCTTCGACAAAGTGGTCAGCGTGGGTATGTTCGAGCATGTCGGCCACGCCAACCTTGCGCAGTACTGCAAGACGCTGTTCGGCGCCGTGCGCGAGGGTGGGCTGGTGATGAACCATGGCATCACGGCCAAGCATACCGACGGGCGTCCGGTCGGTCGCGGCGCGGGCGAGTTCATCGAGAAGTACGTATTCCCCAACGGCGAGCTGCCGCATCTGTCGATGATTTCCGCGCAGATCAGTGAAGCGGGCCTGGAGATCGTCGATGTGGAAAGCTTGCGCATGCACTATGCACGCACGCTCGATCACTGGAGCGAACGCCTGGAGGACAATCTCGAGGCAGCGTCGAAGGAAGTGTCGGAGCAGGCACTGCGGATCTGGCGTCTGTACCTGGCCGGCTGCGCCTACGCGTTCGCCAAGGGCTGGATCAACCTGCACCAGATCCTGGCGGTGAAGGCCCATGCCGACGGTAGCCATGAGCTGCCATGGACCCGCGACGACATCTATACCCCTTAGAGAATCGGGGAAATAAGCCGGGCGATCCGCATGCCGACCTCCTGCAGGCGGTGGGTCTCCCGGCTTTCCTGTTTGTCGATTTCCTGGGCCTGGGCGAAGTCCTCTTCGAGCATTCGCTCGACCTCGGTGGCGAACGGGATATCCACGGTGAGCAGCATGACTTCGAAGTTCAAGCGGAACGAACGGTTGTCCAGGTTCGCACTGCCTATGGCGCTGATTTCCCGGTCGATCAACACCACTTTCTGATGCAGGAAGCCCGGCCCGTAACGGAACATCCGCACACCGGCCCGTACCGCTTCAAACGCGTACAGGCTGGACGCTGCGTAGACGATCTTGTGGTCGGGCCGCGAGGGCAGCAGGATGCGCACATCCACGCCACGCAGTACCGCCAGGCGCAAGGCTGCGAATACCGCTTCGTCGGGGATGAAGTAGGGCGTGGTGATCCAGACGCGTTCGCTGGCGGCGTGAATGGCCTCGACGAAAAACAGCGAGCAGGTTTCATAGGCGTCGGCCGGGCCGCTGGCCAGCAACTGGCAAAGCACACCATCGTCCGGGTAGCTGTCCGGCAGGATCAGCGGGGGAAGGGAACGGGCCGCCCAGAACCAGTCTTCGGCGAACGACTCTTGCATGCTCGCCACCACCGGCCCGCGCACTTGCACATGGGTGTCGCGCCACGGCGCCAAGGGTGGTTTATCGCCCATGTATTCGTCACCGACGTTGTGCCCGCCGACGAACCCTTGCACACCGTCCACCACCACGATCTTGCGATGGTTGCGAAAGTTGACTTGGAATCGGTTGAGCCAGCCGCTACGGGTGGCGAACGCTTTTACGTGGACGCCACCGTCGCGTAAGGCTTGCACGTAGCGGTGGGGCAGGGAGTGGCTGCCAATGCGGTCATAGAGCAGGTACACGGCCACGCCTTCGGCGGCTTTCTTCAAGAGCAGCGTGTGCAGGCGTTGACCGAGGCGGTCGTCATGGACGATGAAGAACTGGATCAGCACGGCCTCGCGTGCCTGTTCGATGGCCTGGAAAATCGCCTCGAACGTGGCGTGGCCGTTGACCAACAAACGCACCTGATTATTGGCCAGGCACGGTGTGCGTCCCAGTTTCGGCATAGCCCGTAGCGAGGCGTAGGCTTGGGAGGCCCGAGCGGTCAGGGCTTCTTCTACCCAGGGGCGCCAGTTCAATTCAGAGATTGCCTTGCGCATTTCTTCGTTGGCTTGCCGGCGCGCCTTGATGTAACCATCGAACGTACTGCGGCCGAACACCAGATAAGGAATCAACGTCAGGTAGGGAATGAAGGTCAGCGACAGGGCCCAGGCAATCGAGCCCTGGGCGGTGCGCACCGTCAGCACGGCGTGGACGGCGGCAATGGAGCCCAGGGTGTGGAGCAGCGCGATCAGGTAACCGAAAACATGCGGGCCGAAATAATCCATGGGGCAGCCTTGCTCCTGAAGTTTCAATGCTTAACAGACCATGTTCCGTGGCGAATGTCGCTATTTAATTCACAGGTTCAGGCCCTGAACCGAAGCCCGTGGACGGCGTCTAACGGCCACTTGTCCTCTGGAGTTCGTGTAATGAATGTTCGTCTGCTGGGTGTGGCCTTGGCGATGGGTTTGTCGGTTCCGATGGCGGTTCAGGCGCAGATGCTCCAGCCGGGTTTGTGGGAATTGACCACCAGCAATATGAAGGTCGATAACCAGAACCTGCCGGACCTGCAACTGATCCTCGGCCAGCTGCAAACCCAAATGACCCCGGAGCAACGGGCGATGCTGGAAAAGCAGGGGATTACCATGGGTGGCAAAGGCATTCGCGTGTGCCTGACCCCGGCGCAGGTTCAAACCAATGATATTCCGCTGCAAGACCCGCAGTCGGGTTGCAAGCAGCAGATCACCGAACGCACCGGTAATCAGTGGAAGTTTCGCTTCAGTTGCCCGAAAGCCCAGGGTGCCGGGGTCGCGACATTCCAGAGTGATCGTGAATTCACCACCAAGGTCAACGGCACGTTCAATGCCACCGGCATCCAGCAGAACGGTAGCCTTGACACTCGCGCGGTATGGCTGGGGCAGGATTGCGGGACGGTCAAGCCGAGGGCTTGAAGCTCGTTTGAAGTAACCGCTTGGTAAGCCTGTGGGAGCCGAGCTTGCTCGCGATGCGGACAATTCGGTGAGTCGCCGAGGACGTCACCGTTCATCGCGGGCAAGCCTTGCTCCCACACATTTTCTAGGGCCGACTCAGTGCCTCGTACAACGTATTGAGGTTGTATTCGAACAGGCCAGTGAACGTGCTGGCCGGTCCGCTGGCGGCGAGTGCGTCGGAGTACAGCGTGCCGCCGATGTGAGCGCCGCTCTCGTCGGCGATCTGCTTGAGCAGGCGCGCGTCCTTGATGTTTTCCATGAACACCGCTTTGACTTTCGCCTGACGGATCTGGGTAATCAGCGCCGCGACTTCTGCCGCCGACGGTTCACGTTCGGTGGATAACCCCTGGGGCGCCATGAACTCGATGCCATAGGCCTGGCCCAGGTAACCGAATGCATCATGGGACGTCACGATCTTGCGATTACCGGCAGGCAATGCGCCGAGCTTGGCCTTGGCTTCAGCGAGTAGGGCGTAGATTTTCTTCAGGTATGCCTGGCTGTTGCGTTCGTAGTCGGCCTTGTTGGCCGGGTCGGCAGCTTCCAGTGCCTTGGCGATGTTGCGGACATACAGCTCGGCATTCGCCAGGTTGTGCCATGCGTGCGGGTCGGGGATGGTCTCGCCGTCCTCATCCAGTGACCGCGGGATGACGCCATGGCTGGCGCTGATCACCGGGACGCTGGTTCCGGTGCTGGTCACCAGGCGGTCCAGCCACGGCTCGAAGCCCAAGCCATTCTTGATGATCAGTTTTGCCCTGAGCAACGCCTGGGCGTCGTCTGGGGTGGGTTCGTAGGTGTGAGCATCGGCGTCCGGCCCGACCATGTTGGTGACTTGAATATGCTCACCACCGACCTGTCGGGTCATGTCGGCGAGGATGCTGAAGCTGGTCACTACCTGAAGTTTTTCGGCCGCGGACAGGGACATGGACAGCATCAGACTGATTAGCACGAGCAGTACGCGCATCGGGAAACACCTCATTGGGATGTGAGCAAGGGCGGGCGGCGCAGCAAACCGTGCACCGGCCCGAATACCACCGACAGCAGATACGAAACGCCCGCCACCAGAACGATGGACGGTCCGCTGGGCAGTGAGTAATAGAACGACAACAGCAGGCCAAACCAGACCGAGAGGCAACCGAGCAGCGCGGCGATCAGCATCAGCAGCGGCAGGCGCCGGCTCCAGAATCGCGACGCGGCGGCCGGCAGCATCATCAGGCCGACGACCATCAACGCGCCGATGGCCTGGAAACCGATCACCAGGTTCAGCACCACCAGGGTCAGGAACACGCCGTGGGCCAACGGGCCGAGACGACTGACGGTTTGCAGGAACAGTGGGTCGAGGGTATCGAGCAGCAGCGGTCGATAAATCAACGCCATCGCCACCAGGCTAACGCCGCAAACCCACAGCATGCCGTTGAGTGTGGGGCCGTCCACCGCCAAGGCCGAGCCAAACAGCAGGTGCAACAAGTCCAAGCGTTTGCCGGCCATGCCGAGGATCAACACCCCGGCCGCCAGGGAAATGGGATAAATCGCCGCGAGGCTGGCGTCCTCTCGTAGGCCCGTGCGCCGGGTAACCCAGGCGGCGAGCCCGGCCATGCTCAAGCCCGCCCCCAGGCCGCCCAGGGTCAAGGCCGGCAGGCTCAGCCCGGCGAACCAGAAGCCCAGGGCGGCGCCAGGCAGGATGCCGTGTGCCACGGCGTCACCGATCAGGCTCATGCGCCGAAGGATCAGGAACACACCCAGCGGCGCCGTGCTGCACGCCAACACCAGGCCACCCAGCAGGGCCCGACGCATGAAGACAAACTCTTGGAAGGGTTGCCAGAAATGTGTGGCCGCGAGCATCAGGCCACCCACGCATGGGGTTGTTGGGCGATCAAATCGACACTGCGACCTAGCACGCAGCCGGTGTTCTTGATCAGCAGCGTATGGGGGACGTGTTGGCGTACCGCTGCCAGATCATGACACACCACCACGAGGGTCCTGCTCGCCGCGTGCCAGCGATGAATGTGTTTCCACAGTAGCGCCTGGCCTTGTTCGTCGAGGGCGGCGTGGGGTTCGTCGAGCAACAGCAACGGCGCTTCGGCCAGGCTCAGGCGAGCGAGCAGGGCGCGTTGCAGTTCGCCTCCCGACAGCGCCATTAGCGGACGTTGCTCAAGGCCGGTCAATGCCCAATCGTCCAGTACGGCCTGCAACAACTGTCTGCGCATGGCTGGCGTGTGGCGATTGCCCCAAGCGCCGGCAGCCACCAGGTCTTGCAAGTTGATGGGAAATTGTCGATCCAGATGTTGCTGCTGGGGCATGAATGAAACGCCACCACGCCGTGGAACATTTAAGGTGACTTTACCGGCTAGCGGCTTTTGCAGCCCCGCGAGCACTTTCAACAGGCTGCTCTTGCCGGAGCCGTTGGCACCGATGATGGCGGTGAGGCTGCCTGCCGGTCGCTCCATGGCGAGGGGCGGCGTGAGGGGCTGTCCGGGTGCCCCCCAGCGCAGTGCCTGGCAGTCGATCATGAGGGCTCCCGGGTCCAGCGGCTTCGCGCCACGGCGTCATGGGCATGAAGGCTTTCGGCATGGACGACGCGTACATCCAGGGCGGTGATCTCCGATGAGCGGGCCAGGGCCGTGCTCAATCGTCGCGCGGCGTCTTCGCAAAACATCAGGTTTTGCCCGTTGGCCAGGGCGAAGGCTTGTTCATCGGCGCGTTTCACGGCGGTCTGCACGGCGGTGCCAAGGGCTGCTTCGGCTTGGTTGATGAACCACTGCAGCGGCAATTCGTCGACAGCGGCGTCCAGACGCAGCGTCAAAGTCGCCGTGCTGCGTTGGCTATGGGGGGTGGCGACAATGCCGTTCGATGAGCCCAACCACGTGAGAATTTCGGCGTGCTCAAGTCTCTTGTTAGCGAAGTCGTCGACAAATTGCTGTTGGATCAACTGCCGGGCAAGGGCTGCCGAACATGGGCAAGTCGAGGAATAGGGGATCTGAATTTTCAGTTCCACGTGGAACATTGTGTTTTTCAACTGAGCTTCGATGCTCACCGGATAACCTTTCCAGCCTGCCAACGGGCTGGTTAGCGCCGGACGTTTGAGCAGCAGATCGGTATGCACAGTGAGCGAAGCCGCACGGGATAAGCCTTCATGGCTATCGAGAAATTGTTCCAGGATTCGGCGCAATAGCGCGGGCGAAAGGGGCGTCTCTTCCAGCAACCCCAGCGCCAGGTATAAGCGCGACATGTGAATGCCGCGCGCCTCACCGTCATCGAGGCTCACCCCGGCGTCGACCGTTGCGCTGAGGCGCTGGCCCTCAATCAACACCGGCGTTACGATGCCACACATGCCCACCCAATCAAGGGGCAGGGTGTGACGTGAAACCTGCGCAGCCACGTCGGGCAACGTTAACGCATTCATGGCAAGGCCCATCGAAGATTAAAATTAGATGTTATAGTATAACAGTTAATTTTAAGAAGCCTCTTCCATGAAAGGAGTTTCATCTCCCTGAATGTTCACGTTCCACGTGAAACATTAACGCGATGAATCCTGGCACCCGTTCATGCGGCCGCATGTAAATGCACCGGTGCTACCGCCCGAGCTGGAAAAACGATTGAGGGTTGTCCAGCCCACACGCCGGCTGTATCCAACCCAACTTTCTCCGTCCGACGCCAGTCCGGTAAAGAACGTGAGCTGACCGTAACGGCTGTTCGTTTGCGCCCAATAGCGGCGACTGGCGGCTTCAAAACCGCGCAAATAAAGAGTGTTTCCAGCCGTCGCAACGCTATAGGCATTACCTTGCATATCCACGCACGCCAGCAAATTCGCGCTACGGGTGCAGTTTGCCAAGAGTGGACTCTGCCCAGCAGCGCCTAACGCCAACAGCAACAGCGGGCCCGCAAGAACAAATTTCAGAGGAGTGCGCATGGATGGATCTCAGACGAATGAGGAGCGGCGGGGCTGGTTGAACTGTGTTGTTATACTATAACATAAAGACAACCAAGCCCTGAAAACGAGCCGTCATCGAAGCGGCCGCCCGATGAGGATATACCTGATGCCCAATCGTCTTCCCGTCACCGTACTTTCCGGATTCCTCGGTGCCGGTAAAAGCACGCTGCTCAATCACGTCCTGCGTAATCGCGACAACCTGCGGGTTGCTGTGATCGTCAACGATATGAGCGAGATCAACATCGATGGCAGCGAAGTCCAGCGAGATGTCACCCTGAATCGTTCCGAAGAGAAACTGGTGGAAATGAGCAACGGATGTATCTGCTGCACGTTGCGTGAGGACTTGCTCGAAGAAGTCGGGCAACTCGCCAGGGAAGGGCGTTTCGACTACTTGCTCATCGAGTCCACCGGTATCTCCGAACCGCTGCCAGTGGCGGAAACCTTTACATTTCGTGATGAAGAGGGCCGAAGCCTGGCCGATGTGGCGCGACTCGACACCCTGGTCACGGTGGTCGATGGGGTGAATTTCCTGCTGGATTACCAGGCCGCCGAAAGCCTGGCGTCACGGGGCGAAACCCTGGGTGAGGAGGATGAGCGCTCGATCACCGATCTGCTGGTTGAACAAGTCGAGTTTGCCGACGTGATTCTGATCAGCAAGATCGACCTGATCAGCCAGCATGAGCGGGAAGAGTTGACCGCGATTCTGCAGTGTCTCAACGCCCAGGCGCAGATCATCCCTATGGTCATGGGGCAGGTGCCACTGGGCAGAATCCTCGACACAGGTCTTTTCGACTTCGAACGCGCCGCCCAGGCACCTGGCTGGCTACAGGAACTGCGGGGTGAGCATGTGCCAGAAACCGAGGAATATGGCATCGCCTCGACCGCTTATCGGGCTCGCCGGCCGTTTCATCCCCAGCGGTTCTTCAACTTCATCGACCGGCCGTGGCCCAATGGCAAACTCCTGCGCTCCAAGGGGTTCTTCTGGCTGGCCAGCAAGCCTGAGGAGGCGGGCAGCTGGTCTCAGGCTGGCGGCTTGATGCGACATGGTTTCGCCGGGCGCTGGTGGCGGTTCGTGCCGAAAAACCAATGGCCGCAGGATGAAGAAAGCACCGCGGCGATCATGAAGAACTGGTTGGCTGGCACAGGCGATTGCCGTCAGGAGCTGGTCTTCATTGGTCAGGACATTGATTTCGGCCAACTCGCCGCTGAACTGGACGCCTGCCTGCTCACCGATGCGGAAATGGCCCTCGGGGTCGAAAATTGGCGATGGTTGCCGGATCCGTTCGGACCGTGGCATGAAGAGGTTGCAGCGTGATGCTGGCGCCCAGTCTGAAACGAGCGACGCAGATACGACAGGTCCAGGGTGATACGCCAGGGGTATTCACGCAGATCCTGGACGACGGCACCAACCTGGCGGTCTGGCAGCGTCAGCTTCCCGCACACATCAGCGATTTTGCGGCTATGGTGCTGGCGATGGATCAGCCCCTGGCTGAATCACGGGTGCTCGACTTGCCAGAGGAAGACACCCAGCCAGCGCTGCACGGTCTGGCCGCGGGTTTCAGCGACCTGCAGGGCTATGAAGGCTTTATCGCCGATGTTTCCTGGCTGGTCTGTGCGTTTGCCTGCCTGTTGGGCGCGCAACGTGTCGGTCTGCGTCTGCGCACGCTGGACAAGGCCATGTGCCCACGCTTCCACGTTGACCACGTACCGGTACGGCTGCTGACCACCTATGCGGGCGTCGGCAGCCAGTGGCTCAAGGAAGAGGCCATGGACCGCCGGCATCTGGCACAGCCTGAGGCAGAGCCGGTTGATCCGCGCGTGATCCAGCAGTTTGGTTGCGGTGATGTCGGCTTGCTTAAAGGCGAGAAATGGCACGGTAATGAGGGGTTCGGCCTGATCCATCGCTCGCCTGCGCCTGCGCCGGGAAAGCGTCGCCTGATGCTCACACTGGATTGGCTGGCTTAAGGCTTGAGCCAGGTGCCTTGGCTCTGCCCTTCGCAAAATGGCTGCAGGTACGCGGCATCGGTCGCCACGCCGTAATAGTGAATATCCTGGCGGTAAGGCATATTGGCGACCTGGGCGTTGCTGCAAACGCCGAACGCGCCGCCGGGGCATTGATCGACGTATTGCACCTCGACCTTCTGGCCGGCAAGGTTTGGCTGGCAGAAGCCATCGGCAAACAGTTTCTGCGGAATGCTGCGGTTCTGTTGGCAGACTTTCACATCGAGTCGCTCCGCCTGGCTGTGGACCACGCAGGCCTGCGCCAGCGCCTGGTCTGACGTCAATGCCAGTAACAACCAGCCGATCAATCGCATGTTCACCTCCATCGAAAGCCGTCGATTATGTTGCAGCACATTCCTACCCATGTCATCGCCGGCCCTTTGGGTGCCGGCAAGACCAGCCTGATCAGGCATCTGCTGGCCCAGCGCCCGGCCAATGAGCGCTGGGCGGTGCTGATCAACGAGTTCGGCCAGATCGGCCTGGATGCCGCGCTGCTGACCCAGGCTGGCGATGGTATCGCACTGGGCGAAGTGGCCGGCGGCTGCTTGTGCTGCGTCAATGGTGCGCCGTTTCAGATCGGTCTTGGACGTCTGCTGCGCAAGGCCCGGCCGGATCGGCTGTTCATCGAACCGTCGGGCCTGGGGCATCCGGCACAGTTGATGCGGCAACTGAGTGAAGCGCCCTGGCTCGGCGTGCTCGCGGTACAACCCTGTGTGCTGGTGCTGGATGCCCGGGCGATGGCGGACGGCAAACCCTTGCCCGAAGCGCAGCGACAAACCCTGGCGGATGCCGGACTGCTGGTGCTGAACAAATCCGAGAGCCTCACGCAAGCCGATCGCGAACGGCTGACGGCGCAACTGCCAGGGTCTGCGTTGTACTGGACGCAACACGCGGCATTACCGATTGATCGATTACCAGGCCTTGCGGCCCAGGGCAGCGGGGCCGTGGATAACGTGAACCTGCCCAAGAGTCTGGGGCAGATCCCGACGATCTGGACCGACCCGACGCAACCCATCTGCCTGTATCAGCAGCAGGACGGAGGCTGGAGTATCGGCTGGCGCTGGCACCCAAGCCAACGATTCGACGCGCCGGCGCTGACGCGATGGCTACAAGACCAGGGCTGGAAACGGGCGAAGATGGTTATCCACAGCCGCGACGGCTGGGTTTCAGCCAATGCGTTGGAGGGGGCGGCGCTGGGCTGGCAAGCCAGCGAGTGGCGCCAGGATTCTCGGGTCGAGCTGATTTTCGATCAACCGCAAGACGTCGATCGCCTGAAAACCGGTCTGGTGAGTTGTCGATGTTCCTGAATCAGCCTTGTTTCAAGGTTTCCACTTGTTGTGTTCCTGGCGCCACTGGCTCAATTCGATGACTTCAGCCCTGGGCCTGGCCTGGACCGGTTCGATGGGCGCTGGCGGTGTTTCTTCGAAGGGCATCGGGTAGGGCGCCAGCTCGATGTGTGCGCTGTGGGCACCAAACTGGGTGATGGTGCCCGAATGGCGGCTTTCGCCGGTGACGGTGAACTCGAAGTTGTAGACGCGAGCCAGGCGTCGTCGACCGTTGGCGTCCCTCACGAAGCCGATTTTTTTCAGCGCCACGTTGCCGTCCAGCAGCTCGATCTTGAGGTTGGCGCAATGCTGCATGACCCTCGCCAACGCCCGTTCGCGCAAGCCATGGTTGTGCCACAGCCAGGCGCCGCCGGTAGCCAGCAGCATCAGCACGAAGATGTTTCCAAGGGTCAGCATGAACGAAGTGCTCCAACAAGTTGCTGTCAGCTTAACTGTCTCGCCGGTCTGTCGTACAGGCTGCGTTTAGTCGCATACTGCGCGGCTTGAATTTCAATCGTTTTACGGAAACTTCCCGCATGAAACGTACGCCTCATCTGCTTGCCATTCAGTCCCACGTGGTGTTCGGTCACGCTGGCAATAGCGCCGCAGTGTTTCCGATGCAGCGGGTCGGCGTGAACGTCTGGCCGCTCAATACCGTGCAGTTTTCCAATCACACCCAGTACGGCCAATGGACCGGTGAGGTGCTGGCGCCAGAGCAGATACCGGCATTGGTAGAAGGCATTGCCGCTATCGGTGAGCTGGGGCATTGCGATGCGGTGTTGTCCGGTTACTTGGGCAGCGCGGCTCAGGGGCGAGCGATCCTGACGGGCGTGGCGCGGATCAAGGCTGCCAATCCCAAGGCGCTGTACCTGTGCGACCCGGTCATGGGGCACCCTGAGAAGGGCTGCATCGTGGCGCCCGAGGTGAGCGAATTTCTCCTGGAAGAAGCCGCTGCCGTGGCGGACCTCATGTGCCCGAACCAACTGGAGCTGGACAGTTTTTCGGGGCGCAAGGCGCAGTCGTTGCTGGACTGCCTGGCCATGGCCCGCGCGTTGCTGGCCCGTGGCCCGAAGGCGGTGCTGGTCAAGCACCTGGCCTACCCCGGCAAACCCGATGACAGTTTCGAAATGCTGCTGGTGACCGCCAATGACAGCTGGCACCTGCGTCGTCCCCTGTTGGCTTTCCCGCGCCAGCCGGTGGGCGTGGGCGACCTGACGTCGGGCTTGTTCCTGGCGAGGATTCTGCTGGGGGACAGTTTGGTCGCGGCATTCGAATTCACCGCCGCGGCGGTGCACGAAGTGCTGCTGGAGACCCAGGCCTGCACCAGCTATGAGCTGGAACTGGTCCGCGCCCAGGACCGGATCGCCCATCCACGGGTGCGGTTCGAGGCTGTGCCAATCAGCCTCTGATCGCCCCCGTGAAAATGCTGCAAATCCCTGTGGGAGCGAGCTTGCTCGCGATGAGGCCATCACATTCAACATCGATGCTGGCTGTGACACCGCCATCGCGAGCAAGCGCTCCCACCGTTGCTTTTCGGCGCCCGCCTAAGGCCCGTCCGCCTTGATCTCCTGGTAGCGCCTCTCCAGTTCCTGGCGGATCTGCCGGCGTTGCTGGGCTTGTTCGTAGCGGCGTTTTTCTTCGCTGTTTTGCGGCTGCAAGGGCGGCACGGTCGCGGGTTTGCGTTGGTCATCCACCGCAACCATGGTGAAGAAGCAACTGTTGGTGTGGCGCACCGAGCGTTCGCGAATATTTTCGGTCACGACTTTGATGCCCACTTCCATCGACGTGTTGCCGGTGTAGTTCACCGAGGCCAGGAAGGTCACCAGTTCGCCGACATGAATCGGCTCACGAAAGATGACCTGGTCGACCGACAGGGTCACCACGTAGCGTCCGGCGTAGCGGCTGGCGCAGGCATAGGCGACTTCGTCGAGGTATTTGAGCAAGGTGCCGCCATGGACATTGCCAGAGAAGTTGGCCATATCGGGGGTCATCAACACCGTCATCGACAGCTGGGCGTTTCCAGGTTCCATAACGTACTCACGGTTCAAGGCAGTCATTCGGGAGTGCACCTCTGCGGGCGCTGGGGAGTGGCCTGCGAACAGGTCACCAGGTTTTAAAAACCACCGATATCGGGACGCTGCGCCTGTGGTTGCCGTCACGCGCCGATGGATCTGTTTCCATATATTGCACCGTCTTTTTGTCGGAAGTCGCGGTGTTACCCTTCAAAAGCCCGTTGCGAGGGCAATTCCTACAGAGGAAACGGATTTCTCCAGCTCTGCAGTGAGTCATTTTGAACAGGGAGCCCCGACATGCATGCCATCAGTTTCATCCAGGATTTGGCGATCATCATGATGGCGGCGGGGTTGGTGACCGTACTCTTTCATCGTTTCAAACAACCGGTGGTCTTGGGCTACATCGTGGCCGGCTTCATCATTGGCCCGCATACGCCACCGTTCGGTTTTATCCATGACGAAGACACGATCAAGACCCTGGCCGAGCTCGGGGTGATCTTCCTGATGTTTTGCCTCGGCCTGGAATTCAGCTTGCGCAAACTGTTCAAGGTCGGCGCCACGGCCTTCATCGCGGCGTTCCTCGAAATTGTGCTGATGATCTGGATCGGCTACGAAATCGGCCGCTGGTTCGACTGGAGCACCATGGACTCGCTGTTCCTCGGTGCCATCCTGGCCATTTCCTCCACCACGATCATCGTCAAGGCGCTCAACGACCTGAAGATGAAAAACGAGCGCTTCGCCCAGCTGATTTTCGGGGTGTTGATCGTCGAGGACATCCTGGGCATTGGCATCATTGCCTTGCTGTCGAGCATTGCCGTCAGCGGCACCGTGAGTTCCGGCGAGGTATTTTCCACCGTCGGCAAGTTGTCGCTGTTCATGATCGTCGCGTTGGTCATCGGTATTCTGCTGGTGCCGAGGGTGCTGGCCTACGTGGCGAAGTTCGACAGCAACGAAATGCTGCTGATTACCGTACTGGGCTTGTGTTTCGGCTTCTGCCTGCTGGTGGTGAAACTGGAATACAGCATGGTGCTCGGGGCGTTCCTGATCGGTGCGATCATGGCCGAGTCCCGGCAGCTGCTGAAGATCGAGCGCCTGGTGGAGCCGGTGCGTGATCTGTTCAGCGCGATCTTCTTCGTCGCCATCGGGTTGATGCTCGATCCTGCGATACTGCTGCAGTATGCCTGGCCGATTGCCGTGATCACGGGCGCGGTGGTGCTCGGCAAGATGTTGTCCTGCGGCCTCGGTGCCTTTATTGCCGGCAACGATGGACGCACCTCGCTGCGCGTAGGGATGGGTCTTTCGCAGATCGGCGAGTTTTCCTTCATCATCGCGTCGCTGGGGATGACCCTGCAGGTTACCAGCGATTTCCTCTATCCGGTCGCGGTCGCCGTCTCGGTGTTGACCACGCTGCTGACACCGTACTTGATCCGGGCTGCCGACCCGCTGTCCGTCAAGTTGGCGACGGTCATGCCGAAACGGCTGACGCGAGTGCTGGGGATGTATGGCGAATGGCTGCGTAGCATCCAACCCCACGGAGAAGGGGCGATGGTGGCGTCGATGATCCGGCGGATTTTGCTGCAGGTCGGCGTCAATCTGGCGCTGGTGATTGCGATTTTTGTTTCGGGTGGTTTTTTCGCCGAGCGGATGTCGGCTTACCTGCAAGCATGGATCAGCGACCCGAGCTGGCAGAAAGCATTGATCTGGGGCGGGGCGTTGCTGCTGTCGCTACCGTTCCTGATCGCCGCGTACCGCAAGCTCAAGGCGCTGTCGATGCTGCTGGCGGAAATGGGCGTGAAGCCGGAGATGGCTGGCCGCCACACCCAGCGTGTGCGTCGGGTGATCGCCGAAGTGATCCCGATTCTCTCGCTGCTGGTGATTTTCCTGCTATTGGCGGCCTTGTCGGCCAGCATCCTGCCGACCAACAAGTTGCTCGTACTGATCGCCGTGGTGGCGACTGCCGTGGCGGCACTGCTTTGGCGCTGGTTCATCCGCCTGCATACGCGGATGCAGGTGGCCCTGCTTGAAACCCTGGACAACCACAAGGAGTCGTCCGGGCATTGACCGGCGGCGGGGCTCAGCTTTCCAGCCAGACGTCCCGGGCCCAGTGCCAGACCGATTCCCAGGTTTCTTCGGCGATCAGTTCTTCTTCGGCCTGCCACAGCACCACCGTGCCGTCCTCTTCGACGCAGTAATAATCGTCGCCGTCCTGGCAGATCGGGATCAGGCTGCGGTCGACACCGGCATCCCAGGCGTTGGCGGCCACGTCCGGCAGGTAGGTGTGGGATTGTGGATCGGTGACGGTCACCGGCTCCAGGCTGCCGTAGACGACATCGCTGACGGTCAGCAAAAACTCCCTGAAGACGAATGGGATATCGATGAACAGCTGCTCTTCGATCTCTACCAGCAAGTCTTCGTCGGGCAATTCCAGCGGGACCGGTACGGGCTCGTTGGCTTCACGCAATTGTTCGATGATTTCTTCCACGTCCGGGGATCCTCTTTCTCGATGGCGCGGTTTCATATGAAGCGGTTTATACAGTAGCTCGCTATAGATGCAACCGCGAAATAGAAAACCCCGGCCTGGGCCGGGGTTCTTTTATTTCAACATGCAAAACGGGCAAAGGTTCAACCGTTCTGGCGGATACCTGCCACCAGCCAAGGCTGGTCATCGCCCTGGGCGCGTTCCATGTTCCAGCTTTCGCTGAACGCTTCGCCCTTGTCGAAGCGGGAATCCTTCGACACACCGATGAAGGTCAGGGTGGCGATGGTCTTGTCGGCGCGATCGTCGACACCATCCAGTTGCACCTGCAGGTTATCGATGTAGGTGGACTGGAAGCCATCGCCCAGCTCGGCTCGCTCGCGCTTGAGGAACTCCAGCAGTTGCGGGGTCACGAACTCGGCGATCTTGTCCATTTCGTTCGCGTCCCAATGCTGCTGCAGGGCCATGAAGTGGTTGCGGGCGGCTTCGATGAAGCGCTGCTCGTTGAACCAGGCCGGCGCATTGATCACCGGACGAGCGGCCGCAGGCGCTGCCGAACCACCGAAGATCGAACCACTGGCGGGCTGCTGGTTGAACACTTCACGCTGCATCGGCATCGGAGCATGGCCGGCTGGAGCGAGTTGCTCCTGCTGCTTGCGACGACGGGCGGCAATGAAGCGGAAGACCAGGAAGGCGATGACCGCCATGATCAGGATGTCGAAGATCTGCATGCCCTGGAAGCCGTCGCCCATGAACATGGAGGCGAGCAGGCCACCGGCGGCGATGCCGGCCAGGGGGCCGAGCCAGCGCGAAGCGCCGCTGGCCTTGGTGGCGGCACCAGCTGCACCGGCCGCACCTGCGGTGGCAGCGGTGGAGCCGGCGGCAGAAGACGGCGCCATCTGGCTGGTCTGGTGAGTCGGGGCTGCCCCCGAGCTTTTACCACCGCCAAAGCGCTTGGCGGCATTGGCGTCGATGGCCATCGTCAGGCCGATGCACAACGCCATGGCGATGCTAAGAAAACGTTTCATATAAAGGCATTCCCATTTGTGGATAGCACGCGCGCCATGTTGCACAGCTGAACTGTTGCTGGCTAGCGGCAGAGTGTTTCGGGCTTTTGCGTGACAGGTGAGGTTCAGCTTCAGCTATGCAAGAGGGCCTGTTCGCTTTGGGCTGTAGGAAAGAGGAACAAGTTCTATCGGAAATGTTTCCCAGAACAACTGTGGGAGCGAGCTTGCTCGCGATAACGGTGTGTCAGTCAGCATCAATAATGACTGATCGACCGCTATCGCGAGCAAGCTCGCTCCCACAGGGGCCTACATAAATCTTCAGATCGCTTCCAGCTTGGCATACCCCAGCATCAGCCACTTGCTGCCTTCGCTGAAGTTCACCTGCACCCGGGCCTGGGCGCCGGCGCCTTCGAAATTGAGGATCACGCCATCGCCGAACACCGAGTGCCGCACGGTCTGGCCGAGGCTGAAGCCGGTTTCCGGGATGTCGCTGCCGCCGAACAGGCTGCTGGTGCTTTGTTGCTGGCCGCCACCGAATGGTCGACTGACACTGTTGGACAGCCGCACTTCCTGGATCAGGCCCTTCGGCACTTCACGTACGAAGCGCGACACCTTGTTGTAGGTCTCGCTGCCATACAAGCGTCGGGTTTCGGCGTAGGTCAGCACCAGATTCTGCATGGCCCGGGTGATACCAACGTAGGCCAGGCGCCGTTCTTCCTCCAGGCGTCCCGGTTCTTCCAGGCTCATCTTGTGAGGGAACAGGCCTTCTTCCATGCCCACGAGGAACACGTAGGGAAATTCCAGGCCCTTGGCACTGTGCAGGGTCATCAGCTGGATGCTGTCTTCATGTTCGTCGGCCTGGGTGTCGCCGGCCTCCAGGGAGGCGTGCCCCAGGAAAGCCGACAGTGGCGACAGGTCTTCGTCTTCTTCGGTGTTCTCGAAGTTGCGCGCGGCGCTGACCAGCTCCTCGAGGTTTTCCACCCGGGCCTGGCCTTTCTCGCCTTTTTCCGCTTCGTGGTAGGCGATCAGGCCGGACTGCTCGATGACGGTCTGGGTCATCAAGTGCAGCGGCATCTCCCCGCACTTGGCGGCCAGGTCTTCGATCAGGTCCATGAAGGCCTTCAGGGCGCCGGCGGCGCGACCGGTCACACCTTTGTTGGCCACCAACTGGCGCATGGCTTCCCACATGGACACATGGCTGTGTCGCGCGTGATCGCGAATCGCTTCGACGGTTTTTTCGCCGATGCCTCGCGTCGGTACGTTGATCACCCGCTCCAGGGCCGCGTCGTTGCCGCGACCTTCGAGCAGGCGCAGGTAGGCCATGGCGTTCTTGATTTCGGCGCGCTCGAAGAAGCGCTGGCCGCCATAGATGCGGTACGGGATCCGTTCGCGCAGCAACGCTTCTTCCAGCACCCGCGATTGGGCGTTGGAACGGTACAGGATGGCGATGTCGCTGCGGGCCAGGCCGGTTTTCAGCGCGCTCTCGATGGTTTCCACCACGTAGCGGGCTTCATCGTGTTCGTTGAAGGCGGCGTAGAGGTTGATCGCCTCGCCTTCGCCGCCGTCGGTCCACAGTTCCTTGCCCAGTCGCCCTGTATTGTTGGCGATCAGGGCATTGGCGGCCTTGAGGATGCCGGCGGTCGAGCGGTAGTTCTGTTCCAGGCGGATGACTTCGGCGTCAGGAAAGTCCGCCGAGTACTGGTGAATGTTCTCGATCTTGGCGCCGCGCCAGCCGTAGATCGACTGATCGTCGTCACCCACCACCATCAGGCTGTCGCCGCCCTTGGCGAGCAAGCGCAACCAGGCGTATTGCACGGCGTTGGTGTCCTGGAATTCGTCCACCAGTACATGCCGGAAGCGCTTCTGGTAGTGGGCCAGCAGGCCTGGATGGTCGCGCCACAGGTCGAGGGCCCGTAGCAGCAGCTCGGAAAAATCGATCACCCCGGCACGCTGGCACGCCGCCTCGTAGGCTTCATAGATACTGCGCATGGTCGCCAGGAACAAGTCGCCGCTGGCCTGGATGTGCTGCGGGCGCAGGCCTTCGTCTTTCTGACCGTTGATGAACCATTGGGCCTGGCGGGCCGGCCAGCGCTGTTCGTCCAGGCCCAGCTCGCGGATCACGCGCTTGACCAGGCGCTGCTGGTCGTCGCTGTCCAGGATCTGGAAGGTCTGGCTCAGCCCGGCTTCCTGCCAGTGCGCCCGCAACAAGCGGTGCGCCAGGCCGTGGAAGGTGCCGACCCACATACCGGCGGGGTTGATGCCCATCAGTTGTTCGATGCGATGGCGCATCTCGGCCGCGGCCTTGTTGGTGAACGTCACCGACAGGATCGAATGGGGCGAGGCGTTCTCGACCTGGATCAACCAGGCGATACGGTGCACCAGCACTCGGGTTTTACCGGAGCCGGCACCGGCCAGGACCAACTGACGACCCACGGAGGCAGCTACGGCCTGACGTTGGGCATCGTTGAGGGAGTTCAGCAGAAGGGAGAGATCATCGCGCATCGGGGCATTCTAGGGTGCGGCGCCACCCCGGGCAAACCGAGCTTTGCATCAGCCGATAAAAGACCACTGGGTGATGACCGGCGGGTCACAGGCTACAGGCGTTGGCGGGACTCGCTCGGGAGCGGCGCCACCCAATGAAATAGCGACTTTTTTCCCTGTTTTTATGAGCTGGGGCAGTGTGGGATGGCCCATGGCTTGTGTATGCTCGGTGCTCGTTTCGGGTTCTCCATGCTTGACTGAATAAGAACAAGAACAGTGCCAATGACCCTCAATTCCGATCCGGCGGGCCCCTGTGTGGAACCGCGGGTCATCTGCAAGCAGTACGCCACGGAGATGGCGGTCGAGCGCACACGTCTGTTGTATCAAGGCTCACTGCTGCCCACGCTGTTCATGCTGCTCAATGGTCTGGTCTGCGCCGCGCTGTTATGGGAGCCGCGGCGCTATTTCCTGGTGAGCGTCTGGCTCGTCTGGTTGTTGTCGCTGGTGGCGCTGCGGGTGATCCAAGTGGCGGCTTTCGATTCGGCGATGCCAAGCCGCCAGGCGCACCCGATCTGGCTGCGCATGTTTTTGCTGGGCTCGGCGATGACCGGCCTGACGCTGGCCGGGGCCGGCATCGCGTTGGTCCCGGCCGACAGCTTCCAGCAGCAGGCCTGGGTGTTCGGCCTGATCGGCGCGGCGGCGCTGTCGGCCAGTGTGGCCTATGCCGTGAGCCTTCCAGCGTTCCTGTCCTTCACCTTGCCCTGCCTGTTACCGGCCATCGGTTATCTCTTCTGGGGCGGCGACGAGCAGCAACGTGGCTGGGGCTGGCTGGGGCTGATTGTGCTGGTTTCCCTGATCGTGGTGGCCTGGCAAGTCAATCGCTTGATCCAGAGTGGCATGCTGCGACGCTTCCAGAACCAGGCCCTGATCGAGCACCTGCAGCAAACCCAAACCCGCAGTGCGTCACTCAACGAGGCGCTGGCCCGGGAGGTCGAGCAACGTCGTTCGGCCGAGGAGAAACTGCGGGCGGCCCAGGTTGGCCTGGAGGCGCGGGTCGCGCAACGCAGCCTTGAACTGGAGGTTGCCAGCCAGGCCCTGAGCAAGAGCGAGGCGCGCCTGGCCCTGGCCCTCAAGGCCAGTGAGCTGGGGTTGTGGGACTGGAACCTGCAGACTGACGAAGTCCATCACACCCAGCTCAAGGAGCTGTTCGGCCTGGAGCCCGAATATGTCACGGCGATGCTCAGCCACCTCACCCCGCGCCTGCACCCCCAGGACGTGCCGGCGCTCAAGCGGGCCCTGGTCGAACACCTCAAGGGGCGTAGCGAGGATTACCAGATCGAATACCGTGTGCGTCACGGCGATGGTCACTGGGTCTGGATCGAAGACCGTGGCCGGGCCGTGGAGCGCAGCACGAGCGGACGGGTGCTGCGCATGGTCGGCACCCGGCGCGACATCAGCGTCAGCAAGGAACTCGAGCAGCAACGCCAGCTGGCGGCCACGGTGTTCGAGGCCGCCAGCGAAGGCATTGTGATTTTCGACCCCAGCTACCTGTTGCTCGCCGCCAATCAGGCGTTCACGCGGGTCACCGGTTTCAATATCCAGGACATGCTCGGTCGCAACGTGGTCGACCTGCCGTGCAGCCGCGACGCGCGCCGGCATTACTCCGTCATTCGCCAATCGCTCAAGCAGCACGGCACCTGGCAAGGGGAGTTGGTGGAGGCGCGGGCCAACGGCGAGCTGTATCCGCAGTGGCTGCAACTGAACGTCGTGCGTGATGCTCGGGGGAACGTCAGCCACATCGTGGGCTTCTTCGCCGATCTTTCGGCACGGCGCGAATCCGAAGAGCGGATGCGCTACCTGACCCATTACGACGAATTGACCGGGTTGGCGAATCGTTCGCTGTTTCGCGAACGCCTGAACGAAGCGCATCAGCGGGTGCGCCAGGGTGGACGGCGCAGCCTGGCGTTGCTGCATATCAACCTGGACCGTTTCAAACTGCTCAACGACAGCCTCGGCCATGACATCGCTGACCAGTTGTTGCAGAGAATGGCGCGGCGCCTGATCAATGCGCTGCCCGAGGCGGATACCATCGCCCGGTTGTCCGGCGATGAGTTTGCGGTGTTGTTCGATGCCTACGGCAACCTTTCAAGCCTGGCGCGGGTGGCGACCCGATTGGCCGCCAAACTGCGGGTGCCGTTGACCATCGAAGGTCATGAACTGGTGCTCAGTGCTTCCATCGGCATCAGTTTGTTGCCTGACAACACGCGGGAAATTGCCACGCTGGTCAGCCAGGCGAACATGGCCATGCAGCACGCCAAGCATTTGGGGGGCAACAACTTCCAGTTCTACACCGAGAGCCTCCAGGCCAGCACGCTGGAGCGCCTGCAACTGGAAAACCAGCTGCGCAAGGCCTTGGAAGAGCAACAACTGAAGGTCTTTTACCAGCCGAAACTGTGTCTGGCCACCGGTCGCCTCAACGCCGCCGAGGCGCTGGTGCGCTGGGATCATCCGGCCATGGGGCGGGTTCCGCCGGGGGATTTCATCGGCCTGGCCGAAGAGACCGGGTTGATCGGGCCGATTGGCGAGTTCGTGTTGCGCCAGGCCTGTTGGCAGGCGTGCGAGTGGCAGCGTCAGGGGCTCGAGCCGATCAGGGTGTCGGTCAATCTGTCGGTGCATCAATTGCGCCAGGGCAAGCTGGTCAGCCTGGTGCGACAAGTGCTGGAAGAAACCGGTCTGGCGCCCCAGTACCTGGAGCTGGAGTTGACCGAGAGCCAGTTGCTCGACAGCGTTGAACACATCATCGCCACTTTCCAGCAATTGCGTGACCTCGGGGTCAAGCTGGCGATCGACGATTTTGGCACCGGCTACTCTTCCCTGAGCTACCTCAAGCGTATCCCGGTGGACTACGTGAAGATCGATCAGGCATTCATTCGCGGGCTGGGCGAGGGCAGCGTGGATACCGCCATTACCCGGGCAATCATTGCAATGGCCCATGGGCTGTCGCTCAAGGTAGTGGCCGAAGGCGTCGAACGGCAGGAGCAGCTCGATTTCCTCAGGAACGAGCGTTGCGATGAGGTGCAGGGGTATCTGATCAGTCGGCCAGTGGAAGCTGACGGGTTGGCGGGGTTGTTGCGGATGCAGCACTTGGCGGAATGAACCCGATCTTCGATTTGGAACTTCCCGCCAGACGCTTTTAGTGTCTGGCGGGAAGTTGTTAACATGCGCTTAGTTGGTCACGAGTACTTCATCAATGTGATGCAGCAACTGCCCTTCGAAAAAAATGCTCACGCCGCTGACATGAGACTCGCCGGGTACTTTGTATTCGACGACTTTGTCGGTGATGACCGGCAGTGAAACTTCATTGGAGGATTCAAGTTTCAACTCCAGTCGCAGATCAAAGGACTTGTCCTGCATCGGGCTCCGTACCAGCGTTGGCGTAATGCCGGTGTGGGGTACGGTTACAGTGCCGAAGGTACGGAACGACGCGGCACCTGGCATGCGATCGATTTGTGCGGTCCAATCTTTGGTTGTGATGTTCATGTGAGTAACTCCTGTAGTTAAGTTGATTGCGTCCTGCGGGAGCCAATATATCGACTTTGACTTGATAGTGTCTGGAAAATTGAGATGGGTATTGTAAGAAGACGTTAGTTGCCGAGTGAGTTGTCAGGTGCTTCGTTGGTCATGTTATCGATGACCGCCGGAGTATGTTGTTGGGGAAGTAGCAAATAGTCGGCGATTGAATAGACGGTTTTCCCCAGCCAGGGCTCAGGTCACGCCTGGGGACCCGTGGAGCGGCGACGCAGAGGGTTTGCGCAAGGCACAGGCTGCTACATCTGGCGATCCTCGGCCAAAACAAAGGGGCGGCGCGGCAATCCAGTTACGTTTTGGACGGGCAAAGCGCCAATTCTTGTAGTATAACTACAAGCTTGCTACATCCCGGCATTTGCCCATAACAAGAGTCCAGCCCCTTGAACCTGTTGCAACACATCGCCCAGTCACGCCACTTGCTGCGCAAGTCGGAGCTGAAAGTCGCCGATCACGTACTGCTCGATCCCGCGGCCGTGATGCATAGCTCCATGGCCGATCTTGCCCACAGCGTCGGCATCAGCGAACCGACCATCGTGCGCTTCTGCCGGGCCATCGGTTGCTCGGGTTTCCAGGACCTGAAACTCAAGCTGGCGCAAAGCCTGGCCGCCGGGGCGAGCTTCGGTCAGTTTGCGATCCATGAAGATGACTCGGTGGCGGACTACAGCCTGAAAATCTTCGACACCACCCTGCATACGCTGATGGAGGTTCGCGAGAAGCTTGACCCGGTGGCGTTGCAGAAAGCCGTCACGGCCATGTCCCAGGCCCAGCGTGTCGAGTTCTATGGCTTCGGCGCTTCGGGCGCGGTGGCGGCCGATGCCCAGCACAAGTTCTTCCGGTTGCTGCTGACGGCGGCAGCCTATTCCGACCCGCATATGCAGGCCATGTCGGCGGTGACGTTGAAACCCACCGATGTGGCGATCTGCATTTCCCAGTCGGGGCGTTCCAAGGATCTGCTGATCACCGCGAACCTGGTGCGTGAAAGCGGTGCCTCGCTCATCACCTTGTGCCCGAGCCAGACGCCGCTGGCGGAGCTTTCCACGGTGAACCTGGCCATCGACGTGCATGAAGACACCGAGATCTACACGCCGCTGACCTCGCGCATCGCCCACCTGGTGGTGATCGACGTCTTGGCAATGGGCGTCGCCATGGCCCGTGGCCCGAGCCTGGTCAACCACCTCAAGAGCGTGAAGCGCAGCCTTCGCAGCCTGCGGCTATCGCCCAAGTCGGTGAAGGCGCTGGACGACTAAAAGTCCCGAGCTTTGGGTTGAGGGGCTTTTGTGGCGAGGGAGCTTGCTCCCGCTGGGTTGCGAAGCGACCCCAACGCTTATCCAGACACGCCGCATTGGCAGGTTTACGCAAGCTCCCTTGCCACAGGGTGTCATCCGCCCGAATTCATCGTTCTGTAACCCCCGCGCCGCCAAACGGTCATCGCGCGCCTTCATCGTGAAACTCCCGTATACGTCTTGGGAGTCTCGACATGACCCAGTCCTACGAAGAACGCAGCGCCGTCAAAACCCGTCGTCAGCAGGAAGATCAGCGCCGCATGGCGTTCCGTCGTGCCATCGAAGACCGCTATGAGCAGCGCCAGCTCCTGGCCGAGATCAGCGAATTTCCTGACGTGGCAGAATTCAACTATTGGCAGGCATCGTCGGCGGCTTCCCGTCGAAACGCTCAACCAGGCCAATGATCTGAGCGCGCTCGCCGCGCACGAACGCCAGGAAGGCGTGGGCCACCGGTGACAGGCGCTTGGCCCTGGCCTGCACCAGGCACCAACTGCGGTACAGCGGCAATTCCTCCACCGGCAACTCGATGAGTGCGCCGGACGACAACTCCCGGCTCACGGCGTGGCGCGTCAACAGCGCCACGCCCAGCCCGGCCACCACGCATTCGCGCTGGGCTTCCGCCGACGCCACTTCCAGCGTCTGGGTGAAATGCACCCGTTTCTCCTTGAAGTACTCCTCGCAGGCCAGTCGCGTGCCGGACCCCGGTTCGCGCAACAGCAGCGTGTAGGGCTCCAGGTCCTGCAAGCGCAGCGGACCCAGGTGGCTCAGCGGATGATCGGGCGGCGCCACGGCGACGATCGGATTGTTGAGAAAGGGCAGGAACTCCAGGCCCATGTCCTGGGGCACCATGGACATGATCACCAGGTCGTCACGGTTGTCCGAGAGGCGTCGGATGACCTGGCCACGATTGACCACCGTGAGGTTCAGATTGACCTCCGGATGCTGGCGCTTGAACGCGGCGAACAGGTGCGGGACGAAGTACTTGGCGCTGGACTCCACCGCCAGCTTCAATTGGCCTTGCAGCGACCCCTGCATGTCCGAGAGCTGCATATCGAGGTTTTCCAGGCGCCCGAAGATGTCTCGGCTGGCACGTTGCAGGGCTTCTGCGGCTTCGGTCATGTAGAGTTTCTTGCCGACATACTCGAACAGCGGCTGACCAATCAGCTCCTCCAGGGATCGAATCTGTAGGCTAACGGCCGGTTGTGTGAGAGACATTTCGTCGGCTGCACGGCTGTATGACCTCAGGTCGCACACCTCGTTGAAAATCTGCAATTGACGCAATGTCATACGCATCAATGACTTACGCATTTTCTAGGTACTCTGGGGTGGGGCGGGTAACGCAACTATAAGTCTTTGCTTATGCATGACCCAATAATTATTCATTTTTGTTAATCCACAGCCAGGACTAGTGTGGAGCTGCGACCAATTGTTACATCTGGTCACGCGTCGGCCTGGACCTCAGGCCGTGGTATCACCGGCTCAAGGGAACCTCCAATTGATAACAAAGATCCTGATCGCCAACCGCGGTGAGATTGCCGTCCGCATCGTGCGCGCTTGCGCCGAGATGGGCATTCGCTCGGTCGCGGTCTACTCCGACGCGGACCGTCATGCGTTGCATGTCAAGCGCGCGGACGAGGCCCACAGCATCGGCGCCGATCCGCTGGCCGGCTATCTCAACCCGCGCAAACTGGTGAACCTGGCGGTGGAAACCGGCTGCGATGCCTTGCACCCCGGTTACGGTTTCCTTTCGGAAAACGCCGAACTGGCGGACATCTGCGCTGAACGCGGCATCAAATTCATTGGCCCGTCGGCAGAAGTCATTCGCCGCATGGGCGACAAGACCGAAGCGCGCCGCAGCATGATCAAGGCCGGTGTGCCGGTCACGCCAGGCACCGAAGGCAACGTATCGGGCATTGAAGAGGCGCTGACCGAAGGTGATCGGATCGGTTACCCGGTGATGCTCAAGGCCACGTCTGGCGGCGGCGGTCGCGGTATCCGTCGCTGCAACAGCCGTGAAGAACTCGAACAGGCCTTCCCCCGGGTCATCTCCGAAGCCACCAAGGCATTCGGTTCGGCGGAAGTGTTCCTGGAAAAATGCATCGTTAACCCCAAGCACATCGAAGCGCAGATCCTGGGGGACAGTTTCGGCAACGTGGTGCACCTGTTCGAGCGTGATTGCTCGATCCAGCGACGCAACCAGAAGCTGATCGAAATCGCCCCGAGCCCGCAGTTGACGCCCGAGCAGCGCGCCTACATCGGCGACCTGTCGGTGCGCGCGGCCAAGGCCGTGGGCTACGAGAATGCCGGCACCGTGGAGTTCCTGCTCGCCGAAGGCGAGGTGTACTTCATGGAGATGAACACTCGGGTGCAGGTGGAACACACCATCACCGAAGAAATCACCGGTATCGACATCGTTCGCGAACAGATCCGCATCGCTTCCGGGCTGCCACTGTCGGTCAAGCAGGAGGACATCCTGCACCGGGGTTTCGCGTTGCAGTTCCGGATCAACGCCGAGGACCCGAAAAACAACTTCCTGCCCAGCTTCGGCAAGATCACCCGTTACTACGCCCCTGGCGGCCCGGGTGTGCGCACCGACACGGCGATCTACACCGGCTACACCATTCCGCCGTTCTACGATTCGATGTGCCTGAAACTGGTGGTCTGGGCGTTGACCTGGGAAGAAGCGATGGACCGTGGCCTGCGAGCCTTGGATGACATGCGCCTGCAGGGGGTCAAGACCACCGCCGCGTATTACCAGGAGATCCTGCGAAATCCGGAATTCCGCAGCGGCCAGTTCAATACCAGCTTCGTTGAAAGCCACCCTGAACTGACCAACTACTCGATCAAGCGCAAACCCGAAGAGCTGGCCCTGGCCATCGCCGCCGCCATTGCCGCCCACGCAGGCCTGTAAGGAAAGTATGACCATGTCCAAGAAGATCTTTGTTACCGACACAATCCTGCGCGACGCCCACCAATCGCTGCTCGCCACTCGCATGCGCACCGAAGACATGCTGCCGATCTGCGACAAGCTCGACAAAGTCGGCTATTGGTCGCTGGAAGTCTGGGGCGGCGCGACATTCGACGCCTGCGTGCGCTTCCTCAAGGAAGACCCATGGGAGCGCCTGCGCCAACTGCGTGCGGCGCTGCCCAACACTCGTTTGCAGATGCTCCTGCGCGGCCAGAACCTGCTGGGCTACCGCCATTACAGCGATGATGTGGTCAAGGCGTTCGTGGCCAAGGCCGCCGTCAACGGCATCGACGTGTTCCGGATTTTCGATGCGATGAACGACGTGCGTAACCTGCGGGTCGCCATCGAAGCGGTGAAGGCCGCCGGCAAGCATGCCCAGGGCACCATCGCCTACACCACCAGCCCGGTGCACACCATCGAGGCGTTCGTGGCCCAGGCCAAGCAGATGGAGTCCATGGGTTGCGACTCGGTGGCGATCAAGGACATGGCCGGCCTGCTGACCCCGTATGCCACCGGCGAACTGGTGAAGGCGCTGAAGGCCGAGCAATCGTTGCCGGTGTTCATCCACTCCCACGACACCGCCGGCCTGGCCGCGATGTGCCAGCTCAAGGCCATCGAAAACGGTGCCGATCACATTGACACCGCGATCTCCAGCTTCGCCTGGGGCACCAGCCATCCGGGCACCGAATCCATGGTCGCGGCCCTTAAAGGCAGTGAATTCGACACGGGGCTGGACCTGGAGCTGTTGCAGGAAATCGGCCTGTACTTCTACGCCGTGCGCAAGAAGTACCACCAGTTCGAAAGCGAGTTCACCGCAGTGGACACCCGCGTCCAGGTCAACCAGGTACCGGGCGGGATGATCTCCAACCTCGCCAACCAGTTGAAAGAGCAGGGCGCACTGAACCGGATGAACGAAGTGCTGGCGGAGATCCCGCGGGTGCGCGAAGACCTCGGCTTCCCGCCGCTGGTGACCCCGACCTCGCAGATCGTCGGCACCCAGGCATTCTTCAACGTGTTGGCCGGCGAACGCTACAAGACCATCACCAACGAAGTGAAGCTCTACCTGCAGGGCGGCTACGGCAAGGCGCCGGGTTCGGTGAGTGAAAAGCTGCGTCGCCAGGCCATCGGCAGCGAAGAGGTGATCGACGTGCGTCCGGCCGATTTGCTCAAGCCGGAAATGACCAAGTTGCGTGGCGAAATCGGTGCGCTGGCCAAGTCCGAAGAGGACGTGCTGACCTATGCCATGTTCCCTGACATCGGTCGCAAGTTCCTCGAAGAACGCGACGCTGGCACCCTGACCCCGGAAGTGCTGCTGCCAATCCCCGAGGCGGGCAGCGTCAGCTCCGCGGGTGGCGAAGGCGTACCGACCGAGTTCGTCATCGACGTTCACGGGGAAACCTACCGCGTCGACATCACCGGTGTGGGCGTCAAGGCCGAAGGCAAGCGTCATTTCTACCTGTCCATCGATGGCATGCCGGAAGAGGTCGTGTTCGAACCGCTCAACGAGTTTGTCAGCGGCGGCAGCAGCAAGCGCAAGCAAGCCACCGCGCCGGGCCATGTCAGCACCACCATGCCGGGCAACATCGTCGATGTCCTGGTCAAGGAAGGCGACGTGGTGAAGGCCGGCCAAGCGGTGCTGATCACCGAAGCCATGAAGATGGAAACCGAAGTGCAGGCGGCCATCGCCGGCAAGGTCACCGCCATTCATGTGGCCAAGGGCGACCGGGTCAACCCGGGCGAGATCCTGATCGAGATCGAAGGCTGAGTTAATAGCCTCGATACAACGCTTTAACCTCGGGGGGGCATGTGCTCCCCTTTTTTTTGCCCAATTTTCCGCAGTCCCCCTGTGGGCGCGGGCTTGCTCGCGAAAGAGGTGTGACCGTCAGCAAAAATGTTGAATGTGCCGACGCTTTCGCGAGCAAGCTCGCTCCCACACAAATGGCGGCGCTATCACCCGGATAGTCAGAACATCATCCGCCACTGCCCCATCAGCGCGCCGTTGCGATTGTCCTGGCCGGTTTCACCCTGGTAGCTCACCCCTAAGGTGTGTCGTGGCGAAACGGCCAGGTCCAGGCCGGCTTCCAGGAGCAAGCTGTCCCGGTCCAGCTCGATGCCCTCGACGGTATAGGTCTTGCCGCCGCCGACCAGGCGCTGCCGAGAACTGCCTCGGACGTCGCCATAGAGGTGTTTCCAGCCGACATTCAGGCGCGGCGTCAACCGCGCTCCCTGGTCAAGAACGAAGGGGCGGGCGAGGTGCAGGCCCAGCTCGCTGGTGGAGTGGTCTTGGGTCTGGCTCTCGAACCGCAGCGCCGCGTCGCCACCTTTCTCCGTGAAGCGATCGCGTTGGTAGCGCTGGTAACCCAACTGGACATAGGGCTCGATATCGAAATGCCCGACGTCCAGGTTGTAGCCGACTTGCCCGAAGACCTGCTGCGTGTTGGCGTCGTAACGACCTTTGAGCCGATCGCTGAAACCGTTGAAAGCCACGTGGCGCTTGGTGCTGCCGTCGTGATCGCCATACACCGCGCCCAGGCGTAGCGCCAGCGGCCCATCCTGGCGCAAGGCATAGGCACCGACATGCCAACTGTCGAGTCGACCCTCGAATCGATGACCGTCCAGCCGCGTCTCGCTCTTGGCGCCGATGACCCCCAGGCGCCAAGTCGGGTTGATCGCCCAGTCGGTTCCCAGCAGCAAACCTGTTGTCGAATGCTTTAGCGCGTAGTCGTCCAGATGCTTACCGATGCGGCCACTGTTGCCGATGGCCTGGACCCAGGCCTGCCCATTGCCATGGGTGCCCTGCGAAGTGTTCTGGCCAATGGCCGCGAGTATCCCGGTGCTGATGGGCGCGACACTGCTCAGGGTAGCGTTGCCCAGGTCGGCGGTGTCGTATCCGCTCAACTGGTCGAGGGCATTGGCGGCAGTGACCAGGTTGCTGCCGAGCAGGGCGTTGATGGCGGCGTTGGGCTTGGGGGCCGGTTGGGTGGTTTGCGCTTGGCTGGCGGGCGTGGGCGTGGCGCTGGCGATTTTTGCGGGTTCCGCGGGCTTGGGTGTGATGGGGTGGGGTTGCGGCTCGGTGGTGGCTGGCGGTTTTGGGGCCGTTGTCGTGACGACGGGTTCTGGGGCCGGCGCCAGGATGCTGGCTGCAAGTGCCTGGCCGTTATCAGTGGTCGCGGCCTGTTCGAGCGGGACATTGTTACGTGTGTAGGTCAGGCCGACCTGTTTTCCTGTGGTGTAGTCCACTGTCGCCGTCATGTACGCAAGGTCATTGACGATCTTCCCGAATTCCCCCTCGACCTTGTCCGCGTCGATCACGATGTGTCTGCTCGTGTCGATGTATTCGTCCGGTACGGCTGCGATTTTCAAGATGGCATTGTCCAGGATAGCGGTACCGCCGACCTTGATCGTGGCGCTGCCTTTCTTTGCGTCGACGCCATAGACCAGCGTCGCGCCCTTGGAAAACCTGAGGTCGTTGACCACTGAAGGGGCGCCCATGTCAGGGCCGACTTCCATCGAGCCCGCCACGTCCAGCGCGTCGACCGTTCCGCTGCCGCTGAACCTGGCCTTTTTCCCCACGAAGACCGGCCCGGCGACGGAGCCCTGATTAGCGAACTCACCCAGAACGTGAACCGCGCCACCGATACGGCCGGTGTTGATCAATTTGGCGTTCGAATCAATCAGGCTGCGGCTGTCGAAATCCTTGCCGTTTGACCATTCGCCTCGCTTCAAATATACATCCTGGATATTGCGTATCTCGCCTAACTCGCCGCCTTTGGCGATCTCCAGTTGCAAGACATTGGCACCGCCGCCACCGTCGGTGAGCCCGACGAGTTCGCCCTGCCTGCTGACAAGCACCAGATCGTCGCCGTCGTCCTGCGACAGCGGCATTTCCTGGGCGTTGGTGACCCGCTTGATATGGATGCCCGGCGTAGCTGCGAACGCCTTGAGGCGAGCCTGCATTTCGGCGGTCGTTTCGAATGGACGGGGTGGCCCGTCAACGGACTGTGCCATCGAAACCTCGACACAACCAAGTGCCAAGGCAATTGCCAGCGCGAGATGCTGGGGCAGAAACAGGTGTTGGGTAGGCATCGAATGGGACCTCTGATGGAAGAGGTCGCACTTTAAAAATTCCACCTGGGCGGCGATGCCAGCCACTTTCTCGCCGCGGGCAAGATTCAGCGGATGAAATCTGTAGGCTGCTCATGCTGTGATCAGCGTGGCGGTTCGTTGGCTTTCATGGTTCGAAGCTTTGCCTTACAGCCCGCACGGACCTTTCTATTTGACCGGCGTTTGACGGAGCAGGCACCTCGCCTAGGCTCGTTGCATGGTCAGGAACGAACGCGTATTTCCTGTGGGAGCGAGCTTGCTCGCGATGACGCCGGCACAGCCAACATCACCGCAAACTGCCTCACCGCTATCGCGAGCAAGCTCGCTCCCACAGGTTTTTGTACCGGGCCGTGGGTGAGTCATACCGGCGACTCTGGCAACGGCTCAGCGGTTATTCAGATACGCCTTCCCATAATGCCGCTCCATCCGCGCCTGGATCAGCTCCAGCGCAATGGACATCAACCAGTAAATGATCGCCGCCGTCGTCAGCATCTCGATATAGCGATAGCTGGAACGACCATAGGACTGCGCCAGGAACATCACCTCCCAGACCCCCATCACCGAGATCAGGGAAGAGTCCTTGAGCATCGAGATGAATTGGTTGGTGGTCGGCGGGATGATGGTGCGCATGGCCTGGGGCAGGGTGACGCGCCAGAAGATCACGGTTTCGCTCAGGCCCAGGGCGAGGGAGGCTTCGCGTTGGCCGTTGGGGACGCCGAGGATGCCGGCGCGGAAGATTTCGCTCAGGTAGGCGCCGTAGTTCAGCGACAGAGCGATGATCCCGGCGGCGATGGCGCCCGGGACCACGCCCAGTTGTGGCAGGCCCAGGTAAATCAGCAGGATCTGGATCAGCAGGGGCGTGCCGCGAAAGAACGACGCGTAGAAACTGGCGATGCCGAACGCCACCGCGCTGCTGGACAGCCGCGCCAGGGCGGTGATGAAGCCCAGTAATGACGAGGCGACGATCGAGCACAGGCACAGGAACAACGTCAGCACCGCACCCTGCAGAAAGCCATTGGGTGCCAGGTGCACACCCAGCAGGTTCGGCAGTTTGTCGAGGATGATGGAGAACTTCAGGTCGAAGCTCAGGAAAAAGCTCGCGAACAGCACCAGCATGGCCGCCCAGGTCAGATACAGCCGGGTGCGGAAACCGAAGATTTTCTGCAGGCGTGACTCAGCCACCGATGGCGGTGGCTGAGGGGGTGGAAAAGAAGTCATTGGGTGATGTCGGCGCCGATCCATTTTTGCGAGAGTTTGCTCAAGGTGCCGTCCTGTTTCAACTGGGCGAAGACTTCACGCACCTTGCTGTCCCACTGGGCGTCGCCTTTTTCGATGGCCACCGAGTTCGGTTCGGAATAGAGCGGCTGGCCGGCCAGCTTGAAGCGCTTGTCTTCGGTCAGGCGCGGCTGGGCCGTCACCAGGTTGGTCAGCACCGCGTCCAGGCGCACCCCGGCGCCCAGGCCCAGGTCCTGGAACGCCACGTTGTCGGTGTCGTACGGGGCGACCTGCACGTCCTCGAACGGATAGCTCAGTTGGGTATCTTCGGCGCCTTCGATCACCAGGTTCTTGTTCAGGTAGCTTTCGTAGCTGGAGGCGCTGGTCAGGCCGACTTTCTTGCCGCTCAAGTCTTTGGCACCTTGGATACGGTCGTCCTTGGCGTTGACCACGATCACCGCGGGCGAAGCATAGTACTGCACCGGGAAGTCGAACACTTCGGCGCGGGCCTTGCTCGGTGTCATGGAGCAAATGCAGATGTCATAGCGCCCGCTCCAGTGACCGGCCGCGATCACGTCCCAGGACGGCGTCTCCAGGCGCAGCTTCACCCCCAGTTTCTGCGCGACGGCCTTGGCCACGTCGACGTCGAACCCGTCGAGCTGGTTCTGATCGTTGAGGAACGAGAAGGGCGGATAGCTTTCCATCAACACGCCGACCAGTTCTTTTTTCTGTTCGATGCGATCCAGTGTGGCACCGGCAAACGCTTGCGAAGAGGCGGCCAGCAGCGTCAGGCCCAAGGCCAGCAATGGTTGTCGTTTCATGTGAGGGGCCTGTTAGAAAAATAAGTTGTAGTTCTCTGAATGGTGCGTATTAAATAGTTATAAGAACAACTCCGGTAGTGAGTATTTTTCATAAGCTTATGAGTGAATCGCATATGGGCGCAGCAACGACAGTCATTCTCGATGGCGGCATGGGCCGCGAACTGCAACGCCGGGGCGCGCCGTTCCGCCAGCCCGAGTGGTCGGCCCTGGCCTTGAGCGAAGCGCCCCAGGCGGTAGAGGCCGTGCACGCGGCCTACATTGCCAGCGGCGCCAACGTGATCACCAGCAACAGCTATGCGGTGGTGCCGTTCCATATTGGCGAAGCGCGTTTCGCCGCCGAAGGCCAGGCCCTGGCCGCATTGGCTGGCGAGTTGGCGCAGCGGGCGGTGCAGGCCTCAGGCAAAGCGGTGCGCGTGGCCGGGTCGTTGCCGCCGCTGTTCGGTTCCTATCGGCCGGACCTGTTCGACGCTTCCCGCGCCAGTGAACTGTTGACGCCCCTGGTAAACGGCTTGGCCCCCCATATCGACTTGTGGCTGGCCGAGACCCAAAGCTCCACGGTCGAAGCGCGGGCGATTCACGCCGGTTTGCCGAAGGACGGCAAGCCGTTCTGGCTGTCGTTCACCCTGAAAGACGAAGACACCGATGAAGTGCCGCGCCTGCGCTCCGGCGAACCGGTGGCAGAGGCCGCGGCGGTGGCGGCCGAACTGGGCGTCGAGGTGCTGCTGTTCAACTGCAGCCAGCCGGAAGTGATCGGCGCGGCGATTGACGCTGCCCGCGAAACCTTCGAGCGCCTGGGCGTGGCGATCCACATCGGCGCCTATGCCAACGCCTTTCCGCCGCAACCCAAAGAAGCGACCGCCAACGACGGTTTGGACCCGCTGCGCGAAGACCTCGATCCACCGGGTTACCTGCAATGGGCGGCGGACTGGCGCAAGCGCGGGGCCAGCCATTTGGGCGGCTGCTGCGGGATCGGGCCGGAGCATATTGCGGTATTGGCGCAGCAACTGGGCTGAGCCGTCTGGCGGGTAACTGCCCTCACGCCAGGCCGGCCCCACGGCCATCGATAGAGGGCGACACGTTGGATTACGTTTTTCGCCAGGCTGCCTAGCCACGCTATAAATATGTATGCCGTTTGGGCGGCGACGGCGCGATAGGGTCCGGATTCTTCAATCAGAACCGGACCATTCAGATGGCTACTTTCTCCAAAGGCGATCCGGCCAACGCCGTCGTCCCCCAGGGCGAACCGCTCAGTGCCCAGGCAAGGGTGCAACTCAGGCAACTGGAGTTGCTGGACAACAACCAGATTCAACTCACCCGGTTGTTTGCAGGCCTTCCCACGTTCGACGGGGTGCTTGGGAACCTGCTGGTCAGCCTGCTCAAGGCGAAGATTCCCGCCGACAGATTCCGCCCATCGCAGCTCGCGGATATCGATCCGGATAACTGCTACGTGAACCGCTTTACCACGGACCATTCCGGTGATCGCGCCCTGACGTCCTCGGAGCGTTTCACCGATGTCCTGCGCAACGGTTTGCTCAGCGACACGGCGCCTGATTTCACGAACGGTGGCGTCGGCTTCTTCACCCGTCCGGACTCGCTGGAGGAGGCCGACAGTGTATTCGCCCGGCAACCGGACGCGCAGATGCTACGGGCCTTGGAGTCGGTGTTCCACTTTCCCCGGCCCACCGCGAACGAACGGGTAATACGTCAGTTCCGTGACGAACTGGCGCGCTTTCGCCTGGGCAAGAACCGGGGCGACGCCAGCGAGGCGACCGCACCGTCCACGGCTGAAGCGGTCCTCGCCCAATTGCTTTCCCAACGATTCCTGCACCTGTTCAACTTGTATAAAGCGGATCGGGATCCTGCCGCTCCACTCACCCAAGCTGCGCGCATCCAGCAGGCCGATGACGATCGCCTGCTGGACCTCATCACCACCCATCCTTCCCAGGCTGACAGGAACCGGCTGCTACGGGCGCCCATTCCCCATGTCTATGCCGTCCTGCTCGACCAGGGCACGGTTTCGCCGCAGAAATGGCCCGCGGCGATGGTGATCAAGTTCACCGATCGGCCCTCGTTGTTCCTGTATTCCCTGGAACGCGGGCTGCAGCGATTTCATTCTTTCCAGGACCTGGTCGACAACGTCCGTCCGCTCCATGACGGCCAGGAACGCTCGATCCGGGATATGTCCTCTGAACTGGCCGGGCATGTGTTCGAGGCGGCGGCAGCGGACTTGCTGCAGATGCAAAGTGCCGCCCTGGAGGCGGTGTTGACTGCACCGGACAACGCAACGGTGCCGGTGGATGTCTTTGCCCAGCGAACCGAAGCTGCCCTTGGCTTGCCTATGTTGTCCCTGACCGGGCCACTGGCGGCCCGCCAGGAAACCTTGGTGGACAATCGTCGCCCGGCTTTCTACAAAGCCGCGACGCGGGCCGAACAGGCCCGCTATCGCCAGCTCGAAGACCGGGTATTCCAGGCCGTCTATGCGCTTGGAAGCGGTGTCCCGACGCTGGTGCAGTTCACTCGCCAGAAGATCCGGCAATACCTTCAGCAAAGCATCCACCCGCGCATAGAGCCGGATCCGGACCGGACCATGGTCAAGCTGTTCTTCGGCGATCGGGCCAATCCGAGGCAGTCCCGGACCAGCAGCCTGACGCAGTTAATGCTCGATAATCTGCGTGCACCGCAGTACCCGAACGCAATGAGAGAAGTGCTGGCCGTTGATTTGGTCGACCGGCATGGTCAACGTGTCCGGCACCCGGCAAGCGGTTTCCTGATCACGGTGACCGGAAGCGAACTGGCCCGGATGGCGTCGAGCATCGATGCCGGTGGCCGCTATGAAACCCTGCTTCGCGAACAAATGAATACGCCGCACTACAAGGCGGCCTGGCAGGCGGCGTACCTGGCCAACCTCGAGTTCAAAGGTTACGCGGCCGGGCTGCGGGGCGACGATGTGTTCAAGGCGACTGTGATCAATCCCGACGCCAGCCCACCGAAGGCGCAGAAGCGGGTCGCGGGCTGGCTGGAGGCGCTGTTGCAATCGCCCACCGCCGCCAAGCGCGCATCGGTCGGCGGGCGCAGCGTGCGCGTCTACGGACTTCTCTTGGGCGGCACCGTCGGTTTGCAGCATGGCACGACGGGCAACGCGATCAGCATCGATGGCGTGCTGATTCTTTCAGACCAGCCGGGGCCGCAGATTACGGGAACTGTGGGCGTCTATTTCCCGGACAGCCCTCATGGCGATGACTTCCATGAGTTTTCGGACCTGAGCGACGGCGTCACGGGGTTGCTGCAACAAGAAGAATGGCGCACGTACTTCCGTTCGCGCATGTCCATCCTCGACCCGGAGGAGATCAAGCGTGCGTTGGGGCAACATCGCGGTCGCCCCCTGGTCCGTGGGTACCTGATCAATGGCCATTTCCTCGAAGAATTTCACCGGGCCCACGTCAATTTCCACAGCGCCCATGCCGATCACCGCTCCAACAGCAACCGGGATATCAGCCACCAAACCGCCATGAGGCTGGCGATGATGGTGGTGGAGCTGGTCATGGACCTGGCAGGCCTGCTGCTTATCCCCGGTTTCCAGATGCTGACGCGTGCGGTCAAGACGGGTTTGCTGGTGATCAAGACCGGTGCCGTGCCCACGCACCTGGACACGCTGATGTTCGTGCACGCGGTGGCGAACACCCGACGGTCGCCAGGCCTCGGCGGTGTGCCATTCAAGGTGCGAGGCCAGGGGACTTTCCTGCCGGCAGCGGCTCGGCAGAACTCGACTGAAGCGCTGCTCGGATTGCCCTTGGAGGACGCGTTGTATCGCCGTTATGCCGTGACGGATACCGCATTGCTCCGTGGGCTGTCAGCGGATGCCCGGGGCTTCTATCGCCCCGCCATCACCGATGTCGCCACGGGCCGCGTCACGCGCCAGGTGTATGTACGGCAACCCGATGGGACGGTGTTCCGGGTGCACGACCATACGTCGCTGAAGGCCACCGAGGCCACCATCGTCGACCCGGCCACGGGGTTGAGCATCCGCTCCAGTGGCGTGATGAGAAGCACGGTGGCCCGTGGGCCCGATGGCGAGTGGCGCGCCGTAGGTTATGGCCTGGGCGGAGGAGGCAAGCGGCCGTCGCAAGGCTCTCCCCAGCCGGGTCCTTCAGATCCCAAGCAATCGGCGCCATCGCTTCGCGCCGTTTCCGACCTGATCCGTACGCCGGGGGTATGGGACGTCCAGATCATGGAACTGGTGCCTTCGTTCATCACCCGCATTGCGAGTTGGCCGCGAAATCGCAGCTTGCTGATCATCGACCGACGCCATGGGCACCGGGATTGGACCGTGCGTTTCACCCCAGGGCAGTACGAAAGCAGCTACCCATCGGGCACGCATCCGCTCAGGTCAAGCACCGACGTGGTGTTGATACGCACGGGGGAAAACCATTACACCTTGAGGCTGGCCGACGATACGGACGTCACGTTCGCGGCCGACGGCGATTGCTTTTTCAACGCCCTCGCGCGGGGCTTGAACGACGGGCAGGCGCAGCCGAGGTTTTCGATGCAGGGACTGCGCAATGAAGCCGCCGCCTACATCGATCAGCACCCGGAACTGAACAATTACCTGGTGACGCAGCCCACCGGGTTGCAGCAGGCGCTCGTTGATAATGCCCGTTCCTTGGAGAACCTGTTGGGCGAGGGGGCGGTATTCGACCTGAGCCAGATTGTCTACGGGACGCGCAACCCGCATAACCTGTTTCAACCGCTGCTGAGGCTCTTGCACCTGCATGCAGACGACATGGCGCGCAGGCTGCTGAACCATGCATCGGACGCCGCCTTGCCGCCGGAAATGCTGCGCCACATCGGCAGTTTCCTGTCCCCCCGGGCTCCAGGGCGACCGGTGCTGAGCAGCATTCCCTACTACACCCAGAACGATCAGTCCTTGCGGAGCTTTTTCGAGGACACGCTGCTGGCGCCTGTCGAGCCTACGGAAGTGGCCGAACTGCTCAACAATGAATTCCTCATGTTCTCCCAGGACGTGCTCCATATCATGCTCGAATACGGGGTCAAGGCCCGGGACCTGACCGATCACCACCCCAAGAACAGCATGGCGTACGTCCGCTACGACCAGGCCGTGCATGGTCATCTCAGCGAAGAACAGCTCGAAAACACGCTCAACGGTGCCTATCTGGTGGACAGCAGCGACTTGAAGAAGGTCGGGACAAGGTTCAAGGAGGAAACCGGCCGCAGCATGTTCGACGATGAAGATCTGTTGGCGCAATTCATCCAATACGATCGGGCCGAGGACCTGGTCGACCTGCTGACCGTCGCCCTCCAACGATTCCCTATCTTGTCGAGGCGGGCGACCATCCTGCTCAAGTCCCCCTTGATCGCTTCCAACCTGGGCGGGCTGTTCCCCTTGAACCTGCTTTCGCAATGGATACGCACCCCAGGCTTATCCGAGGCGCGGCTTGAACTCATTGCCCAATATCTCACGGGCCGTTATGACGAATTGGAGCTGTACGGCAGCGTCGATATCCGTTGGATGCAGCCGTTCGATGATTGGAATCTGCAAAACCTGTTCACGCATCGCAAGGCCCTGCTGGAGTTCTCCGGCTATATGCTGGAGGCCCGATACGTCAGGGACAGCGACTTGTCTGCTGTCGCCAGGTTGTTCAGTACGCCGGGCCAGCCGTTTTCCAATAGCCGGATCGCTGTCCTGTTCGACAGGCCGGACCTATGGTGGTCCATTCTCGCCATGCGCGGGATCACGCGCGCAAGCGCCCGGAGCATTTGGCAGGATCTGATGGGGCCGCACTTCAGCAACGACAACATCCGGTTCGTGCTGGGCCGACCCGGTGCGCTCGACAGCGAGTCAACGTTCGCGAGCGCCTTGATCGACAGCCTGACCCAGGACGAGGCGCAGGCACATCGGCTGATTCTGGATGCCTACAGCATGAGCGACAGGCAAGCCCAGTACTTCCTCTACAATTTCAATTTTTCAGGGGCGGACGCGGGGCACAGCCGGCTGAATTTCGCCAGTTATGTGAATGCCCATGGGGCCATACCGCAATGGGCCTGGCCGTATGCCCGAAGAGGGGTGACGCCCGAGGTGCTCAAGCCGTTCCTGGCCACGAGGAAGCCGCCTGAGTCCTGATAGGCCGTCTTGAATGATCGCCACCGCGAACGGATGCGCGGTGGCAATCATTCATCAGGCTGAGCGACACTCTGCCAGGCTACGTACCTGGCCGCCCTCGCTTTGGTTCTCGTCGCTCAACCAGCGCTCGAACCCGGCGCCGATAGCGGGCCATTCCGAATCCAGCATCGAATACCACGCGGTGTCTCGGTTCTGGCCCTTGACCACCATGTGCTGGCGGAACACGCCTTCGAACGTGAACCCCAGCCGTTCGGCGGCGTATTTGGAGCGAGCGTTGCCGTTGTTGCACTTCCACTCCAGCCGGCGGTAACCCAGGGCGAAAGACTCCTTGGCCAACAGGTAGACCGCCTCGGTGCTTTTCGGCGAGCGCTGCATCGGTGCGCCGAAGGTCACGTGGCCGATCTCGATGCGACCCTGGGCCGGGACGATGGACATGAGGCTGAGAATGCCCTGCACCTCGCCGCTGGCGCGGTCGATCACGCTGAAGAAATACGGGTCGGTGTTGGCGGCGTGGTTGTTCAGCCAGGCATCGAACGCGCCGCGATCCTTGAACGGGCCATAGGGCAAGTAATCCCAGAGTTTCGGGTCGGCCCCGGGGCCTTCGAGGGCTTGCCACAAGCCGTCGGCATGCCGCGCCGGATCGAGTTTTTCCAGGCGGATGAAACGCCCTTCGAGCAACTGCGCAGACGGCGCCGGGACACCTTTCCAATCAGCGAGTGAAAACGACATGGGGTGCTCCTTAAAGGGCTTTGCGAAATTGAATGAAGCCTGGGCGCTCGGCGATGCGCTCGTACAGCTGGATCGCCGTAGCGTTGGTTTCGTGGGTCAACCAGTGCACCTTGCAGCAGCCATCGGCCTTGGCGGCGGCGTAGACGAATTCGATGAGCTGGCGACCCACACCGGTGCCGCGGCTCGGTTCTGTCACCAGCAAATCTTGCAGGTAGCAGGAGTTTTCGATGCTCCAGTTCGAGCGATGGTAGATGAAATGTACCAGGCCGACTGCCGTGTCGCCGTTCCAGGCGAGGGCGCCGTGGGTTGGCTCGCGGTCGTCGAGCAAGCGCTGCCAGGTGCTTTGGCAGACCGCCTCTGGCAGCTCGGTGTTGTAGAAACGCAAGTAGGCCTGCCACAGCGGCAGCCACGCGGCGTGATCGTTGGCACTGACGCGGCGGATTTCAATCTGGCTCATGTTCACTCCTTGGACGATGGATCAGGCATCAGCCGCGCGAGCGTCTGGTCCTGCGGGTCGGGGCTGGCGGCAAGACCGCTGCGTACCCCGGCGACATCCGCGGGGCTGCGGTTCTGGCTGAGCTTGCGCTTGCCTTCCAGGCGCTGGACGGGCAGGGCGAAGCCGACGATGGCCTTGAGCATGCTGTCGATGTACTCCGGCGGTGCATCGTCGATTTTCCACGGCTGCTCGCGAGCGGTTTCGTGGCGGTCGGTGAGGGCGCCGACCAGGTTGCGCAGGCGCTGCGCGTCGCTGAACACCTCAGCGCTGCCGTAGGCGTGTACGGCCACGTAGTTCCAGGTCGGCACGACTTTGCCGTGTTCGGCCTTGCTCGGGTAGAAACCCGGGCTGACGTAGGCCTCGGCACCGGCGAATATCACCAGGGCCTCGGCACCGGCTTGCAAGTCGCGCCATTGTGGATTGGCCCGGGCCATATGCCCGTAAAGGGTGCCGTTCGGCCCCTGTTGCGTGTCCAGCAACAGCGGCAGATGGCTGGCCTGCACACCGTGTTCACCGTGGGTGACGAGCACGGCCAGGCGGCAATCGCCCATCATCTGGTGCAATTGGGGCAAGTCTTCGACGGCAAAGGCTTTGGGGTTGTACATGATGATTTTCCTTGGCGAATGGGAGCATCCTAGGCAGGCTATTGGTCTGTTGTAAGAGCCACTTCTAGCCAATTCGATAGGTCCATTCGCGAGGGCTGCCATGCACAACGTCGTGCCGCCACTGTCGTTCAATCCCGCTGGCATCGAGCTGGATCGCCGCCAGGGGCTCAGCCGCCAGCTTTACCAGGCGTTGCGCGCCCGGGTGCTGGACGGACGCCTGGCCAGCGGCACGCGCCTGCCGGCCAGCCGTGACCTGGCGGCGGCCTTGTCGATCTCGCGCAACAGCGTGGTGCGGGCCTACGATCAGCTCTACGCCGAGGGCTTCATCGAAGGGCGGGTAGGGGACGGTACTTATGTGGCGAAACTGTCCTCGACGACCCTGCCGCTGAAAAACATATCCACAAAAGTATCCACAGGGTTTTCAACAGGCTTATCCACAGCCTTATCCACAGATTGGCTCGATTTGCCTGTGATTCCATCCAGTGAAGTTATCCACAGCGATGCGCTGAATCGGGTCGAAAACCACCATTTACCCCAGCCGCCCAGTGGCCCGCCGCGAGCATTCAGGGTCGGTGTGCCGGCTTTCGATCTGTTCCCTTTCGACGTCTGGGCCAAGCTGAACGCGGCTTTCTGGCGCAAGCCGGATCTGCAACAGCTGTGTTATGGCGACCCCCAAGGGGATGCGCGCTTGCGCGGGCTGATCGCCGCTTACCTGCGCAGCTCCCGGGGGCTGCACTGCACGGCTGAACAAATTGTGATCACCAGTGGTGCACAACAGGGCATCAGCCTTTGTGCACAGCTGCTGGTGGACCCGGGCGACGTCGTGGCGGTGGAAAATCCCGGTTATCGCGCGGCCGGGCATGCGTTCGCCGTCGCCGGTGCCGACGTCAGAGGCGTGCCGGTCGATGATGAGGGCCTGGACTGCACGGCGCTCGGTGGGCTGAGCCATTGCCGGCTGGCCTACGTCACCCCGTCCCATCAATACCCGACCGGGGTGGTCATGAGCCTGCCACGGCGCCTGGAACTACTGGCCTGGGCCGAGCGCAACGACGGCTGGATCGTCGAGGATGACTACGATGGCGAGTACCGCTACAGCGGCGCGCCCCTGGCGCCCTTGGCGGCACTGGATCGCCAGGGGAGGGTGCTCTACGTCGGTACGTTCGGCAAAGTGGCGTTCCCGGCCCTGCGCCTGGGCTACCTGGTGCTGCCGCCGGGCCTGGTCAACGCCTTCGCCCGGCGTCGCGCCGTGGACGTGCGCCATTCCGAAGTCAGCACCCAGGCCGTAATGGCCGAGTTCATGGCCGCCGGGCATTTCCAGCGCCACATCCGGCGCATGCGGCGGGCCGCGCTGGTCCGACGGGACGCGCTGCTGGCGGGTTGGCCCAAAGACATTCCAGGGGTTGGCACCTTGCCGACCGTCGTGGCCGGGCTGCATGTCACGGTGCCGGTGGACAGCCTCGCCCGGGAACGCGAACTGATTGCCCAGGCGACGGCGGCGGGGGTTGAAGTCAATGGCTTGAGCAGCTATTGGTTGCCGACCACGGCCTCGACACAGGTGCGGGCCGGGCTAGTGCTGGGCTTCGCGGCCGTGCCGCCCGCAGCGATCGCTGCCGCACTGGCGAGCCTGGAGAAAACCTGGGCACTTTGAGGGGCCGGAGCATCGGCAAATGCCCCGGCCTTGGTTCATGAACGGGCTTTATGAAAGAACACTTCCTTGGCCTGGTCCACGGCAATTTCGCTGCGGTAATGGTCGACCAGTTGACGCTGGGTGAGGGACTGGGTGTCTTCGACATCGACGGCTTCCTGGCTGGCTTGCTCGATGGTTTTCAAGCGTGCAGAAAGAAATGCGTAGGCGGGGACCCAGCTTTTCGAGTAACGGAAATCCGCGAACCAGAGGGTTTTATTGGTCTTCACATCCTTGATCTCGTATCGGTCGAGATAGCCGTGGGGTGGGGTCTTGATGCGTTGACGGCTCTTTTGTTTGGTGATGGAAATCTGGTTGCGGCTCTTGAGCCACAGGATGCTGCTCATGGTCGGCGGGCGTTGCTTGATGAGATTCAAGACCGTGTCGAAGCCCAGGATGTAAAGGGCGCTCGATTCCCTTTCGAGTTGCGCGCGCAAGGTTTCCGCCGCGCGTCGTTGCTCTGCCGGCAGTTCGAACGTTTCGTTGGAGGCCACGCCTTGCGCCTGGTCGAGCGCTTTTTTGATTGCCGCGCTGATTTTCTCCATCCTGCCGGCGTGGGCGTTGAGGATCATCCCGAGCCCGGTGGGCGTTTGGGTGGGGGTCTTTGCGGTTTCTGCGATCTGCGCCTTGAACGCCGCCAGGCCGTTGATCAGGTCATTGCCCTTGGCGACGCTGATGTTCAACGCCGGCACAGCGGCCGGTGCCGCATCGGGCTTCAGGTGGGGAATCCATTCGCCGGTTTCCTTGCGGTGGAACGTGACGATGATCTCCCCCGAGAAAGGTTTTTTCACATCGACCCAGTCCGTTTCCTCCATGAGCTTGGACAAGCGCGGCTCGCCACTGACCAGGCCCCAGAAGCGCGCGCGGATGAATTTTTTCCGAGGCCTGGGCCGTTGTTCGTAAGGCGCCCCCGAGCTTCGCTGATTCTTTCTTTCCTCCAAGGCGGCTCCCAGGTGACGCAGCGTCCATTGCTCCAGCGTGGCGATCCCCGAGCGCAGTCGCGCCAGTTGTAGCGGCTGCACGCTGCCCTTGTATTCGTTACCCAGGTATTGGAGGTGCTCGCCGATGGCGGCGAACTGTTCGGCCAGGCTGCCGAATGCGTCGATTCGCTCGTCCAGCCGGATCACGCTTCGCTCATCGATCGCGTCACGCAGGCTCTGGAACGCCACCGTGGCGTTATCGACGACCTGGTTGAGCGCCTCCCAGCCTTCGGGCATCGACTCGACGCTTTCCAGCGACAGACAGAGATGGCGATACATATCCAGCTTGATCATACGAAGGTCGGCGCCCGTGTAGAGCGGCATCTTCTTGCGGTGTCGATGGACAAATTCGAAGCCTTCGTAGCCCACAGTCTTCAGCTCGGTGAAGCGCGTTTCCATGTAGTCCAGGCGTTCGATCATGTCGTCGCCGACGCTGATCATGCTCTCGGCGGCGTCGATGTGCTGTTGCTCCAGCACCTCGACCCCGGAGGTGATCATGCCCTTGGCCTTGGTCAAGGCCGGTATGAATCGTTCCTGGAGCGCCTCCATTTCGGCGAAGGTGAAATCGATCTGCGCGTTCAGGTAGCCGAGCCGGGTGCGAGCGTAGTCGGGCCTTGACTGGAAGAGCGGCCATTCCATCAGTGTCCGCAACGCTTTCTCGTAGTTTTCCCGCTGTGTTTTCAGCAGGTCGACATATTCGTCGCGCTTTATTTCCTTGGCCGGCCCCGCAGCCTCGTTCATTTCCTTGGCTTGCATGGTCAGCAGTTTCTGGTTCTGCGGCTTCTTTTCTTCGAACCGGTTCAAGGAGGCCAGCAGCTCGGTCCGGCGTCGCTGCGCGTCGGCGATGACTTTTTGCCGGACGCCTTTGGAGCCGCTGCCGCGTAATCGCAGGCGCGTATCGATATGCCATGTGCCGTGGGTATCATTGATCAAGGGCGGCCCCTCGCGGGTGGGATCTTTCCCGTCGACGATAGAGACCGATTCGCCTTCGACTTTCACTTTGAACCAGCTCCCCGCCATTTTTGCGTACCAGTTCCCGCTTCGTTCGTAGAGCCCTTTTAGCGCGCCTTCGGCCTGGAGTTGCCCGGGATCTGCGGGCTCGTCGATGCTCAAGGCGTCCAGGAGCCGGGTGCTTTCCCTCGAGCGTCCCATCAAGGCGCCACTGGAACGGATAGCCTCGTAGTGTTCGGCTGGCAGCGCCGTGCTCGACAACGGTTCGAGCTGTTCTATCACCAGTTGATGTTCGGGTTTTGGCAGGCTCTCGAGTTCGCGCACCTCCTTTGATGGCTGTGCCCGATCCGAATTCCTGGCGGCCCTGGCGCGGTCGATGGCGTGGGTGATGATCGCCAATGCGATGTTCAGCAGCAGATCGGCGAACGCCTCCCACTTGGCCGGGCGATTGGCTTCGTCGTTGCGCTGCGTCAGCTTGTCGATGTCGTCCATGATCTGCCAGAGCCAGGCCGCGGTGCCGACGGTGGTCCCCAGGTAAGGCAAGACCAGGTTGAAAATCAGCCAGCCTGTCCGCTTGAAGGTCTCCCAGCGATTTTCACGGTTGGACACCGCTTGCCGATCGGCCAGCTCCACCAGGGCATCGGCGTTGGCCTTGAACAACAGCGGCAGGAAATCCGCCCCGAGGGTCTTGTCGGTCAACCTGACGGGGCCGCTATTGGCCAATGACGTCAACGGGGCGGCCACGAATGCCACGATGCTCCAAGGGGAGGGCAGCAAGTCAGGAAAGACGAACCGGCCGTAATCGTCGCGCACCCCATCGGGCAACCACGCCAGCACCGATTGACGCAAAGAAGGGGTTTGCCTGATCGCGTACAACAGGTTGCTGAACGCCGGGTACTGGCTCAACTGCGGCTGCATCATGGGGCGGTATAGCAAGCAGGGCCCTGCGCTCGAATCCTCGGGGCCGATGATGAACATGTTGGCCACGACATCCTCCGCGTCGCCCAGTTGCAGCTCGGGCACGAAGGCCAGCCTGCGCAGGACGATGGTTTTTCCGTCCACCTTGCGGTTGGCTTCTTCGGGCTGCATCAGTGCGGCGACGTAGCGGTAGCCCCGATCGTCCAGGTGACCCAGGCCACGGATCTTGCATTCCAGCGCGAGCATCGGGAGCTGGATGCGTAATTGGGAGGTGTAGAGCTTTTCGCGGCGCCTCGACTCTGCCGGATCGTCGAGCAGCTTTTGCTTGATCAGTTCGGGGTAGACACGGCCGATGTCGACCTGGGTGATGAGGCTCTCGACGTACTCGACGGTCATCCAGTCGGGCAACTCGGTGTCGTCCACGAACTTGACGATCTTGTCGCCAAGGGGGAGTGCGATGAGGTTTTGCAAGGCGAGCTCGACAAGGCTGAACCGGGTGGTCTCGATCTTGCCGGGCACCACGAAGGTGCCCCAGACCACGGGGCTGCGCACCTCGATCTCGATGGCCTCCAGGTCGAGCTTCGAGGCGTCGGCATGCTTCGAGACCATCCGCTTTCTCAGCAGGCCGAGCGCATATTCCTTGAGGGGAGGAATCTCATCCAGGTAGGTTTTGCCGGCATGGACCTGATTCAATATCGACAGGCGCTTCATGTGCTGGGCGAACAGGATCTGGTCGGTCGGCGAGGCCCCCAACAACCAATCGGGCATTTGTTTCTGGAACAAGGCCACGAGCGCATCGTCGTCCGTTTCTTCGTTGGCCGCGGGCGATGTGTTTTCGTAGATCGCCCATGTTTGCGGAAAGGTCCCGAGTATCCTGACTTGCTCGGCGATGATCCCGCAGGCCTTGTGATCGAAAATATTGCCGTCGGGCTCGTACAGCCGCCATTGGAGTTTCCGGTAGCTGCCCGGAACGAAGTGGGACGGCAAGGACTCCCCAAAAGCCTGCCGCGAATCGAACTTCTCGTAGCCGTTGTTGAGCGAGTAGGCCAGGATGACTTCCTTTTTATCGACCGTACCGATCAGCACCACGAGCGAGGTGTCACCCAGGCGTCTGACCTCAGGGCCATCGACGTTATCGATGTCGATCAGGTACGCGTGGCTGTCATAAGTGTCGTTGTCCTTACGGTCCTTGCGGTCGGGGTAATGGAACAATTGCCGGGCCATGGCGCATTCAGTGGCCGTCCAGCCCTTGATGCGCCCGACATCCCAGGCCTTGCGCAAGGTATTGGAGAGTTCATGCCAGAGTGGGCCGGACTCGCCCTGCGGCGCATTCCAATACGCCAGTTGCTGCTCCTGACAGGCCGTCAGCATGGCCGGTACCAGTTCGTTGAGCAGGCGCCCGATCTGGTCGATGCGCACCGGCAAATGCACTTCGGGCTCGGTGAGCGGTAATTGGGTCAGGAAGTGCAAGCCTTCGATCAGCAGCAGCGGGTCGCTTTTTTCGTTCACCAGCCCGGCCAGCATCTCGCTGAGGGTTTCGTAGCGGGTCGGGCGCCGCACGATTTCGTCATCGACAATGTCCCAGGACGGTTCGCCGACCAAGGTATTGTGCGGATCGAGGTTGAGCGTGGGGTAGAGCTTCTTGAGGCCATCGCTCAGGAGCACGGCCGCGACCTCTGGATAGGTGGGCCCTGCGAGCAACTGGTTGTACACCGCTTCCTTGGGGTCGGCTTTGGGCCTGGTGTTAGACGTAGATGTCATCTGAGTCTCCCTGTCTTGTGATCCATGGCGTTCCCGGAGCGAAACGCTCGGGGTTTTCCATGCTAGGGCGGCTCAAAACGGGGAAGGTGGTAACTATGTATGGGACGTGGATAACGCCTGTGGGAGCGAGCTTGCTCGCGAAAGCGGTGTATCAGGCGCCGGTGATGTTGAATGTGCCGGCGTCTTCGCGAGCAAGCTCGCTCCCACAGGTTTTCTGTTTAGCTTGATGAACTCACTGACCGGACTTGATCCGCGTCCAGGCCCGCGTCCGCGCCCGTTCGGCATCCCGTGGCAACGGTTGCAAGGTGTAGAGCGTGGTCATGGCCGCTTCGGTCGGGTACAGGTTGGGGTTGTTGCGGATCGCCGGGTCGACCATGTCGGTCGCGTCCTTGTTCGGGTTCGGATAGCCGACAAAATCACTGACCGGCGCGATCACCTGCGGTTGCAGCAAATAGTTGATGAAGGCGTAGGCGTCCCCTGGGTTGGCGGCGCCTTTGGGAATGGCGAGCATGTCGAACCAGATCGGCGCGCCTTCCTTGGGCAGGCGCATGTCCACCGTCACGCCGTTCTTGGCCTCCTTGGCGCGGTTGGCCGCCTGGGAAAAGCTGCCGGAGTAACCCACGGCCACGCAAATGTCGCCGTTGGCGATGTCGGCCATGTACTTGGACGAGTGGAAATAGGTGACGTGCGGGCGAATCTTCATCATCAGCGCTTCGGCCTTGGCGTAGTCCGCCGGCTTCTTGCTGTTGGGGTCCAGGCCCAGGTGCTGCAAGGCCAAGGGCAGGATCTCCGACGGCGAATCCAGCAGCGCCACGCCGCACTGCTTGAGCTTGCTGATGTTCTCTTCCTTGAAGATCAGGTCCCAACTGTCCACCGGCGCGTTGTCGCCCAGGGCGGCCTTGACCTTGTCCGGGTTGAAGCCGATCAGGATGGTGCCGTACATGTAGGGCACGGCGAACTTGTTGCCCGGGTCGTTGGCTTCGATCAGCTTCATCAGCTTGGGATCGAGGTGGTTCCAGTTCGGCAGCTTGCTGCGGTCCAGGGGCTGGAACACCCCGGCTTCGATCTGCTTGGCGAGGAACACGTTGGACGGCACCACCACGTCATAGCCGGAGTTACCCGTCAGCAACTTGGCCTCCAGGGCCTCGTTGGTGTCGAAGATGTCGTAGACCAGCTTGACCTGGCTGTTCTGCGCCTTGAAATCGTCCAAGGCCTTGGGCGTGATGTAGTCGAACCAGTTGTAGACGCGCAAGGTGCGCTCCTCGGCCTGGACAGCGCCGCAAAGCAGCGCGGCGCACACGGCTGGGGCCATAAAACGCTTGAGTCTATTCATGCTGTGATTCCTCATGGGGCGCTTTGGAAACCTTCAAGAACGTTCACGGCATTGATGCCGATTTCTGCCACCGCGTAGCCGCCTTCCATCACGAACAGCGTCGGCTTGCCGAGCGCCGCGATGCGCTTGCCCATCGCCAGGTAATCCGGGCTGTCGAGCTTGAATTGCGAGATGGGATCGTCCTTGAACGTGTCGACACCCAGGGACACGACGATGACATCGGCGTCGTAACCCCGGATTTGCCCGCAGGCCTGCTCCAGCGCCGCGCTCCAGGTGTCCCAGCCCGAGCCGGCTGGCAAAGGGTAGTTGAAATTGAAGCCCTCGCCGTCGCCCTCGCCCTGCTCGTCGGCATACCCCAAAAAGAACGGAAACTCCGCCTCTGGGTGACCGTGGATCGAGGCGAACAACACGTCGCTGCGCTCATAGAAAATCGATTGGGTGCCGTTGCCGTGGTGGTAATCCACATCCAGGATCGCGACCTTCCGATGGCCCTGGTCGAGAAAGGCCTGGGCGGCGATGGCCGCGTTGTTGAGGTAGCAATAACCGCCCATCAAATCGCCGGCGGCGTGGTGCCCCGGTGGGCGGCACAACGCAAAGGCACTGCGCGCGCCGCGCTGGATGTCCGCCTGAGCGGTGAGGGCCACTTGCGCGGCGCTGTAGGCCGCCTGCCAAGTACCGGCGGTAATCGGCGCGCCGCCGTCGAAACTGTAATAACCCAACTGGCCGTGCAGGCTCGTGGGGATGACCGAGCGCAGGGTTCGCGCCGGCCAGGTGAAGGGCAACAAATCACCGTCGCGGTTGTACTTGGCCCAGCGGTCCCAGGCGCCTTTGAAAAACTCCAGGTACGCCGCACTGTGGATGCGCTGGATCGGCCCCAGGCCAAAATCCTGCGGCGCCTCCACCGGCCCCAGCCCCTGCGCCTTGACCCGCTCCAACACATGATCGGCCCGGGACGGCATCTCGAAGCAAGGCATCAATTGCCCATCCATCAACTCGCAACGCCCGTGGTGCAGGTGGTGATCGTCTGAGTAGATCGTCAGCATTTTTTTGTTCTCCGCAAGGCTGGTCGGTTTGAACACAGTCTTGCGGCGCGCGGCGTTTCAGAGAACGGCAGGAGAGGCCAAAAGGGGATCGAAATGGCCAAAAGGTTTGACCGTAAATCGCCCCTTGTTGGCGCGGGTGTGCGCGGGGTTGGGGCATGGGGAGCTAATCAGACTAGAGATTGTGGGTATAGCCGCATTTATTTTTTGATTTTGAGTAGTAAGCCAGGTCGATTTTAAAAAGAGCGCGGATGTGGGTGAGCTGTGCTTTAAGATGTGATTTATCCATGCCGTCAGTGTTTTCTGAAAACATAAGGTGGTAAATGGCAGGCCAAGTGACAGCTGCGTCCGAAAAATAGATGTCTTCACGAGGGCCCACGACTGAGATGCACTTTGTAGTAGAGAAAAGTGCAGATAAAAACTTGTCATGGATCATGGAGCAAGCGGATAGAAACAGGCGACGTTTTTTCAGGTGAGGTTCTAGTATTTTTGCAAGATCCGTATAGCCGATCTCATTCTGATTGGTCGTGAACAATCCATCTTCATTCCCATGAGCAGAGATGTGCAGGTACCGATATCCCGACTTCCCGAACTCTGTAACGGCTTCGATGAACTGATCTCGTGTCCTGACATAGCGGTATATTGGTTTTTTTTCGTGTAGCCTCAAAACTGAAGAAATCACGCTGCCTTCGAAGCGACCATTGCCTTCATCGTCAGGGTCGAGTGTTTCAATAATGAAAACGTCAGGGATAGAGGCCATCTAGAGGTGCTCAAGTGGTTTTGCTTGTAATGGATAATACTTTTGATCATGCAAGATTTTTTGATCAGCTCTGTTGAAAATAGAAAACGCCGTTGGTCTTGAATTTGTCGGCGTACCAAGCAACGCCGAGAATATGCTTCATTGCTTCATTTTCTCCGGAAGGAACATCGTCCCGGTTTTTTAGGAAGTCTTCAAATTTTACATTGTGGTTGGGAAATATCTCATTTAACTCATTTAATTTTTTCCGTCCATTTTCTTTGGTTATGGACTTGCTTTTCTTTGAAAATCTATTGGGGTACAACAGATTGAAAGAGGACGAAAGGCGCCAGTGATTGGATACCCTAGGGTCATTGAAGTAGTTGAAATGTCGGTTGTAGATATTGGTGAGCAAGACAAAATCCACGAGATCGAATCGTTCATGACCAATTGGACTGTCTTCGGTAAAAAAACCACCCTCACCAAACAGGTAGCCACGCCACAGTTGCATGTCGATCTCTTTGTGACAGCACACAATTAATATGTTGGTGTCTTCGACTCTGCATTCCTTGACTTTTGCTTGGGTGGTTTCCAGAAAATCCTTCATTACGTTATCTAGATTTTTCCCTTCTTTCACTGTCTTGCCTTGAGGCATCAAGCGCTCACGCGCTTCTCTAAGCGCCTGCTCGCGGAGTGCGTTGTGGGGCATTCTGTTTGAAAAGGTAAGCGTCACTTCGTCAGGGTGGCGTACTTCATCTTTGTAAGAGGCACATTTTACTTCGAGATTATATTTTTCCCCTTTTACAGTTACGCTGAAGTCAACATCTTTAGGCGACGTGACTTTATCTTCGTAGACGAATGCCGCATTGGGGTAGTCGATAAAATCACTCATGGCTGTTAGCTCGCAAGCAGCCTGTATATATTGACTCTCGTTAAAAACCCCGGCGCGAACTTGCAATTTATCTCGGATGAGACGCTTGACTGGTTTCTCGCCTATCTTAGCTTGAAGCGAGTTGAGGATTTTATTCAGCGCGTGTAGGTACTCGTCGTAATGAATGCTGGTTTTTACAAGGTAGTGCTGGTTGTCAGTAATTTCACTCAGGTGATCGAGGAGCATGCGTCATATTTCCTTGTTCATTTGTTAGCTGAACGAATGCGCGGGTTAACGGGGGAAGCCCCCTGGGCATTGGCTATTCAGGTTTGATAGCGGGAAGCGAAAGGGCTGCACGTATTGCGTTCAAGGACGCGTAGAAATCCTCAGTGTTGCCGAACGCCCCTCTGTAGATCTTGTGAACGAGAGCCTCATCTTGCTTGGCGATCTCAATGAACACGGCAAACGTCAAAGAGATGCCCCGTGGCAGCCGGAAGTAACCTTTGTCTATAAGTTGCTTGGCACGCAGTTCAAGCAATGGGAGGTTCGCCTTGAACATAGCATCCACCTTATCGATGCTGTCCAGTTTGAGTTCGCCGCTGAGGTAGCGGTCGTACCGAATGGTGTGGTCGCTTTCATACCATTCCGAAAGAATCTCGATGCCGAACTTTTTCGCCAGCTCGGCATCCATCGCCGAAACCAGCAGATTCGACCGGGCGTAGGTGGAGATGTAGGCGTAGAACTCCCGCTCCAAGGTCTCCAGGATCAAGGCGTTTTTCGATTTGCCAAGGGTATTGGCGACAGCGGCAATGGTCCTGTCCAGGCTGCTGCTCAAATTACGCAGCGTGTAGGAGACCGTTTCGGCCTTTTCAACATCGTTCATAGGGAATGACTCTGGGAAAGCTCCTCCGAAGTAGAAGAGATGGACCATCGTCTACCTTAAAAACCATTTAGTCAATTGTGGTTCATAATATGAATTATGGTTATTTTATTGCGATGTGATTGTCGATGGGTCCAAGACGTGTCTTGACTGGGCACCCACCACCAATCCTCTGTGGGAGCGAGCTTGCTCGCGATGACAGCCTTTCACTCCTCGCAGATGTATCAGCCGCCACCCATCTCCTGTGGCGAGTGAACTTGCTCCCGCTCGACGGCGCAGCCGTCATATGGGTGGTGGCGTCGATAAATGATGGAATCGAGATCCAGCGTATACGGTTCACCAATGGCGTACCGGAGAGCACCACGGATCAATTCGCTGTCATAAGTGTACTGCGCCCACCATGTGACAGACCCACACATGCTGTGGTGCACACAGCCCCCTTGCACGATAGCGTCTTTGCTTGAGTTTGATGCTGGCCTTCGATTAGATACGAGGCGTAAACGTTGTGACATGAATAGCGCCATCAAACACAGGGAAGAGCACTAAATGGCAAGAATAGAACCCGTTTTCGGCAGCATCAGCGGCGAAATCGAAAACCCATACCAACCGGGCGACGCCCAACTGATTGACGACGAGGTTGTCACGTTTTCAAAACCCAGGATTTTAGATTTTTCCGGGCGTATTTCTCTGGCGCGCTTCTGGCTGATTCATGTGCCCTTGGCGGTGGTTCTTCCGTGCATTTTGCTGGCGTTCTTTATGGTGGGGTTGCGCCATGAACTGGTGGTTTTGCTGATAGTCGGTGTCACCGTTGTCGTTCCTGCCATCCTGCTCGACGTGTCTCTACTGGTACGCAGGGCACGTGATCTAGGCTGGAGTCCGATATGGGGAATTCTCTGCTTGGTCCCTGTTATCGGCTTTGTGATAACGCTTCCGCTCATCATGCTTCCGGGGCGTAAAGCGATGAATAAATACGGCCCGCCCAATCCACCTCTCTCGACGTTGGTAACGCTACTTACCGGGCTGTTGGTGGTGCTTGTGCTTGTAACTACAACCGCGCTAGTTGTGTATTTTCCCCAATACCACCCACAGGCACTCTACGAGTGGTTCATTAATGCATTGGCTCAGGCATAACCTTATGCGTACGCGAAGTCCGTGCTTCGCCTCATTGCGCGGCGCCAAGTGCTCAGGTGCCTTTGTAGAGAGCGCTGCGCGCACCACGCGATAGCCCTGCGTACGCCGCGGTGATGTCCATTGGAAAAAGAGAACAGATTTATTTCTCTGCTCGAAACGTCCGCTCTTGGCCGATACCTGCCGCACAGGAACGGCTGTGTTTGACCGGACGTGGGCGGTCGTCAGTCAGCTCGTTGGAGCGGTGTGGTTACGAAGGTTTTCGATCAGAAAGCCCCGCAGACTATCAACTGCCCTGGACCCCTGCGACGCTTTGCTCCGGTAAACCGCAACATCCATTGGTTCCAGCGGACCGAGATTATGTTCTGGCCCCAGGATTTGAAGATGCATAGGTACTGTGCACTTGGTCAGCACAGCAACAGCAATCCCGCTTTCGACCGCAGCAATCTGACCGGCCAGACTTGAGCTGTTGTAGACCACCTTGAATCGCCGACCCTGTTTGTTGAGTGCTTCAACGGCACTGCGCCGTGCCAGGCTAGCGGAATCATAGACAGCAATAGGAAGTGGATCTCTGCGCCACAACTCAAATGGCGCCGCGCCAACCCAGACCATCGTTTCCTGAAAAATGAATGCACCCCGTCTTGAATCATCACGCGAAACCAAGGCCAGATCGAGTTCTCCACTGTTGATGCGAGGAATGAGGGCGGTCGACTGCTCGCACGTCAGTTCAATGTCGACGCCACTATGCCGAGGAGCGAAGCGTTTCAAGACAGGTGTGAGGTAATGCGCGGCGTAATCCTCCGCGACGCCCAGCCGAATCAGCCCGGTCAAATGATCGTCCCGAAAGGCCGCCTGTGTTTCTGCATGCAACGCAAGCATGCGTCGGGCGTAGCCCAAGAGCAGTTGGCCGTCTTCGGTCAACTGAAGGTGTCTAGGCCCTCTGATGAGTACCTGCTTCCCCAGGGCAGCTTCAAGCTTCTTGAGTTGCATGCTGACCGCAGACTGAGATCGATGGACTTCGCTGGCAGCACTCGACAGTGATCCGGAATCCACCGCTGCAACAAAGCACTTGAGCCAGTCGATCTGCAAATCCCCAAGAGCCATCTCACGTCCTCTATTCGATATTCGAATGGTTGATTGCCAGAATATGCGCTTTCCGTCCAGTTGTAGCTGCTCCATGCTTTGTATGCCGCACTGTCGACTTCAATCTGGAGAAACCATGCAAATCGATACTTGGTTGCTGTATCTACTCACCTGCGCTGGCATTGCGGTAGTTCCCGGCCCCAACGCCTTGCTCGTACTGACCCATGGAGCGCTTCATGGCAACCGGAAGACGCTGTTTACCATCAGCGGAGGAGTGATCGGTTTTGTCGGGATGATCGCACTTTGCGTTCTGGGGCTGGGCGCTCTGCTAATGACGTCTCTCGTCTGGCTTACTGCTCTGAAAATCGTTGGCGGACTGTATTTGATTTGGCTGGGCATCAATCTCTGGCGATCAGAGCCGGTAGCGCTCTCTTTGGAAGCGATTCCCAAATTGAGCGATTGGTCTCTGTTTCGCCAAGGATTGCTGTCTGCCATCTCAAATCCCAAAGCGCTATTGCTCTTCACAGCGTTCATCACGCCCTTCATCGATCCGCATAAAAACTTAGTGCTGCAGGCAACGGTCATGGCATTGACCTATGCCGTCGTGGAGTTTGCAGTTGAATGGTTAGTTGCCAGTGCAGCCCACCGGGTGCGCCCTTGGATGGCGCGGGCTGGGCGGCGCTTCAATCGAGTGTGTGGTGGGTTTTTCATGGCCTTTGGCGCTCTGCTGCCTATCCGATAGGCATTCATTCAGGTCGCAGAGAAGGCACGTGATCTCATATGGCCGGTTGCAGTCCGCGGCTAGAGGGAGATTCATCATGGGGAGAATGAAACAGACGTTATGTCAGTCGGGATGTCGCTAAGGTGATTTGAGGTTCATTCGACCGCATCGTCGATGCCTTTCACGATTCCTGTAGTCCACATGCGTCCAGCCGCGTATCCGTGGCAAATCCTTAATTCTCTGCCCTTGGTCAGGATTTTCTTAAGTGGGCCAAGAAAATCTTCAGTTGAGGCGGTTTTTCTGATTTTTTCTTAACTCGCAGCACACCTGAAAAATAGTAAAGCAGAGTTCCACCGAACAGACGCCCTCCACCAATTCTCTGTGGGAGCGAGCCTGCTCGCGAAGGCGGCAGCGGGTTACATGCATGCTTTTGAGGTGTAGGCGATCCGTAACGAGGGAGCAAGCTCCCTCGCCACGGGATTGATGCTGTAGCGACTAGTGTGGGTCGACGTTATCCAGCACTCGGTTTGCCAGCAATGAACTCAGTTCAATCAGTTGCTGGAT